>JAFGEI010000020.1 GCA_016931695.1 Anaerolineae bacterium | reverse complement strand
GGGACGTACAACGTGACGGCCCACGCCTACAACTGCGTCGACAGCCACGCCATGGTGGCCTTTGACGTGACCGTAGCGTGTGGCGGCGCCACCTACTTGATCTACTTGCCGGTGGTCTTCAGGGCACCGTCACGGTAGCCGTCCTGTACCACCCCGCCCGATGCGGGCGGAACCACAGTATGGCCTTGGGGGCTTTTGCGGCGAGCAAGAGCCCGGGGTTGTAGCTTTGCCTCGGGTTGGGCCACTAGCGCTAGTGGCCCAACCCCCAAGGCCCAATTCCTGGAAATGGGCGGGGAGCTGCCACAAAACGAGAGGATTTGCGTACAGACAATGGGCGGCCTTTTGTCACAGCCAGGCTGTGCCAGATTGGCAGTTCGTCCGAGAACGGCCCGTAGCAAAGGAGGGAATCATGGTCAATCTGCTTTTCCGCTCGTTCCTCGTCCTGGCGCTGCTCTTTGCGCTGCTCTTTGGCGTGGGAATGGCGGTTCTGACCTTTTTCGAAGCGCCGGCCTGGATCGCCGTCGTCTTTGCCCTGGGCGTCGTCCTGCTGCAATACCTGCTCGGGCCCTGGATTTTGCAGCTCGTCTTCAAGATCGAATGGCGCGACATCGAGTCGGTCGACCCCGAGCTGGCGGCCTTTCTCCAACGCGTCTGTGCCGAAAAAAACATCCCGCGGCCGCGCTTCGGCCTGGTCCACGATGGCAACCCCAACGCCTTTACCTTTGGGCACTACCCGGGCGACGCGCGCCTCATCATCACGACCGGGCTGCTCGAACGGCTGGATCAGGCCGAGCGGCAGGCCGTCGTGGCCCACGAGTTGGGCCACATCGCCCACTGGGACTTTGTCGTGATGACGGTCGCCGCAACCGTGCCCTTGCTGCTCTACCTGCTCTACCGGATCACTCTGTCCTCCGGTCGGGGCAGCCGGCGCGGAGGAAACTCGGGCTATGCGGCAATCGTCGGCCTGGTCGCCTTTGTGGTCTATCTCATCAGCAACTATATCGCCTTGCTCCTCTCCCGCGTGCGCGAGTACTATGCCGACCAGTTCTCCGGGGAGGTCACCGGCAACCCCGAGGCTCTCTCCACCGCGCTGGTCAAGGTGGCCTACGGGCTAGCGGCGGCGCCCAAAGACAAGCAGGAGAAGCCAAAGGACGACACGCGCATGGTCGCGGCCCGCCCCTTTGGCATCTTTGACCCCAAAGCGGCCCAGGGCCTGGCGTTGGCCAGCGCCGCAACTGGCGCGGTCTCCGCCGAGTCCATGGAAAGTGCGATGAAGTGGGATCTGTGGAACCCCTGGGCCCTGTTCTTCGAACTGAACTCCTCCCACCCGCTGCCCGCCAAGCGCATCCGCGCCCTGGAGCGTCAGAGCGAGGCGCAGGGCCAACCGACGCGCTTTTCCTTCCGCGCCGAGCAGCCCGAGAGCTACTGGGACGAGTTCCTGGTCGATCTCATCGTCAACTACCTGCCGCAACTCGGCCTGGTCCTGGGACTGGCCCTGGGGGCGGTGGCATTCTTCTCCTTCGAGATGCCCTTTGCCGCGGCCGGCCTCGTCCTGCTGCTCCTTGCCGGCGGCGCCTGGCTCAAGCGCCAGTTCTCCTACCGCCACCAGTTCGAGCAGCCGCGCACGGTGCGCTCGCTGATCGAAGAGGTCAAGGTCTCGGCCGTGCGGGCCATTCCCTGCACGATCGAGGGCGAAGTCATCGGGCGCGGCATTCCCGGTCTCTTCTACAGCGAGGACCTGGTGCTGCAGGACGAGGGCGGGTTCATCGTCCTGGACTATCGCCAGCCCTTGCGCATTTTCGAGTTTCTCTTCGGCTGGATCAAGGCCGAGAAACTGATCGGCCAACGCGGCAAGGCGATGGGCTGGTACCGCCGCTCCCCCAATCCGTACCTGGAGATGCGCCACCTGGAGTTGGACAACGGCGAAAAGGCCACCAGCTACAACTACCCGGTGGCCCAGTTCTTTGTCTACGCCGGGATGGTGCTGGGGGCGCTGCTCATCGTGGTGCAGTTTGTGGTATAATCGCGGAGGAAAAGGAGAACAGATGGACGGACAAGAGCTCGAGGCCCAAGAAACGGCGCGTCCCCCCGAACTCACCATCGCCGCCCAGCGGCTGAAGCGGGACGTCGTCGGGGATGAATTTGCCATCGGCGGGCGCCACATCCAGCCCCTGGCGCAGATGACCGGTTGGTACGGCAGCGATGCCCATGCCCGGGCCGGCGTGGCCTGGGCATGGCTGCGGCTGCGGCCGACCGGGGTCCAGGTCCGCGAGGCCGACGGGCAGGAAACGCTCGTCCCCATCGAGGACGCGACGGGGGCTGCTCTGCGGGGGATCGCCCTGGTTGGCCTGGTGACCGCCGTGATCTGCTGGTTCATCATGCTGGTCAAGCGCCGACAATAGACATAAGGAGAAGAACATGAGCGAACATGCGGAGAAAATCGCCCAACAGCTGGAAAAGACGCTGGACCGGCTGAGCATCAAGTCTGTCTTCGGGGAGCCGCTGCGCGAGGGCGAGACTACCCTCATCCCGGTAGCCGAGGTATCGCTGGGGTTTGGTTACGGGTACGGTGCGGGGCCGGCCCCGCAGGCCGGTGCGGCCGAGGAAGAGGCGTTGGCCGAAGCGCCCGTGACCGATGAGGGTGCCATCGAGGTCGAGCTGGAGAAAAAGATGGGCGGCGCCGGCAGCGGCGGTGGCGGCAAGGCCCGTCCCCTGGGATATATCCGCATCGACCCAGAGGGCGTGCGCTTCGAGTCGATCGAGGACGAAACACGGATCGCCCTGGCCGGCATCGCCATGGTCGCCTGGTGCGTCTTTTGGGTTGCCATGGCCATCCGGGGCCGGCGCAAATAGCGCATGACCAAACGATTGGACGCAATCCTGGTCGTGGACCTCGAGTCCACCTGCTGGGAGGGACCGCCGCCGGCCGGCCAGGAGCACGAGATCGTCGAGATCGGGCTGTGCCTGCTCGACGTGGCCACACTGGAGCGCACTGAAAAGCGCGCCATCCTGGTGCGGCCGGCGCGCTCGGCGGTCAGCCCCTACTGCACAGCGCTCACCACCCTGACCCAGGAGGAAGTGGAGCGCGAGGGGGTAACCCTGGAGGCTGCCTGTGCCCTTCTGCGGGAGGCGTACCGTTCCCGGACGCGGCCCTGGGCCAGCTACGGCGACTATGACCGCCAGCAGCTGGAGCACGAGTGCCGCCGCAAGGGCGTCGCCTACCCTTTTGGCCCCCGGCATCTCAACGTCAAGACGCTGTTCGCCTTGGCCCACGCCCTACCCCGCGAGGTCCCGCTGG
>JAFGEI010000099.1 GCA_016931695.1 Anaerolineae bacterium | reverse complement strand
GCAGGCGGCTTCGCCGCCTGCGAAACCCCCCTTTTCCCCCTTCCCCGTGCTTGGCAGAGCAATCTAATGAAATGTGCCATTGTCAAAATACTCACAATACAATAACTCGGCCAATTATCTTGGAGGGTGGAAGATCGAAGCAAAATACCCAGGCCGTACCAAATTGAATATCAATACGTTATAACAGAAGGAGGTGATGGTTTATTGATCGGCAGAATTAGGTTTACTACAGGCAGCACCCCTCTTGAGTGTTGTTCAAGCTCAACCACCCTGCCGGGCTAAACCGCCCGGCTCGATCAGCCAGGCCCCCTGCGGGGGCTGATTTTAGCCCGCAGGGCTTGGCTTCCTGAGCCCGGACGTGAACGTCCGGGCGATACTGGGCAGAACAACACTCTACAGGAAGGCTACCCACGCCCTCTCCCTTTCCGGGCTTGGGAGGGTTTCCAAAGGCGACAAAAATCCAATCGATTCTCAGGAGGAAAAATGAAACGATATCGCTTGTTCTACAGTGTGTTGGCCTTGGGGCTATTGCTCGCCCTGACCACCGGGTTGACCTACGCGCAGGACCCGGACCGCAGGCCCGCTCCGGCGGCGGCCCTGGACACCGGTTTTACCTACCAGGGCCGGCTGTACAAGGATGGCCAGCCAGTCAGCGAGACGTGTGACGTCACGTTTCGGCTTTACGCGGACGACCAGGGCGACGCGCCGATCGGCGCGCCCATCACCCACACCGTCGCCATCAGCGACGGACTCTTTACGGTGAATCTCGACTTTGGCAGCGCCGTCTTTGCCGGCGACGCCCGCTGGCTGGGCGTCCAGGTGCAATGCCCGGCCGACGCCGCCTTTGTCGACCTGGGCCTGCAGGAGCTGGCAGCAGCGCCCTACGCCCACTTTTCCCGCTCGACCGGGTCGCTGCACACGTATCCCGTCTCCAGCACGGCGCCGCTCGATTCCCAGGTGTTGGAATGGAGCGGCAGCGAGTGGCTCCCGGCAGCCGACGACGACACGACCTACAGCAGTGGTGCCGGCCTCGACCTGGTCGGCACCGAGTTCAGCATCGTCGACACCTACCGGCTGCCCCAGACCTGCGCGGGCGATCAGGTCGCCAAGTGGAACGGTTCGGCCTGGGTCTGTGCCGCCGACGACGACACGACCTACAGCAGTGGCACCGGCCTCGACCTGGTCGGCGCCGAGTTCAGCATCGTCGACACCTACCGCTTGCCCCAGGCATGCGCTGACGGCCAGGCCGCAATGTGGGACGGCTCGGCCTGGATCTGCACCGACCTGGCCGGCGGGGACATCACCGGCGTCTATGCCGGGGATGGCCTCGGCGGCGGCGGGGCCAGCGGCCCGGTCACCCTCACCGTCGCCTTCTCCGGCACCGGCTCCGCCCCCTACGTCGCCCACTACGACCACGACCACGATGGCGTCTATGCGCTGATCGGTCACACCCATCCCGGCTCGGACATCACCAGCCCCGTCGCCGAGGCGGTCAGCGCGACGTGGGCCGTCACCGCCACCTGGGCCGCCACGGCGACCTACGCCCTCGACGCCGACCGGCTGGACGGCCAGCACGGCGCCTTTTACCGCGACGCCTCCAACATCGACACCGGTACGCTGGGCTATTCCTACTACAGCGCCTACGGCGACCTGGGCGCCGAGGGCTACCTGGGCAACGAAAGCGGCGACCTGGCGCTGAACAACGGCGCGCTGCAGCCCACCCTCAACGCCGACTTGCTCGACGGCTACCACGCCGCCGACTTTGCCAGCGCCGACCACGACCACTGGGGCGAGACGTGGAGCGGCGCCCACCTGACCAACCACGGCCTGCATCTCGCCGGCACCTACGCCGACGTCCAACTGGCCCAGTCCGGGTACAGCTTTGGCATTTACGTCAGCAACAACTATCCCACCAACCCGACGCGCGGCATCTATGGCCGGTCCATCTCCAGCAGCGGCATGGGCGTGGAAGGCGAGGTCACCGCCAGCAGCGGCACGACGCGCGGCGTCTACGGCCACGTGAGCTCGACCTCTGGCTATGGCGTCTCGGGCATTGCGCCCAGCTACGGCGTCCACGGCTATGCGAGTGGCGCCAGCGGGAGCGTCTATGGCGTCTATGGCGACGGCGGCGATACAGCAGCCGCCAACTATGGCGTCTATGGCACGGCCGGCGAGTACGGCGTCTATGGCACCGGAGCAACCTATGGGGTCCAGGGCGTCAGCGCCAACACGGGCGTCTATGGCGGCAGCACCGCCGGCGGCACCGGGGTCTATGGCACCAGCAGCAACATCTCCGTCCACGGCGAGGGCGGCGCCATCGGCGTCTATGGCGTCGGGACGAACTATGGCCTGCAGGGCACCAGCAGCGGCAACATCGGCGTCTATGGCACCGGCCCCTCCCGCGGCGTGCTCGGCGTCAGCAGCAGCGGCACCGGCGTGCGCGGCGAAGGCGGCTCGGTTGGCGTCTATGGCACGGGCACCAACCAGGGTGTGCACGGCGCCGGCGGCCCCACCGGCGTGTACGGCAGCGGCACCACCCAGGGCATCTATGGCGCAGGCAGCACCTACGGCGTCTATGGTACCAGCAGCAACATCGGCCTCTATGGCACGGGCAACAACTATGGCGTCCAGGGCGTGGCGGCGGGCAGCAGCGGCTCCGTCTATGGCGTTCACGGCAACGGGGGCAATACCGCAGCCACCAACTATGGCGTCTATGGCACGGGCGGCGAATACGGCGTCTATGGCGTCAGCAGCAGCAGCGATTCCAGCGTGGCTGGCGTGTACGGCGCTGCTGGCAGCACCCACGGCGTGCTCGGCGTGACCAATGCTGGCGGCCGGGCGGGGGTGAAGGGCATGTATGGCGGTACCAGCGATACTCCTGTCCCACCCGCGGGCGTCTGGGGCACCAGCACCGCCGGGAACGCCGGCTTTTTCAGCAACGCCACTCCCAGCTATCCCACCATCTGGCTGCGCAATCAGTCCGGCGGCGACCTGCTGTGGGCCTACGGCGGCAACGGCGGCGACCGCGAATTTCGCTTCACAGGAGATGGGTGGGGGTATGCGGACAATGGCTGGACCACTCCCGCGGCCGATTTTGCCGAGATGCTGCCCGCCGTGGGCGGCCTGGAGCCGGGCGACGTGCTCGTCGTCGGGCTCGACGGGCAGCTCGCCCGCAGCACAGAGGCCTACCAGGGCAGCGTAGTCGGCGTCTACTCCACCCAGCCCGGCTTTGTCGGCGGGGCCAACGAGGAGCTGGACCCGACCGGCCTGGCGCCGCTGGCCATCGCCGGCATCGTCCCGGTCAAGGTCAGCGCCGAGAACGGCGCCATCCAGCCCGGCGACCTGCTGACGGCGGCCTCGATCCCCGGCCACGCCATGCGCTGCGAGGGGGCCGAGCGCTGCTTTGGCCGCACCATCGGCAAGGCGATGGAGGGCCTGGAAGAGGGCACCGGCGTCATCTTGATGCTGGTGATCCTGCAGTAAGGAGGTGGGCGATGAAACGAGCGCTCGTTTTGCTCGCGCTGCTGGCCGCCCTGCTGTGGGTCTCTCCGGCCATGGCGCAATCGGGCGGCGGGTACGACCTGAGCTGGAACACGGTCGACGGCGGCGGCGCGACGTTCAACACCGCCGAGGGCTACCGCCTGGGCGGCACCGTCGGCCAGCCGGACGCGGCACAGTGGCAGGGCGGCAGCTACGTCCTGGCAGGCGGTTTCTGGCACAGCGGCATCGCCGCCGCTGGCCTCTCCCAGCTCTACCTGCCCCTGATCCTGCGCGCCCCGTAGGCGGCGGACGATAGGGAATTGGCTTGGCGGCAGGGGCGCGGCGCGCTGCGCCCCTGCCGCACCGCAGGGTTGCCCCTAGCGGCGCTCACTCTCCCGCAGCAGCAGCGGCACATAGACCCGGAAGGCCAAGCCGCAGGTAACATCCAGGGCGTGAACCCCCTGGCCGCATCCGTTCTGGACGGTCAGCGTCACCGGGTAGGTGCCGCTGGCGCCAAAGTCGACCGTGGGGGTGGGAACGGTGCTGCCGCCAAAGAGGCCGAAATCCCAGGTGTAGCTAAAGGGCGGCGTGCCAGCAAGTTCGGCGCCGAACGTCACCGTGCAGGCCGAGATCTCGGTGGTCACGGCGACGATCTCGACCGCCTGGCACAGCGCGGCGAACGACCACGCCGTCGGCGTGATCGGGTTCAGCGCCGCGTCGCGGGCCTGGGCCAGGGTAAAGGTGTATATCTGGGCGGGGTTCCATCCGTCGTGGGACAGGGTCACCGCCGTCCGCGCGCCGTTCCACGCCGCCGACCAGCCGCCAGGGTCGGGTGCGACCTGAAAGGCCAGCGTGGGGGTGACGATAGGCTCGCTAAAGGTCAGCGCCACCGTCGCCGTCAGCGGCACGTCCACCGCGCCGCTGATGGGGGTGAAGGCAGCCAGGGCGGGCGGGGTGTTGTCGACGGTGACGGTGATGCCAGGGCCCGGCTCTTGCACGCGGCCCACGCCATCCGTCGACCGGCTGCGCAGGTTGTGCTCGCCGTCGGTCAGCCCCGTCCAGAGATACGACCACGCCTCGGCGCCCGCCGCTACCTCCCACGGACCGCCGTCGACAGAGACGGCGACCTCGGCGATGCCAGAGACAGTGTCGCTGGCGACGCCGCCGATCAAGTAGCCGGTGCCGCTGATCAACTGGCCCGCCGCTGGGTCGAGAATGGCCGAGGTAGGGGGCAGGGTATCGGCGGTCGCCATTGCCTGTGCGAGTTGGACGGTACCGGCGGTTTCGGTCAGCCAGGCGGTGTTGGTCACCACATCACCGTCGATCAGCGACCCGGTCGCCGTGACCTGGAAGGTAATGGTCACCTGCTGGGCATTCGAGATCGTCCCGGTCCAGGTGATGGCCTGGCCCGCGGGATTGTAGCCGTAACTGCCGCCGCTGGCCCACAGGCTGCCGGGGACGTAGGTGATCTCGGGCGGGATGGGATCGACTAACCAACCCGTTCCAGCACAGTAAAAGTCATTGGTGGCATGCAAGATGTAGGTCAGCCGGTCGTTGGGGGCAAATACGCTGGGGGTCACGCTCTTGTCGATGGTGCCCATTGGCACGACAATATCGGTGTCGATCCAGACGTCGTGGTCCTCGTAGGGGGTGACGCTCTCCTGGTGCGGCCAGGTCAGGATGACGTGGCCCAATGTCCCTTGCAGCAGCGGGTGCGGCTGGGTGTCATAGTGCGCGCCGTCGAACGTCACCCGCACCTCCGGCGCCCAACTGACGCCGTCGCAGCTGGTGCGGTAAAAGATGTCGAAATAGCCGGCATAGGTCTTGGCGTAGGCAACCAGCAGCGTGCCGTCCTCCAGGACGATGGGTTGGGAGTCGTGGCTGTTGATGTCGGTGGAGACGGGGACCTGCGGCCCGCTCCAGTCGTAGGGATCGTAGGAGGTCTTGGCATAGATGTCGAGGTTGTTGCCGCCGGGGTTGACCTGGTAGCTGACGATGTACAGCCCGTCGCTCTCCCGCTTGGCCAGCCGGGGCAGCGGCGCGCTGCCGTCGCTGACCTGGGTCATCAGCGTGTCCCAGGTGACACCGTCGTCGGTCGACTGGGCGATGTAGCTGGGACCGCCGTAGCGATGATAGGTCATGGTCAGCGTGCCGTCCGCCTCGCGGATGACGGTGGGGTTGATCTCGCCCGGGCTGCTCCAACCCAGGTCGATCATGCCCTGGTCGCTCCAGGTGACACCGTCGGACGAGGTGGCGCGGTGCAGGCGATAAGCCCCCCCACCCTCGTCCACCAGGTAAAATAAGGCAAACGAACTGGGGCCCAACTGCACCACCGACGGGTGGCGCTCGTTGAGCGGCGAGTCGACGATGGCCTGGGGCAGGGACCAGGTCTCGCCGTTATCACTCGAGAAGGTGACGTAAAAATCGCCGTAAAAGCTGCTCGGGTTGATCCGCTCAAAGACGACCATCAGGTCGCCGCTTGGTTGGAGGCGGATGACGGATGGCTGGTAATCCAGCTCCGGCCCGTCGTAGATGGGCTGCACCGTCTGCGGCCCTGGCGCGCCGTAGGCCAGGGAGATGGAGAACAGGAGGAACGGCAGGGCCAGCAAGGGAACGAGGGCAATTTGTTTCGGCATCGATTGGTTTCTCCTTTCGCGTGAGATGAGATACAACTTTACCAGATTCCTGGCCGGAGCACAAGCCCTTGTCGCTTTCTCTCCCCTGCGGTACAATCCTGGCGATGGATTGGGTAACGGTACAAAAACTGGATCACGAGGGGCGGAAGGTCACTGCCTACGCCGGCCAGGTTATCGAACGCACGCCCACGTCAATCCTGCTGGCGACGGTCTGGGAGCGCCCGGCCGACCTGGGATACGTCGTGCTGGCCCCCGGCGACCGGTGGGCAGAGCATTTCTACACCGACCGCTGGTACAACATCTTTGAGATCCGCACAGCCGGGGGGCGGCTGCGGGGCTGGTACTGCGACATCGCCCGCCCGGCGCGCATTGCCGCGGCGGCGGTCAGCGCCGAGGACCTGGCCCTGGACCTGTGGGTCGACCCGCAGCGGCGGATCACGCTGCTGGACGAGGACGAGTTCGCTGGCCTGTTGCTGGGCCCGGGGGAGCGGGACGCGGCCCTGGCCGCGGTGGAACGGCTGCGAGCGATGGTCGCCCAAGGCACGGGGCCGTTTGCCGCCGCCGAGGAGGTCGAGATGGACGAGTTGTTAGAGGTTGCCGTGGGCCGCCTGCTGCGGCAGCGGGGCCTGACGCTGGCGGCAGCCGAATCCTGCACCGGCGGGTTGGTCGGCCACCGCCTCACCAACGTGCCGGGCAGTTCCGAGTACTACCTGGGATCGGTCACCGCCTACGCCTACGAGGCCAAGGAGCGATTGTTGGGGGTGCGACACGCCACCCTGTACGAGCACGGAGCCGTCAGCCCGGAGACAGCGTTGGAAATGGCACGGGGGATTCGCCAGGTGCTGTGGGCTGATCTCGGGGTCTCGGTGACGGGGATCGCCGGCCCCGGCGGCGGCACGCCGGAAAAGCCGGTGGGGCTGGTCTATGTCGCCCTGGCAGCGGCGGACGGTGAGTGGGTCGAGCGGCACGTCTGGCCGGGGGACCGCCAGGCGAACAAGGCGGCGTCGGCGGAGGCGGTTCTCGACCTGCTGCGGCGCTACCTGGAGGGAGAGGAAATCGGCCGCTCTCGCGCGTAGGGACCCGATCAACGGGCTTGCCGTTCTGGTGAGCGGCGCTTATGGCTGGGTTACTTCGATCTCGCCGCGGGGACCCCAGCCCCGGGCGCACAGTTCGCCCCGGCCGCAGAGGCGGCCCTGGGATTGGCCGTTGACGACGACGACGAGCCCGGCGCCGTTGCCGCTTTCCACCACGACCATCTCGTCGCCGTACCAGCTCGCAGCGCCGCCCGGCGAAATCATGCCCTCAAAGGCGGTGAACCCATCGGCGGTCACCCGCACCCACACGTGTTCCGCCGCCTCCAGCGTCACCGTGACGCCGCCCGCGGGGGCGACGGGGAAGGTGGGCGCGGGGGACGGGGCGGCGTCCGTGGCGGGAGGGGAAGGGAGCGGTGCAGTCACGGTGCCTGTGACTGGGGCCGCGGTCGTGGCAGCGGACGGCGTCGTCCCAGCGCTGCCGGAAAGCCAGCCGGAGCGCTGGATCAGCCAGGTGCCGCCGAGGGCCATGGCAACAACCACCGCCAGCGCCAGGATCACCCACAGACTGCGCCACGGCGAGGGGGTCAGCGAGAGATCGGGAGAGGCTTTCGACTCTGGGGTGGGAGAGACGACGGGGGGCGGTTCCTCCGGCCTTTTGTGCACCTGGCGCTCGTAGCGGAGGATGGCTTCCTCCGGCGACAGGCCGACAAAATGGGCATAGCGGCGCAGAAACCCGCGCAGTTGGGCCTCGCCGCCGGACATCGCCTCATAGTCGCCCGCCTCCAGCGCTTCCACGTAGCGAGCACGGATGCGGGTCTCTTTTTCGACGTCCTGGTAAGTGAGCCCTTGTGCCTCGCGCGCGCCGCGCAGCCAGTTCCCAAGGTCGTCCATATCGTCTGGGTGCACAACGGGGCCAGTTCCGGTTTTCAGGCCGCCTGCCCCCAACAGCTACAGCGCCGCTTCGCCCCCTTCCTCGTCTGGGAACAGTTCGGTCATCTCGCCCGCTTCCTCGTCCTGAGCAATTTCTGGCGCTTCCGCTGTCGCTTCTGGGGGAATGTACTCCTCCCCCTCGCCTGTGACGATCACCCTGACCTGGGTCTCGACCTGGTGGCTGATGCGGATGGGGACGGCGTGTTCGCCCACCTCGCGGAGGGGTTGGCCCAGGACCATGCGCCGATCGAAGCGCGTGCCGAGCTCTCGTTCCAGCGCCTTGGCGATCTCGGCTGTGGTGACAGAGCCATAGAGGCGGCCGATCGGGCCGGCCTTGGCCTCAAAGCTGAGCGTCAATTCCGAGATTCGCCGGGCCAGTTCCTCCGCCCGCGCTGCCATCCGCGCCTCGCGCGCTTTTCGTGCCTCTTTTTCCTGCCGGGCGGATTTCAGCACGCCGGGAGTGGCGGGGACAACCAGTTCCTGGGGCAAGAGATAGTTCCGCGCATAGCCGGGCGCAACGTCTTTGACATCGCCCTCTACGCCGAGGCCTGGGACGTCTTTTACAAGCAATACTTTCATGGCGAGTCTTCTCCTGTTGCAGTGTTCTGAAGCAACCGCCCACCCGCTTGTCGTGAGAAGGGCTCGAGCCGTTGCCGTCCAGGCTGCTATCATACACCAAAAACAGTGAAAACTCAAACGGGCGGATTCACCGGCCAGCCTAAAAGGCACGAGCTGGAGCATTCAGGTGCGACGTACTTTGAAAGTGCGTCGCACCTGGTTCAATTTGAGTTTACTGCAGTATTCTTGCGATGGCCGCCTCACGGCGCGCAAAAGATCGCTGGCAGGTAGATCGCACGGCCGGCGATTCGCGTCACAACCGGTGCGCCCCGGTCACCGACCCCTTCCTCACAGATCACGCCGTACTGGTCGTTGCGCACCTCGAGGCCGCTGTCGACTGTAACGGCAAAGGCCAGGGTGCGCTGCCGACCAACACCGAGCAGAGAGACCTCCCACACCACCTGGCCGCCGACCAGCATGCCGCCGCCGGTGGCGCTGCCCGGCACGTAGGTCGTGTTGAGCGGGACCGTGTCGGTGACGATCAGGCCGGTCGCCTGCTGGCCCAGGTTAGCCACGCGGATGGCATAGAGCAACTCCTCGCCGATCCCCACCGGGTCCGGGGCAGCCGACTTGGCAACCCTGCCACTTGAGGTAAAATATCCCCGCCGACCCGCTACAGGCCGGCAAAAACGGAGAGTCACTACGAGACCCAGTTAAGGAGGCATCAAGTGAGCGAGAATCTGAGAAACCGACTCGAAATCCCCACATCCTGCTTTGACGAGATCAACGCCCTGTTGCTCGACCCCAATAACCAGGCAGTTAACGCCTTCCTGGAAGTGGTCGAGAAATACGGCACCCCGGAAGAGATCAATCGCCGGGCGGAGGAGGCGCGCCAGTTCTCCAACCTGATGGCGCAGCTGGAGAAGGTCGCCCCCGCCTACATCGCCGACCTCGAATGGTTGATGGAGCAGCGGGATCAGAGAGCGTTTATCAGCGTGGCGGACTATCGCCGCAAGATATTGGGAGGCCGGGCCGACGAGATCGATTTCAAGGACGATTTCGCCGTCACCCTCGAGATCAGCGCGCTGCAGTATTTTCCCTTCCTGATCGCCGAGGCGCGGCAGGCCATCGAACAGGACGAGCTGATGCCGGGCCGCTTTATCCGCGTGCGCAAGATGAAGGAGCAGGAGGCGGACGGCGACATCCTGGCCGTGGCGGCGGCAATGCAGATCGTCGGCGCCAGCTACGTCGAGACGCTGGACACGAAAGGGACCGACGGCTCCAACGTCCACCTGGGCGGGCCGGAGACGATCACCGGCTACTTTGGCGGCGTCGGCCAGCCGAACGAGTACGCCCTCAAGTGGCTCGACGAGTTCCTTCATTACTATACCAGCTATGGCATCAAGCAGGTGCTCAACGTCAACCCGGGAACCGTTTTCCTGGCCTATTTGCTGTACAAGCTCGGCGTGGACAACGAGTTCAAGATTTCCGTCTACATGGGAAATGACAACCCCTATGCCGCACTGTGGACCCTGCTCGGGGCCAAGCTCTTTTCCCGCCCCGACGGCACCAGCCCGCTCATCGGCTTTAACTGGTCCAACTCGGTCAACAACGAGACGATGGAGATCACGGCTCAAATCCGCAGTGCGTTGGGGTTCGAGGACGTGGTCCGCTTCGAGCACCACATCACCGAGACCTACAAGTCGATCGTGCGCCAGCCCTACGACCGGCTGGAGGAGCTGGTCGAGATCGCCGATCACGTGGCCAACATCTCGGCCAAGCACGAAGGCGCAGTGCCCGAGATCGACGTACAGCGCGAGCACCCCTCGGACATTCTCGACTATTTCCGCGACAAGAGCGAGATCGAAGCCAAAGGCGAGATGCCGTACATGTTGCGCAACTATCTCGACAAGCACAATTCCGTCAACCGCACCGCGCGGGCGCTGACGGAGAAGGGGCTTTCGTTCATCGCGGCCCAGAATCTGCACGAGCAGTAGCATGCCCGCTCCGGGCGTCAGCCCGGATGCCTCCTCCCCCGCAGCGCCGGCTACGTGCAAAACGACTATTGACAAATTGACAATAGTGTGGTATCCTCAAGCGACGAGGTGAGGAGCAAGAATGCACGGACGTGGTCAGGGCCGCTGGAGACGCCAGGGTTGTTCCCGCCGCACGGCGCGGATCATGGAGCCAGCGTTGCTCCTGCTGCTGCAACACGGCCCGGCGCACGGCTACACCTTGCTGGAGCAACTGGGTGGCTTTGGCCTGGACGAGGTCAACCCCAGCGTCGTCTACCGGGCGCTGCGGGATATGGAGGAGCGTGGTTGGGTGACCTCTTGCTGGGACGATGAGGAGAGCCAGGGGCCGCCCCGCCGCGTCTACCGGATAAGCCCACTGGGAGACGAGGTGCTCGCCTGGTGGACACAGGACCTGGTCGAGACGAAGCGGATGATCGATTGCCTTTTGACGGCTTACGAATGCCGTATGCGACAGGACAACATAGACAGTCACAAAGAGAGGTAAATGATGAGAATTGCAATTTCTGCCGATACCGAACAGGGCCTGGACAGCGTCGTCAGTCCCCACTTTGGCCGCTGTCCCTATTTCATCCTGGTCGACCTGGACGGGCGGGACGTTCGGGCAGTGAGTTCGATATCCAACCCCTACTACGCTCAACACCAGCCGGGGCAGGTGCCCAACTTTATCCACAGCCAGGGCGTCAACGTCATGCTGACTGGGGGGATGGGCGGGCGAGCGATCTCTTCTTTCCAGCAGTACGGCATCCAGCCCGTGACCGGCGCCTACGGCACCGTCCGCCACTCGTTGGAGCAGTACCTGGGCGGCGCGCTGCAGGGCGCGGCCCCCTGCCGGGAGAGCGTCGATCACGGCCACGCCGATCTCCCCCCCGAGGGCGAGTACGAGCAGGACGAGGTAGGCCGGCTGCAGGAAGAAGCAGAGCTGCTGCAGCAGCAAATGGATGAGGTGATGGCGCGCTTGCAAAAACTGGAACAGGAATGAAGCTGACCTGCCTGATCGACAGCGCCGCGCGGCCCCACAGCGCTTTCGAGACCGAGCCAGGACTGGCCTTTCTGATCGATTCGGCGCACGGAAGCGTCCTCTTCGACACGGGGCTTACGGGCCGGGTGCTGCTGCACAACCTGGGTCTGGCGGGCCGCACGCCGGAGGACATTGCCGCCGTGGCTCTCAGCCACGCCCACCGCGACCACAGCGGCGGCCTGGCTGACCTGCTGGAGCGCCGCCCAGACCTGCCCGTCTATGCGCATCCCGACCTGCTGCGAGAGCGCTTCTCGCGGCGGGAAGGCGCGATGAGGTCGGCAGGATTGCCACCGGAAACAGCCCGAGTCCTCCGCCGGTCTGACCTGCGCCTCAGCGAGCAGCCCCAGCAGGTCCTGCCCGGCGTCTGGACCAGCGGCGCGATCGAGGACCGCCCCGAGCCGGAAGGGCGCTCGGCGCACCACTATCTGCGCCAGGGCGAGGAATGGGTCGCCGATCCCTACCGGGACGACATGGCGCTGATAGTGGAATGCGCCCAGGGCCTGGTGCTGATCTGCGGCTGCTGCCACGCCGGTATCATGAACACCCTGCGGCACGTCGAGCGGCAGTTCGGCCGGCGCCCGGCGGCAGTGGTCGGGGGGATGCACCTGGTCGGCGCCGACGCCGCCCAACTGCGCTATGTGATCGGCGCATTGGATCACATGGGCGCGCCGATGTTGTATCCAAACCACTGCACCGGCGAGGCGGCCTACATGGAACTCGCCTTTGCCTTTGGCGAGCGGGTGGGCCCCTTTCCGGCCGGGGCCGTGCTCGAGTTCTGAGATATGGCGGAGCATTCATCCCTTTCTCCCTCCTCTCCCGCGCCGCCCCGCGCTGTCGAGCGGTGGGGCTGGTATTCCATCCTCGTCAACGTCGTGCTGGCGGCGATCAACATGGGCATCGCCATTGCCTCCGGCAGCCTGGCCGTCCAGGCGGAAATGATCCACAACCTGGTCGACCTGCTGACGGCGGTCGCGGTGCTGGTCGGCCTCAAGCTCTCGACGCGCAAGTCGAGAGATTTCCCCTACGGGCTTTACAAGCTGGAGAACATCGTCGCCGTCATCCTGGCGGTGATGACCTTCCTCACCGCCTACGAGATCGCGCGAGGCGCCCTCTTTGAAGCGGAGCGGCAGACCCGCGTCAGCCCCTGGATGCTGGGCGGGCTGATCGTGGCCACTGCCATCCCCCTCATCTTTAGCTACTTTGAGCTGCGCGCCGGGCGGCAGGCCAACTCGCCAGCGCTGATCGCCGACGCCCGCGAATACCGCGCCCACGTCTTTACCACCGGCATCGTCTTTGCCGCCCTGCTGGGCCAGCTGGTCGACCTGCCCCTGGACCGCGTCGCCGCCCTGGTCATTGTCGTCGCCATCGGCAAGACCGGCTGGGAGCTGCTGGCCGACGGGATGCGCGTGCTGTTGGACGCTTCGCTGGACGCCGAGACCTTGCAGACCATCCGCCAGACCATTGCCGCCGAACCGACGGTGGCCGAGGTGGTCGACGTGCGAGGGCGGAACGCCGGCCGTTTCCGCTTCGTCGAAGCAGAGGTCGCCCTGCGCGTGCACGAGCTGGAAAAGGCTGCAGCAGCCACGCAACGCATCGAGGCGCAGATTCGCCGCGCCGTCTCCCACATCGACCGCGTGCTCATCCACGCCGAACCGATGCGGCGAACCCACCTCCAATTCGCCCTCCCCCTGAGCGATCCCGAAGGGACGATCAGTGCGCACTTTGGCGAGGCGCCCCACTTTGCCCTGGTTCGCGTTCGCCTGGCGGACGGGGCGATAGAAACGCGGCAGATTCAAGCCAACCCCTACCTGGCCCAGGAGCGCGCGAAGGGCATCCGCGTCGCCGAGTGGCTGGTCGACCAGAAAATAGACGTCGTATTGCTCAGAGAGAACTTGCAAGGCAAAGGGCCACTCTACGTCTTTGGCGACGCAGGAGTCGATATGCGCCAGACGACAGCCCAGACGGTGAGCGAGGCCCTCGCCGAGCAGCAGATCGGCCGGGAGGGAAACGGCAGATCTTGACCCCGCCTTCGGTTGCAGCCAGCACTTTTCGCGCTATAATCAAGGATCGGGGGAATTCCAATGCGCAAATTTTTGACTCGGCTGGTCGAACCCTCGGCCCACGAGAAGGGGACCTCTCTTCAAACCCGCATCTTTAACATCCTGCTGCTTAGCTTTGCCGTCCTGCTGGCATTAGCAATCGTCATTACCGCCATCCTCTTTGTCGCCGAGCCATCCTCATTCGGAGTCGGGCCGCTGGTCAACATTGCCCTGGTAGTGACGGTGACGGCGGTTGCGTATTTCCTCTCGCGCCAGAAACGTGTTCAGCTGGCCATCCAGCTATTCTCTCTCGGCATCATTGTCGCCACGACGGTCTCGCTGACCACGCGCGGCACGGCAAACATGATCACCCTGGTCTATGCGATCGCCATCGTCATTACCGGACTGCTGCTTTGGCCGACCAGCACCTTTCTCGTCGCCCTGCTTTGCGCTGTTTTGTACGCCGGGGTCGTAATCTGGCAGTCTTCCCATCCACCCCTGGCGCCGTACACGGAAACGGGATTTGCAGTGTACAACATCACCGCCCTGACCGTCTCGCTGCTGGTCCTGGCGATGGTGGTCTGGCTGGTGGCCGTCATCCTGCGCCGTTCAGTCGGTGCACTGCAGGAAAGCGAAGAGCGTCACCGCCTTTTTTCCGAGATCACCTCGGACTTTGCGTACGTCTACCGGGTGGAGGCGGACGGCCGGCTGGTGCGCGATTGGGGAGACGCCAGCTTCCTCGACATCGTCGGCATGACCCAGGAAGAGATTGCAGCGGACGATGCCTGGGTTCGCTTCATTCCGGCAGAGGATTTGTCCCGCGTGCAACAATCGATCCACAACCTTCTCGCCGGGCAAGAGGATTCGCTCGAGCTCAGGGTGATCGACAGCAACGGCAATGTCCAATGGATGCACAACCTGGCGCGACCGGTATGGGACGAAACAGAGGGACGGGTCGTGCGCATCTATGGCGCAGTGCAGGATGTTACCGCGCGCAAACAACGGCAAGAAAGGATCCACTTGCTCTCGACTGTTATCGAACAGAGCACCGAGGGCGTCGCCGTGATGAACCTGGAGGGGGAGCTGTTGTTCATCAACGACGCCTTTGCGGCCCTGCACGGCTACACGGCACAAGAGCTGGTTGGAAAACATATCTCGGTCTTTCACACGCCGGCGCAGATGCCGGCGGTCGAGGCTGCCAACCGCCAGATTCAAGAGACAGGCCAGTTCAACGGCGAGATTTGGCACGTCCGGCGGGATGGCACCGAGTTCCCTACCTGGATGCAGAACACCCTCCTCCACGATGAAGCGGGCAAGCCCATCGGAATGATCGGCGCCTTGCGCGATATCACCGCGATCAAAGATGCCCAAGACCAACTGGCACGCGAGGCAGCGGTAAATGCCGCGATGGCAGAACTGTCGGAAAAGTTGATGGCCGCGCATTCGACGAAGGATGTCGCCGCCCTGACGTTGGAGGAAGCGCTTCGCTTTACGCACAGTCCCAGCGGTTATGTCGGCTACATCGACCCCGAGACCGGACACTTGATCTCCCCGGCGCTGAGCGGAGAGTTGTGGGGCCCGCCCGAGGCAGCAGGGGAGGAAATCGCCTTTGGCGAACCCGTCGGGCTGTGGGGCTGGGTTCTCGAACACGGGCAGCCCCTGCTGACGAACGACGCCGCGCAGGACCCCAGGTCTTGCGGTTTCCCTGCGGGGACCGCCCCCCTCCGGCGTTTCCTCTCTGTACCCGCCTGGCACGGCGAAACCCTGGTTGGGCAGATCACGCTGGCGAACGCAGAGCAAGATTACGACAAACACGACCTGGTCGCCGTTCAACGCCTGGCGACGATCTTTGCCCTGGGCATGCGCCGCGTACAGGTAGAGCTGGCCTTGCGGGCATCAGAACACCAACATCGCGTCACGCTGGACCTGATGGCCGATGCCATCCACGTCGTCAACCGGGACCTCGAGTTTACGTTGTTGAACGAGACGTTCCGGCAGTGGAATAAAAAGCTGGGATTGGAAGAGGCCGTAATCGGAAAAAACATATTCCATGTCTTTCCTTTCCTGTCCGATCGCATCAAGGACGAATATCGCCATGTCCTAGAGACCGGCCAACCACTCTTTACCCAGGGGGAAAGAAATTTCATCGACGGCGTCGAGTTCGTCACCGAAACACGCAAAATTCCGGTTTTCCACGAAGGACGGGTGACGCAGGTGGTCACCGTGATCCGGGACGTCACCAGCCAGGAACGAGCAACAGAGAGACTGCACCATTACATGGAGCGCCTGCAGACGATGCGCGACATCGATCAGGCAATCCTGATGGCCCATTCGCCGTCCGCCATTGCCGGCGCCGCGCTGCAGCACCTGGGAGAATTGATCCCCTACCAGCGCGCCGAGGTAGCCGTGATTGACAATCGTACCGGCGACCCCGCCGTACTGGCCGTTCACGCCAATCACGGGCGCAAGCGGTCACCAAATGGACACGAGGCAGAAACCATGGCCCAGGTCGCCGTACCGCTCCTCGCCCAAGGGGAATCGATCGGCTCGCTGAACCTGGCCACAGACATCCACGGCGGATTTACCGCCGAACAAGTCGACGTCGCCCGCGAGGTCGCCGATTCCCTGGCTGTCGCGATCCAGAATGCCCGCTTGCTGGAAATCGAGCGCCAGCGCAGCACAGAGTTAGAGACGCTGCGCCGGGCGGGTCTCGATCTCACCTCCAGCCTGGAACTGCAGGCGGTTTTGGAGGCGATCCTGGACCACGCGCTCCAGCTGCTGGCGGCCGACGACGCCCACTTTTTCCTCTACGATGGCCAGACGCTGACCTTCGGCGCCGCCCTCTGGTCGGGCGGGCGGCAGCAAAAGCCGTACGCCGAGCCGCGCCCCGACGGCCTGACCTACACCGTCGCCCGCTCGGGGGAGCGGATCGTCATCAGTGACGTGGATCGCCATTCCCTCTTTGCGGATTGGCAATGGGGCGGGTCGATCGTCGGCCTGCCGCTGCGCATGGGCGACCGCGTGGTGGGAGTGATGACGTTGGGCTTTGTGAAACCGCGCGGCTTTGCCAACAGCGAGCTGAACGCCCTCGAGCTGCTGGCCGACCAGGCGGCGATTGCCGTCGAGAATGCCCGTCTCTTCCAGGTGGAACAACAGCAAAAACTTCGCCTAGCCTTGCTGGCTGACGTCGCCCGCATCACCACTTCTAGCCTCGACGCCGTCAATTTCCTGCAATCCGTCGCGGAAAGTATTCACCGCCATTTCCCTTACCCCATCGTCGAGCTCTTTACCCTCCAAGACCAGGGCCTGGTTTTGCGGGGCTACCGGGGCATTACGACCAGGAACCAGGAATCGGTCACGCCAGGGGTTTATCGACAATCGCTAGAGACCGGCATCGTGGGGCTCGTGGCGCGCACGGGAGAATCGTACCTGGCCAAAGATGTGCAGGCCGATCCACACTATTATTCTCCCGAGCCCACTTCCACGCGCTCCGAGATCTGTGTGCCCATTCTCGACGAGGACCGGGTGATCGGCGTGGTCAACGTCGAGAGTGACCAGGCAGGCGATTTTGGCGCAGAGGACCTATCGCTGCTACAAGCGCTGGCCGACACGGTCGCCATCGGCTTGCGCAACATTCACCTCTACCAGGAGGCCCATCGCCGCGTGCAAGAACTGACGCTCCTCAATCGCATCTCGGTCGGGTTTGGCAGCGCCCTGGACCTGGACGCCCTCATTCGAGGAGCCCTGGCGGGCGTTCAGGAACTGATACGGGTGGACCGGGTCTATTTTATCACCATCGACACTGACGCCCAAAGGTGGGAAACGACCCAATATCTTGCCCATCCCGACTTTGCAGTAAATGCGGGGCTGAGCGGTTCTTTTCACCGGGCGCCGACAGAGATCCAGTCGCTGCTCCGGGGAGAGCCGTTCGTCGTAACGGACATTGCGGCGGACGAGCGGATTGCGGCGATGCGGGAGGTTTACGGCTCCCTGGGCATCCGCTCGCTGCTGCTGCTGCCAGTGCGGCCGCGCGAGCGGCTGTATGGGGCATTGGGGTTGGACGCCTGCCGCGAGCCGCGCGCCTGGCACGACGACGAAATCCGCCTGTTGCAAGGGATTACCCACCAGTTGGGGCTGGCACTGGAGAACGTGCAGCTGTTTCAGGAAGTACGCCGCCACGCCGACGAATTGGAGGTCGCCCTGGCGCAGCAACAGGAACTGGACCGGCTCAAGAACGAGTTCATCCAGAACGTTTCCCACGAACTGCGCTCGCCCATCGCCCTGATCCAGGGGTATGCCGACTTGCTCGCTCAGGGCGAGTTTGGGCCGATCGTTCCGCAACAGCAGCCACCCATCGACATCATCGCGCGGCGAGCGCGCATGCTCGGCGAGTTGGTGGAGGACATCACGCTCATCTTGGGCACCGAAGCACGCCCGCTGCTGCGCGAGTCCCTCGACGCCGGAGAACTGGTCCGGGCGGCGGTGCAGGATTTCAGCATCGCTGCGAACCTGGGGGGGCTGACCTTGAAAGCAGACATCGATCCCGATTCGCTAACCGTCGGCGGCGAGATGATCTATTTGCGGCGGGTACTGGACAACTTGCTCAGCAACGCGATCAAGTTCACCCCGCCGGGCGGCACGGTCACCGTCGCGGCGCGGCGCAAAGGAGAGCAGGTCGTCTTGCAGGTCGTCGACGACGGCATCGGCATTGCCCCGGACCAACAGGATTTGATTTTCGAGCGCTTTTACCAGGTGGATGGCAGCACCCGGCGCCGCTACGGGGGGGTCGGCCTGGGCCTGGCCCTGGTGCGCGAGGTGGTCACGGCGATGGACGGCACGGTCGACGTGACGAGCGAACCGGGCCAGGGGAGCACCTTTACCGTGACCCTACCGGCGTTGGTGCCAGAAACACCAGGGGATTAGGTAACCTCAAATTCCTGCTCCAGGATGCCCATCTCGGCCAGCAAGTCGAGGGTTTCCTGCGCTTCCTTCTCGTCCAACCGGCTGATGGCGAATCCCGCGTGGACGATGACATAGTCGTCCAGCCCGGCCTCGGGCACGTAGGCCAGGCAAACCTCGCGGACGATGCCGCCAAAATCGACCCGCCCCATCCGCATGAGCGGGGCGTCGTCGGTCTCAATGATCCGTCCCGGAATTCCCAGGCACATCTCGACGTTCCTTGTAGGCGCGCACCTCTGCCCGCAGCCACTCCAACCAGGCCTCTATCCCGGCGCCGCTCTTGCAGGAGAGAGGGAAAAAAGCCAGGTCGGGGTTGAGGGCCTGCACGCCGCGCTGGAAATAGTCGACGTCAAAGTCAAAGGCGTCCAACACGTCGATCTTGTTCAGCACCAGTGCATCGACGCCGCGGTACATCGGCGGGTACTTGTAGGGCTTGTCGTCGCCCTCCGGCACGCTGGCGATCAGCACGCTGCGATGCGTGCCGAGTTGAAAAGCAGCGGGGCAGACCAGGTTGCCGACGTTCTCGACGATCAGCAGGTCGAGCTGCCCCAGCGGCAGGCAGGACAGGGCGCCCTGGAACATCGCCGCGTCCAGATGACAAGTGCCGCCGGTGTTGATCTGCACCGCCGGCACGCCCAGCGCCGCCACGCGATCGGCGTCCAGGCTGGATGCCAGGTCGCCGTCCGCGGCCCCGATGCGTAGTTCTCCCTGCAGCGCCTGGATCGTGCCGGTGATCAGGCTGGTCTTGCCGGCGCCGGGCGAGGCCATCAGGTTGACGCTAAAAACGCCTGCCGCATCGAGTTGGGCGCGGTTGGCCACTGCCAGCTGGTCGTTGGCGCTCAAAATCCGTTCGACGACGGGCACTCGTATCGTCATGAGATTCAACTCCTATCCGCCGAGTATACCCCGAGTCCGTGGAACCCGCAACCCAAGGATGGAGCGAAACCACATTGACAGGAGCGCCAACCCGCGGTACTATACGGGCGGTCGGCGACCGGCTGCCGCAGCGGCCCGGGTTGCGACCAAAATTCAATCGAATGGAGGAAAAACAAATGAAACAATATCGACCCATTGCCAGTCTGCTGCTGCTCGCCCTGCTGCTTCCGCTCGTCTTTTCCCCCGCCGCCAGCGCCGAACCGGCGGCGTCGGCCCCCGTCGATCCCTATATCTGGCGGGTGATCGAACGGGAAGGGAACGCGGAAATCCTGGTCATCCTCAAGGAGCAGGCCGACGTCAGCGGCGCCTTTCTGCTCGAGACCAAGGAAGAAAAGGGCTGGTTCGTCTACCAGCAGCTCACCGACGTCGCCGAGCGGACCCAGCCCGCGCTGCGGGCCTACCTGGAGCGAGAAGGAGCTTTCTACCGCTCCTACTGGATCCGCAACATGATCCAGGTCTCGGCCGACGCAGAGCTGGTGCGGGAACTGGCCCTCCGGCCCGAGGTCGACCACGTCGAATACCTCTACCCGGCCTATCCCGACCCGGTCTACAGCAGCCCCTTCCAGACTGTGGAACCGGTGGAAAAGGAGACGCCCGAGGCCATCGAGTGGAACATCCTGCGCGTCAACGCCGACGACGCCTGGGGGCTGGGTTACACCGGCAGCGGCGCGGTGGTGGGCGACCTGGACACCGGCGTGCAGTGGGACCACCCGGCGCTGGTCAACGCCTACCGGCCGCAGATTCCCGGCGCGCCCGGCCGCCACGACTATAACTGGTGGGACGGCCCCAACGGCTCCTCCACCCCGGTCGACTATGGCAACCACGGCACGCACACCATGGGCACCATCGTCGGCGACGACGGCGCCGACAACCAGATCGGCATGGCCCCCGGCGCTCACTGGATCGCCTGCGCCGGCCTGGGCGCCAACGCCACCCCCATCGACTGCTTCCAGTTCTTCCTGGCCCCCACCCAACTCGACGGCAGCAACCCCCGCCCCGACCTGGCCCCCCACGTGATCAACAACTCGTGGAGCTCGGCCAGCGACTATCACGACATCATCCAGGTCCTCTACGCCGCCGGCATCTATTACGCCAAGTCGGCCGGCAACGAGGGGTCGGGCTGCAGCACCATCACCAACCCCGGCCAATGGGCCGAGGTGACCGCCACCGCCGCTTTCGCCCAGGGCGACACCATCGCCAGCTTTTCCAGCCGCGGCCCCGAGACCATCGGCCACGACATCGTGATGAAGCCTGACATCGCTGCACCCGGCTCCGGCGTGCGCTCCAGCATGCCCGGCGGCACCTATGGCGGCATGAGCGGCACGTCGATGGCCTGCCCGCACGTCACCGGCGCCGTGGCCCTGCTCATCTCGGCCAACCCCGCGCTGGCCGGGCAGATCGACGTGATGCAAATGATCCTCAAGCAGACCGCCGAACCGGTGATCGACAGCCAGTGCCCGCCCTACGTCGATCACCCCAACGACGTCTGGGGCTGGGGCATCCTCGACGCCCACGCCGCGGTGGTGATGGCCGAGGGCATGGGCCTGGGCGGCATCGCGGGGCTGGTCTATGACAGCAGCACCATGGCCCCCATTCCCGACGCCGCGATCACCTTTGCCGACGCGTCCACCGGCTGGCCGCTGCACGACACCAGCGAAGCGGACGGCACCTACGACCGCCACCTCCCTGCCGCCACCTACAACATCAGCGCCACTCACTATGGCTACCTGCCGGGTTATGTGCCCGGCGTGGTGGTGCAAGATGGGCTGACCACCAGCCAGGACATCCCCCTGGACACGGCCCCGATCTGGACGGTGTCCGGCCTGGTCACCGAGACCCACACCGGCGACCCGCTGGCCGCCCACGTCATCTTTGAGGAAACGCCCGTCACCACCGATACCAACCCCGCCACCGGCATCTACTCCGCCGACGTCGCCCAGGGCGCCTGGTGGATGCACGTCTCCAGCCCCGGCCACGCCTGGGCGGAGCGGCTGGTCACCGTCGACCAGGACCTGAACGAAAATTTCAGCCTCTCGGCGATCGACAACTACTACATGAAAGCCGGGGACGGCCCCTGCGACCCGGTCTTTGACTGGCGGGACGCCAGCGGCGGCACATCCTACTGCCTGGGCGACGACGCGGCCCAGTACGTCAACCTGCCAGCCCCCTTCACCTTCTACGGCGCCGACTATTCCGCCTGCTACATCGGCTCCAACGGCCACATCACCTTTGGCAGCGGGTGGAGCAAGTGGTCCGGCCCCATCCCCGACCCGGCCCTGCCCAACAACGGCATCTATGCCTTTAGCACCGACCTGAACCCGGCTGGCTGCTCCCAGGGCACCATCTATGCCGAATTCCAGGAGAACCGCTATTACGTCGTCCAGTTCGACCAGGTAGAGCACTATCCCAGCGGCAATCCCGAGACCTTTGAGATCATCCTCGACTATGAGACCGGCGACATCACCATCCAGTTCCTCACCGTCAGCGAGCCCAGCGAGGCGGTGGCGGGGGTGGAGAACAGCGACGGCAGCGAGGCCACCCAGTACGCCTACGGCGACCCGGCCCTCATCACCGACTCGGTGCGGGTGGACTTTTATCCTGCCTTTGGCACCCCGCCGCCCAGCGGCGGCCCCGGCAACCTGCAGGGCACGGTCACCGACGACGGCACCGGCCTGCCGATCGAGGGCGCGACGGTGTGGCTGACCGCCTTTAGCGGCGGCGCGACTTACACCGCCACCACCGACGCGGCCGGCTTTTACGACACCGTCCGCTGCACCGACTGGTACTCGGCCACCGCCAGCGCCCCCGGCTACGCCCCCAGCGATCCCGTGCAGGTCACGGTGCTCAGCGGCACCCTGACCACGCAGGATTTCGCCCTGGTGGAGCAGGACAATCCCGAGATCGTGGTCACCCCCGCTTTCTTCGACGTCATCGTCGCCGCCGGGGGCGCCTTGAGCGCCACGCTGACTGTCGAGAACGTCGGCGACGCCGATCTGGCCTTTGAACTGGTCGAAACGCCGGCGGTCGACTGGCTGGCGGCGAGCCCTGTCTCGGGCACCGTGGCGCCGTCGGACAGCCTGGCCATCGACGTCACGTTCGACGCGGCGAGCCTGGCGCCAGGCGCCTACTCCACGACGCTGGAAGTGCAGAGCAACGATCCCTTCCAGCCCGTGGTGGGAGTGCCGGTGACGCTGACCGTGCAGTGCGACCCGGTGCACGACGTCCAGGTCTCTTGGGCCCCGGTCACCCCGACGGTCGGCGTGACGGTCACCTTCACTGCCGCCGCCAGCGGCACCGAGCCGATCTTCTACGAGTGGGATTTCGGCGATGGCAGCGGGGCCACCGGCCCGGTCGTCACCCACGCCTACGCGGCGCCCATGGCCTACACCATGGCCGTCACGATCACGAACTGCGAGTCCGCCGTCGTGACCGAACGGCACGTCATCACCGTCACCTCCTGGCAGGTCTATTTGCCGGTGATGGTGAAGGAATAGCCCGATATACGGTAGGGGTGAGGCGGCGCCTCGCCCCTACCCAATTACAGAACAAAATCGGAGGGAAAAAACAAGTATGAAACTGGAACAACAAACTGCATTGCAACGGATCTGCGCTGCCCTCACCATCCTGGCGTTGCTGTTCGGCGGGCTGTCCGCCATCGCCACTGCCGCGCCGCTGGACCCGCAGCCCGATGCCGGGCCGCCGTGGTACGTGCGCGGCGAATTCAACAGCTGGGGCACCTGGCTGATGTACGACGACGGTTCCAACGGCGACGTGACGCCGGGCGACGGCATCTACACCCTCGCCACCACCATCGCCACCGCCGGCCGCTACGAGTGGAAGGTGGCTGACGATATCTGGGAAACCTCTTACCCTCCCAACAACGCCTGGATCGTCACCACTTTGGAAAACCAGGTCGTCACCTTTACCTTTGACAGCAACGGCTACGCCGACGGCTGGTCGCCCAGCAGCAACATTGTCAACGCCGTCGACGGCACCACCACCTGGACCGCCGTCGGCGACTGGCAGGGCTGGGATAACGGCAACCCGGACACGGCCATGGTCGACATCGGCGGCGGCCTCTACGCCCACACCACCGTCATCCCTGCCGCCGGCCTGCACCAGTACAAGGTCACCTATACCGGTACATGGGACGCCGTCGGGCCGGAGGGCGGCTCGGGCGGCCGTTCCATCAATACCGACAACCTGGACTTTACGACCACGACCGACGACCAAGCGGTCCGCTTCCTGCTGAACACACTCACCGGACGCATCCAGGTCCAGTTCCCCACCTCGACGGTGCTGATCAACGAGACAGATTCCGACACGGCGGGCGCCGAGGTGGACGAATTCGTCGAGCTCTACGACGGCGGCGTCGGCGGCACTTCCCTCGACGGCCTGGTGGTGGTGCTCTTTAACGGCGCCGACGACGCCTCCTACCTGCCCGCCGTCGACCTGGACGGCTATGCCACCGACGCCGACGGCTACTTTGTCATCGGCGGGACCGGGGTGGCGGAGGCCGACATCACCATCGGCACCAACTACTGGCTGCAGAACGGCGCCGACGCGGTCACTCTCTTTGCCGGCGACGACGTCGAGTTCCCCAACGACACCCCGGTGACGACGACCAACTTGATCGACGCCGTCGTCTATGACACCAACGACGCGGACGACCCCGGGCTGCTGGCCCTGCTCAACGCGGGGCAACCCCAGGTCGACGAGGGCACCTACCCCATCAGCGAGGGCCAGTCGATCCAGCGCTGCCCCGACGGCTCGGGCGGCGCGCGCAATACCTACACCTACGTCCAGGGCCCCCCCTCCCCCGGTACGGCGAACTGCCTGCCCATGCTGATCGTCAGCAAGGTGGACGGCCGCGACCCGGTGACTGCGGGCGAGCTGCTCACCTACACCATCACTGTCGATAACCAGACCCCCTTCACGGCGACCAACGTCGTCATCACCGACCGGGTGCCCCTCAGCACCACCTTTGCCTGGGCCGCCGACGGCGGCGCGCTGGTCGGCGACGAGATCGTCTGGACCACCGGACTGAGCGCCACGCCCGGCAGTCCCATCAGCGTCACTTTTGCCGTCACCGTCGACGCCGGCATCAGCGGCATGGGCGTCATCACCAACCTGCTCTACCTGGCCGCCTGCGCCGAGGCGCCGGGGCCCTTTGCCGGCGGCCCGGTCACGACGACGGTGCTCGGCGGCTGCGTCGCCCCCATAGCCGACTTTATCAGCGACAGCCCGGTTGCGCTGGGCAACCCGATGCACTTTACCGCCACCGTCGGCGGCTCGCCGCCCTTCACCTACACCTGGGATTTTGGCGACGGGATGACCGACACGGTCGCCAACCCAACCCACCTCTACGGCGCGGCGGGCATCTATACCGTCACCCTGACCGCGGGGAACGCGTGCGGCATCGACGCCATCAGCCACGAGGTGGAGGTGTACGAGATCCCGCCAGTCTCAATCAACGAGATTCGCATCGACCAGCCCGGAGACGACCTCGACGAGTACTTTGAGCTGACCGGCCCTGACGGCGCCGCCCTCGACACCCTGACCTACCTGGTCATCGGCGACGGGACCGGCGGCAGCGGGGTGATTGAAGCGGTCGTCGACCTGGCCGGGGCGGCGATCCCCGCCGACAGCTACTTTTTGGTCGCCGAGGATATGGATACTTTTGGCGCTGGCGCCGACATGACGGCGACGCTCAACTTTGAGAACGGAGACAACGTCACCCACCTGCTGGTCGACAGCTTTAGCGGCGCCCTCGGCGACGACCTCGACCTCGACGACGACGGCGTGCTCGACGTCATCCCCTGGAACTCGGTGCTCGACTGCGTCGCTCTGCTCGAGACCATCGGCAGCGGCGACCTGGTCTATTGCGCCACCACCGTCGGTCCCGACGGCAGCTTTGTGCCCTCGCACGTCTTTTGGTGCCCGCAGAACAGCTGGAACATTGGCAATTATGACCCGAACGACGGCGGGGACACCCCCGGCGATGCCAACCCCTGCTACGCCGACGCCGCCATCGCCAAGCACGGCCCGCTCAGCGTCGCGCCGGGCGAGCGCATCACCTACACCCTCGACGTTTCCATGACCACCATCTTTTCCGGCACCGGCGTCGTCATCACCGACGCCCTGCCGGCCGACGTCACTTTCTACACCTTTACCAGCAGCATGCCCGTCACCTGGAGCGGGTCGATCGACCCGCTCGTCTTCCAGGCCGGCACGCTCTACGGCTTTCAAGCCGAATTCATCGACATCGTCGTCGACGTCTCTCCGTCCGCGATCCCCGGCGACGAACTGGTCAACACGGCCATGATCGCCTGCGCCGAGGATACCATTCCCGACAACAACTGGTCCGTCCTGACCAGCACCGTCGTTGGCATGGACGTCTCGGTGGCCAAGAGCGGCCCGCCCGACCCCCTCTACCCCGGCGACACCATCTCCTACACCGTCGACTATAGCTTCGTCGGCACCGACCCGGCAGCGAACGTGGTCATCACCGACATCTTCCCGGCTGATTTCAGCTACAGCAGCCACTCCGCCCCCGTCGACCTGACCTGCACGCCGGGCGCGGGCGACCTGGTCTGCACGGCAGCGACCCTCGCCCAGTCGGGCCAGATCATCATCACCGGCACCATCCCCTTCACCCCGACGGGATACGTCCTCACCAACACCGTCTGGATCACCGCCACCAACGACGAGACGCCGGGCAACAACGACGACGCCTACGTCAACCGGCTGGTGATGCCGATTTACGAGATCCAATACGTGCCCGACCCGGTCAACGACGACCACTCGCCCTATGAAGGCCAATTCGCCTGGATCGAGGGCATCGTCACCGCCGCCAGCGACGTCTTTCCCACCGTCAACACCCGCTACTTTATCGAGGAGACGGCTGGTGGCCCGTGGAGTGGCATCTATGTCTACAATGGCGGCGACAAGCCGCCGGTCGCGGAGGGCGACCACGTGCGCCTCTTTGGCCAGGTCGAAGAGTACCAGGGTGTCACCGAGCTGAGCATCCGCGACAGCGTCGGCGGCATCCAGCAGGTGCTCAGCTCCGGCAACCCGCTGCCCGCCCCTGAGGTGCTCGCCACCGGCGTCTACACCCCCACCGGCGCCGCCACCGCCGAGGCGTACGAGAGCGTGCTGATCGAGTTCCAACTCGCCACCGTCATCAGCGACGACCTGGGCTTTGGCGAGTGGTCCTTCGACGACGGCAGCGGCGAGACCCACGCCGACGACTGGAGCCAGTACCTGACCTACGCGCCGGCCATCGGCGACCTGTACAGCTACATCCGCGGCATCGGCAATTACAGCTACAGCGAGTACAAGCTGGTGCCCCGCTACGACGCCGACATCGACCTGGATTACCCCCTCACGCTCGTGTACCACGATGCCGAGGACGTGGTCCACAGCAGCGAGGCGGTCTATGTGGCGGGCGACTTTAACGGCTGGGATCCCCTGGCGACGCCGCTAACGCCCAACGGTGATTACAGCGCCTTTGACGTGATCGTCACCGTCGACGTGACCGGCACCTACGAGTACAAGTACGTCGTCTACACCGACACCGTCCCCAGCGGGCCCGAGAACTGGAACTGGCTGCAGACCAACAACCACGCTATCGACGTCACCGGCAGCAACGACGAGGCCCACGACTACCGCTTCGTCGAGCCAGGCTACGTGGTGCTCCAGTGGCCCCACGCCACCACCACCACCGTCGACATGCCCACCGAGAGCATCTACGGGCAGATCTGGGCCGACGACCTGACCATCCGCTCTGGCGAGCCGCGGGCAGTGCTGGCCCAGGTCGGCTACGGCAGCGATCCCGACCCCGACAACTGGACCACGTGGGAAACGATGGCCTGGGACAGTCAGCAGGGGAACAATGACCAATTCGCCGGGGTGATGACCCCCACGGCAACAGGCGTCTACTCCTACGTGGTCGGTTTCAACGCCAACTGGGGCGCTGGCAACCCCAACGACATGTGGGTCTATGGCGACACCGACGGCGTCCATCCGGGCGACCCCTTCGAGATCGCCAACGCCGGCGTGCTGACCGTCCTTGCGCCTCCCTGCGAGCCGATCACCGGCGCCGACTTTATCTGGCTGCCGCTCACCCCCACCGTCGGGTCATCCGTCACCTTCACCGCCACCGCCATGGGCGGCACGCCGCCCATCACCTACACCTGGGACTTGGGCGACGGGTTGACGGATACCGGGCAGATGGTGACCCACGTCTACACCGCCAGCGGAACCTACACCGTCACCATGACGGCGGAGAATCCTTGCAGCGAGGCCAATGCCTTCTACCTGGTGACCGTCGTCGAGCCACCGCCCCCGGTCTATACCATCTTCCTGCCGGTCGTCTCGCGGGAGTTTGCGACTCCGTAGAGGAAAAGGTGCCAGGCACTTGCAAGTGCCTGGCACCTTTTTACCTGGAGGATTTCACATGAAAAAGATAACTTTATACCTTCCCCTCGCCCTGGCGCTGGGACTGCTGACGGTGGTGCTGCTTCTCACCAGCCCCACGACCGCTGCGCCTCCCGACGCCCTCACCCCCATCTATGACATCCAATACACGACCGACCCCGGAGACGGCACCTACCCCTCGCCCTACGAAGGTCAGCTCGTCACCACCACCGGGGTGGTCTATGCCGTCTACGGCGGCGGCTTTATGATCGCCGACGACAGCGGCCCCTGGCACAGCATCTATGTCTACTACCCCGTCACCCCCAAACCAGAGCTGGGCGACCTGGTCGAAGTGGTGGGCACAGTGCAAGAGTACTACGGCCTGACCGAATTGGCCAATTATGCCACCTACACCACCCTCAGCAGCGGCAACCCAATCCATTTGCCGAGCATCGTAACTGCTGCCGAGATCCCCTTTGACAACCCTGACATCAGCGAGCCTTACGAGTCGGTCTTGGTCGAAGTGCAAAACATTGTCGTGACAGAAGGGGCAGACCCATATTGTACCTGGACCTTTAGCGACGCCAGCAGCGGCAGTGCCAAGGCGGACGACTGGGGCTACTGCATCGACCCGGACGTGGGCGACCAGTTCGCCATCCTGCGCGGCGCCCTGATCTACACCTTTGACTGGTACCGGGTGATGCCGCGCGACGCCGGCGACGTCATTCAAGGGCCGCACATTGCCGTCCAATTCCACGCCGCCTCCAACGTCGCCCCTGGGGCACTGTTGACTTATACCCTCTCGGCCATCAACAACACCACCATCTCCCTCACCCAGGTCACCATCACCGACGCCATTCCGCTCACCAACACCGCCCTGGCCGACATTCTCGACGGAGGCGTGCTGATCGGCGACGTCATCTCGTGGACCATACCCAACCTCCCCAACGGCGACATCGCCAGTGTGCAATTCGTCGTCACTGCCACGGGGCAGGTTGGCGACGAGATCTGGAACCGCAACTATGCCGCCTGGGCCGCCAACTGGCCCACCGCTACCGTCGGCGGCCCTTACGTGACCATCATCGGCGATTACACCCCCATCTACCAGATCCAGGGCGACAGCGATGCCTCGCCCTACGACGGCTACCAGGTCACCACTGTCGGCGTCGTGGTCGGCTTTTTCGAGGGTAACTTGCCTGACGGCGGCCAATTTGACGGCTTTTTCATCCAGGACCCGGCCGGCGACGGCATCACCACCACCTCTGACGGGCTCTTTGTCAACCATGGGACGCTCGGCGTGAGCGTCGCCGCCGGCGACCGGGTGACGGTGACCGGCCTGGTGCAGGAATTCAGCGAGTGGGACGGGACCGCCTGCGCCTACGATTGCCTGACCCAGATCGGCGTCGGCAGCGCCGGCGACGTCCAGCCCTCCATCACCGGCACCGTCGCCGCCACGCTGCTCGATCCTCCCGGCGATCCCGATGCCGCACATATCTACTGGGAGGCGCTGGAGGGGATGCTGGTCAGCCTGCCGGTGACCGGCGCGGTGGTTGCCCCCACCAACTATGGCACCATCCAGGTCATCCCCGGCGACGCGGGGTACGACCGCGCCCTGCGCGGCGGGCCGGTGGAGGGCATGCCGGTCGGCGTGCGCCACTGGAAGCGGTTCGGCGAGATGGGCGGCGGCGACCCGCCCAGCCTGATCGTCGGCAGCGTGGTGACGGACGTCGACGGCCCGCTCGCCTACTCCTACGGCAGCTTTCTCGTCGCCACCCAGCCAGGCGGTCGCTGGGGCGTGGTCTACAGCCAGCCCCTGCCCGCCCCACCCCCCTCCTGGCTTCCAGCAGAGAACAGCGAGTTCACCTTGTTGAGTTTTAACGTGGAGAACTTTTTCGACACCGTCAACGACCCCGGCAAGGACGACCCCGTCATCTCGCCGGTCAATTACGCCATCCACCGCGACAAGATCGCGGCAACGATCGCCCAGGCCGGCTGCCCCACCTTTGTCGGCCTGCAGGAAGTGGAAAAACTGGCCGTGCTGCAGGACGTCGCCGCTGTGCTCTCGACCACCTACGGCTGCGCCTACAGCGCCGTCCTCTCCGAAGGGCTGGACGGGCGCGGCATCGACGTCGGCTACCTGCTCGACAGCCGGGTCACCGTCGACGGCCTGGCCCAGTACCAGGACTGCACCGAGTACGACACCGGGCTGGGGCAGGGCGACTGTCCCGAGGGCCAGCAGATGCTCTACTCCCGCATCCCGCTGGTGCTGACGGCGACGGTGCAGATGGAGCCCGAGCCGCTGCAGGTGGTGCTGATCGTCAACCACCTCAAATCCAAGCT
>JAFGEI010000098.1 GCA_016931695.1 Anaerolineae bacterium | reverse complement strand
GGCCGCCGCCTTTTAGAGCCGGTAAGGCCGGGACTGTTCAGGAGTGCGTCTCCCTCCCGCCTTCCCACCCTGCACGCTGTCGATGCGGGAATTGGTGTGAACCCCAGTTCACAGGGTAGGTGTGAACCCCAGTTCACACAAATACAGGAGGAAGAAGAATATATACCTGGGAGGGATCTTCCTCCTGATCTTTGTTTTTCAGAGGGGGGTGTGGGGGGAGATGAATTGGTGAGAACTCCAGTTCACCCCAATTCGGGGCCGGGTGATTTGGTGGGAACTCCAGTTCACCCCAATTCAGCGCCGGGGGATTTGGTGAGAACCCCAGTTCACACATATTCAGGGATAGAGGGTTTGGTGAGAACTCCAGTTCACTCCAATTCGCCGCCTGACGAATTAGTGGGAACCCCAGTTCACACCAATTCGGAATTGGTGTCGTCTGCGGTTGACACCAATCCAGCCGCAGCCGTCATCGCCCAGGCGCTGCAGGAGCGCGGGGTGTTCCCCGACCCGGCGACGCGCATCGCCGCGCTGATGGCGGGAGCCGGGTTCGACGTCGAGGGTGCGGTCGAGGTCTTTTTGGCGCAGATGGCCGACACGGACAACAGCATCCCCCTGACCGTGTGGCGGCTGCGGCAGGGGCTGTGGGAACCGTCGCGGCAGGTCGGGGAGCGGGTTGGGCGGGAAGCGCGACGCGCTGCGTGGCAGCAGTATGCCGCCCGGAGTGAGGGCGATCAGGAGCAGGAGGACGACGCGGAGGCCGCTGACCCGAGCGTGAACACGCTGACGACCTGGGGCAAGAGTGCCGCTGAGGTCTGGCAGGCGACGCTGGACGAGGTGGCGCTCTCGACGACCCACGCCACCTTCGACACCTGGCTGCGCGGCGCGCGCCTGGCTGCCTACGACGCCGGCGCGGGGCTGTTCACGGTCGAGGTCGCCAACGCCCGCGCCGTGTCCTGGCTGACCGAGCGGCTCAAGCCGCTGATCCTGCGGGCGCTTGTCCGCCTGGCCGGGCAGCCGGCGGCGGACGTGCGCTTTGTGGTTGCCGGGGGTGGGGATGGACAAGCGGCGTAACATCGTCTTCCTCGACGGGCCGCTGGCGGTGGAAGAGGTCAAGGTTGTCGTGGTCGAGGGCAGCGCTGTGTTGTCGGCCCTGTGCTGGATGACCACCGACCACCCGGCGCTGGGCGGCCGCCACCGCGTGGTGGCCTACGGGGTACTGGCGCGCAAGGTGATCGCCTTCGCCCAGGCGGAGGCGGCGGAGGGGCGGGCGGTCGACGCGACGGTGGACGGTCACCTGCGCAGCGGCGACGAGGCCAGCGTCGTGGTCGCCGAGCGGGTCGTGTTCCACACCTCGGGCGAGGTCGCCGAGCGGGCCAGGCGCTGGTTGGAGAGCGGGGAGTGACCGCCCGTTGCGCCTCGGCCTAACGTCCCCGGCCCAGAGGCCAGGGACGAGGGCCTGCGGCGGGGGTTCTCGGCCGAGTGGCCTGCGAGGGGAGGCCCACTGGCCTGCCCCTCCTATCGGCCCCGGCAAAGGCCGGGCCTCGGAGGGGACAGGCCGAAGGGGGCCTTTGCGGTCGAGCGATCACCGAGTAGTTGGAGCAAAGGAGCAATATGAGCGAGCTTGAAACCCGGGAGCGTTGTCGCTGGTGCGGCCAAGACCACGATGGGATGTGCCCCCACGTCAGCAGGATCGAGTACTTTCCCGACGGTTTGGTCAAGCGGGTCACCTTCAGGCACCCTGGATCGCCGGAGAGGAAACAGCAGCCTGCTGAGGTCAGCACGCTTGACCTGCCGTGCTTGCTTCCCTCGGCCACCCCTGAGCAACTGCAGGCGTGGGGATTGGGCCGAAGTCAAGCCATCGATTTCATCCTGGTGCTGGGAAAAGCAGGGCCGATGGTACGCGGTGAACTCGCCTTACGAGTCGCCGCGCATCGAGGGGTCTCTTCAGCAGCGGGGAATCTGGCGCGAACGCTGAAGCGGATTCGAGAGAAAGGCTTGGTATCGGTTCGGTACATCCCTTCGGCGAGAGGAGGGTTCTACAAGGGGAACGCCTGGCTCTACTTGAGCAAGACAGGCGCAGAGATCTATCGTCAGGCCACGGGCGAGGAGCCCGTTCTGGGTTTTCCGGACGACGCGCCCGGTGGTCCTTCCCAGGAGTGAGCGGCAAACAAAAGGCCCTCACTGGGTAGTTGGGGGCCTCTGGGGCGTCCGTGGTCTCTCCGGGGTGCTCGCTGCTCGCCGGGCGAAATGCCTCTGGCGAGGTGTGGAGGCAAAGCGTGACCGGTTTGCCTCGGCCCATCACCGGCGCAGAGCGCACTGTGAAGGTGGCAAAACTGCCCTGGGCCAGTCCGGCTGTCTGCGAGGTTCGCTCTCCCACAGAACGCCGGATACATTCTACCCCATTCTCGAAAGGAGTCAAATGTCCTTGAGCCACTTGCGCACGGTCGAACTCGAACAAGTCGTCGAGCTGGTCAAGCAGCACTATCGCCTGATGCTGCAACTCTCGCGCCGCCCCGAGAGCGAGAAAAAGAGGCTGTGGGGCGTGCGCCAGGAGCGCATCCGCCGCCTCCACCGCCACTTCAAGCCATCGGCCCGCCCCTGGGCCGCCCGCGAGGCCACGCAAATCCTGGCCGAGATGCAAGAAGAGGTGGTCCATCTGGCTGGCCTTGCTGATTCGCATCAGCATACCCGTCGCCTGGAAGAGACGCTGGAATCGCTGCGGGCGGAGCTGGCTCGCGCCCGGCAGGATGCGAATCGCTGGCGCGCCCAAGTCGGGGAGATGGAAGCAGAGCTGGCGCGCCGCCCCAAGAGCACGACCGTCACCATCCCTGAGCAAACCATCGTCGTGAAATCGCCGCTGCAGGAAGAAATCATCCGCCTGATCGCCGAGGAGGGCCTGGGGCGCTCCTGGCGCATCTACCAGCGGATTATTGCCCCGGGGCTGGCAGCTAGCAAGGACAGTGCTCGCAAGGTGATGGTCAAGCTCATCAAGCGGGGTCTGGTGGCTGACTATGAGCAGGATGGCAAAGCTGTCCGCTGGGGTCACAAGCCGCATGGAAGCAGCCGCCTGTTGACGTTGAGCGAGACAGGCCGGGAGTGGTATCGCCAGGTGTACGGCAAAGAGCCGGTCGAATCGGAGATCGCCGTTGCTGCCCGGCAGCACAGCTCCGTCGCCCACGGCGTCGGCGTCCTCGAAGCGCGCGATGATCTCCGTGCGGCGGGATACCTGGTCGATGACCAGCCGGAAGCGATCCTGGTCCGCCTGGGCGAACAATGGGGCAGACGGTCGCAGCCGGACCTGAGCATCGTCTACGAGGGAGTGACCTGGCCGGTGGAGGTGCAGCGGAGGGTCACGGCGGGGGTGATCGAAAAGTGGGCCAAGGCACTGCGGCTGTGCGGGCGGTTGGCAATTGTCCTCTTCAACGAGCACCAGCGGGGGCGGCAAGAGCAGCT
>JAFGEI010000097.1 GCA_016931695.1 Anaerolineae bacterium | reverse complement strand
GTTTTCCAGGATTCGCCCGCTTTAATCCCCAGCCAGCGGATCGGTTCAATCGGGGCGTCCAGCTGGCCCTTGACGAGGAAAAACGCCCCGCGGTCACGCTTGATCAGCCACAAGGCGGCGAGTACCAGCAGGGCCACGATGATGTCGAGGGCAAAGACCGCCGCGTAGCCGGTGAAAAAGGAGACGCCAGCGTAGTTGAAATTGCGTTGGAACCAGTCCGTGTTGCGAACCAGGTTGGTCAGGGAGAGGGACAGGAAGAGCACCAGAAAAACCACGGCATACTGCCAGAGCGGGCGGATGGCTTTCCAGACCAGGGTGAGCACGAGAAAGGCGGCCAGGAAACCGGCTTTGGCCCATATCAGCCAGGGTGGGATGGTCCCACCCAGCGAAGCGATGAGAATGTCGGGCAGGTCGGAGACGACGAGCATGACCACCCAGGCGGTCAGGATCAAGGTTCGTCTTTCGGCAAGGCTTCTTTTCACGCTTACCCCCAGTGCATAGTGATGCCAGCCTGCAATCCTGGAGAATCATACGGTGGGGTGGGCGGTTTGTCAAGCAGTCCGCGGCGAAGTGGTCCGCGGTCACAACCCTATTCCCTCCCGGCCAGGGTTTTGGGTCAGGGATGGTCGTTTGGATTGCCGGTGGGCAATCCTTCCGTCTGTGTCACGGCCAGCAGGCGGACGTCAGCGGAGACGAACGTCAGCGCCGGAGCCCCAGCTGGAACCAGCCCGCTTTGGACACGGCAGGCGGCGGCCAGCTGCACAGCGTCGTAGGTCCTTAGTGGGTGGCGAAGGGCCAGCTCGCCGGCTAGCTCGACGAGGGCCTGGCCCAACTCGATCACCTGATACTGTGTGTCCAGATCGTAGCGAAACTGGCTGATCGTGGAGGAGATATCCTGCGGGGGCGCACCGGCCTCGCGCTGCCGGCGGGCCAGGGCGCTGAGCACCTCGATCCAGGTGATGCGGGCGATGAACAGCGTGTGTCCAGCCGTCGGCTCTGCCAGGGCCTGAATCCAGGCGGAGCCTGTTTCGGCGACATAGCGTTTCACGAGTGCGCTGCTATCCAGGAAGTAGAGGCTCACCGGTTCCCCCGATCCTCGATGATCATTTCAGACAGCGGCTTGCCCGGAATGCGGCCCAACCGGTCGGCAAGTGCGCGGCGTTCTTCTTCAGAGATAGGAGCCTCGGCCGAGTGTCCTGGGGGCGGGGTGATCAGTCCTGCCGCTGCCAGCAAGCGTACTAATTCCGCAGCATCCTCTTTTTCTGCTTCGGCCATGATCTGGATGTCCACCATCTGGTGCTCGCGCAGGTTGAGCGGGCGCAGAGGGCGCAGCACGCCTTTTTCGTAAATAGCCCGTACCTGTTCGGCCATCGTGTCACCTCCTGGTCCGCTGTCCCAGACAGCCACTCTAACCGGTGCTGCGGCGATCCGGCGCCAAATGCCGGTGATTGATTCTACTTCATTATACCACGTTCGGCCTGCACAGGCAAACTTTTGTTCGGCCGGTGAGGGGGCGGTCAATGGCCAGAAAGCCAGAAAGCCACATGTACTCGACAGCGTGTTCAGGTCGTGCTATACTGCTTGTAGGCTATGAACCTTGCGCTCTGAGAGATGCTTCCCTGGGGGTGTGCAATGACGAAGAAGAAACAGCGCCGGGCACGGGGCCGGCCGGACCGGCATACGACAATGACACTGCAGGAAACCCTGGACCGGGCCTATGTCTTTCTGCGGGCTGGCCAGGTATCCGACGGCCTGGCGCTGTTGGAGCCGCTGCGCGAAAAGTACCCCGATAGCGCCCCGCTCTTTTTGCTCTTGGGGGACGGCTACGCGCTGGCGGAAGACTACTACCGGGCGGTCTGGGGCTACGAGCGCGCCCTGGCGCTGGAGCCGGAGCGCACCGTGCTGCTGCCCAACCTTCTCAACCTGTACGGAGTGTTGGAGATGCCGATGCATGCCCTGCAGGCCGCGCGGCGCATCCTGGAGCGGGACCCGGACAATACCGAGATAGCCCGGCTTGCGGCCGGGATCGAGGCCGAAACGCCTGATGTCGCGCAGCGTTTTGGGGTGGACCTCGCCGCGGCCGCCGAGGGTTCTTTCCAGGCGGAGGCCGGCCGGCTGGCGTTGAACCGCGACGACTTTGCCGCGGCCGTCAGCCCGCTGCGACAGGCCGTGGAGTTGTTCCCTCGCTGGCCGGCTCCGCGCAACAACCTGGCGCTGGCCCTTTCCCTGCTCGGGGCGGCGGAGGAAGCCCGGGCCCTGATGCGGGAGGTGCTGGAGATCGATCCGGACAATGTGCACGGGCTGAGCAACATGATCAGTTCATTGGCCATTGCCGGAGAGTGGGAGGCCGCGCGGCCGTACTGGGAGCGGCTGTGCCGGGAACCGGTGCGGGACGACGAGGATGCCGTCAAGGTGGCCGAGGCGGCGGCCTACATGGAGGAAGACGAGGCGGCCTACCGCCTGCTGCGGCCGCTCTATCCGCCGGACCTGGCGGGAAGTGAGTTTTCGCCGTCAAAGGCGCACATGCTGCTGCTTCTGGCGGCGGCCGCGGCGAACCTGGGGCGGAAAGAGGAAGCGCTGCAGGTTTGGGCGCGCCTGGCAAGAGAAACGGCCTATCGCCCCTGGGTGGACACGTGCCGGGAAGCGCTGCAGGCCGGCCGGCCCGGGCCGGGATGGGCCGAGCGGTATCCCTATTTCTCCCCCCTGCACCTGGTGCGGGAGGAGATGACCGACGAGGTGACGCGGTTGGTGGGCGACGAGGACCGTCTCTCGGACGAGGAGATGCGGGCGCGGGGGGCCGAGTTGGCCCGGCGCTACCCGCAGCTCGTGCCGTTTGCCGAGGCGGTCGTCTGGGTGCAGCAAAAGCCCGAGTTCGGAGTGCCGATGCTGCGGATGCTGGGGACGCCGCGGGCCGTGGCGGCGCTGCGGCGCTACGCGACCAGCCAGGCGGGACCCGACGAGGGGCGAAAGGAAGCCTTGACAGCGCTGTCGCGCTTGGGCGCGCTCGCGCCGGACGAACCGGTGCGGGTCTGGCTGGACGGGGAGTGGCGCGAGGTGCAGGTACGCGGGAGCTGGGTCGGTCCGCGGGAGTGGCCCTACGCGCCCGAACTACACACGCTGATGGAGCGGGCGGTGCAGTTGGGCCAGCAGAAGCGCTACCGCGAGGCCGAGCGGGTGTACCGGCAGATGATCGCTACTGAACCGCGGCTGAAGGAGGCGTACGCCAACCTGGCCGCGGTCTATGCCTGGCAGGGGAAGCTGGTCGAGGCGCGGGCCTTGATGGAGCAGGCGCTGGAGATCGACCCGCTGTACGTCTTTCCGCGCTGTAACCTGGCGCTGACGACGCTGGGGGAAGGGGACATTGCCGGGGCGCGGCAGTGGATCGAGCCGCTGGCGGCCCGGACCGAGTTCCATCCGCAGGAGGCGGCTTTCTACCACTATGTCCAGGCGCGCATTCTGGTGGAAGAGAAGCGCTTTGCCGAGGCGCGCAGCTTTCTGGAGGTGGCCCTGGCCGTCCAGCCGGGCTATGAGCCCGCGCTGGAATTGCAGGAGCGGATCCCGTGGCTGGAGGTGACCCAGGACATTCCGGGGGGGCTGGAGGAATTAGGGGAGCGGTTTCGACAGCTGCAGCGCAAGAGCTGGTCCGGCCGGCGCGACCGGGCGAAAAGGCGCCTGCAGGTGCTCGACCCCACGGTGGCGCAGGTCCTGGCTTCCTATCCGAAGGCGATGCTGACCGGCATGGCGCGCAACCTGCTGCCTTGGGGCGGCTGGAGCGCGTGGAAGAAGGACCGGCTGGCTGAGGCGCTGGGCGAGGCGCTCCTGGACCGAACGGACCTGGCGCGAGTTGTGGCCGGCCTGTCCATCCCCGAGCGCGCCCTGCTACGGAGCGTGGTGGAGCAGGGGAGTGTCGTGCCGGCCGCGGACCTGCGGGCGCGACACGGCGACGAGCGTGAGGAGTCGCCGTACTGGGAGTACCACCAACCGGAGAGTCCCCTGGGCCGGCTGCTGGTGCGCGGGCTGGTGGCGGTGGCGTTCGGGGAAGAGCAGGAGCATGTCGTGGTGCCGGCGGAGCTGCGGCCACTGCTGCCCGGTCTGGTCAAGGGGCACCGGCGGAAGAAGCGGAGAGGTGATCGGCCCGGGGCAGGGCGACCTTGCTGACTATCACGACACGCCCGGTCTCGCGGTCCAGGTAGTAGCTGAACGCTTCGGGCAAGCGGTTCTCGAAGGCTTGTTCCACGTCGGAGAGATTCATCTCCGGCTGGCGTATTGGTCTTGCTCCTGGTCAGTACAGCTCAAGGAACTCGTCCGTGCCCAGCGTGGGAACCAGTCGCCTGGCCAGACAGTCGATCCGGGCAGTTCGCAGTCCGAGTTCAGCCCAGTCACCACGGCCGGAATAGTGCCAGCGCTCGGCGCGAAAGGTGCGTTTTTAGGGGTCGGCCAGGGTAGAGCGCAGCACTGGTGTAAAGCGGGCCGGCCCGCTCAGGGCCGCCCGGGCCTGTTCCGGCGAGACGGGGCGTAGGGCCGCGATTCGTTCGACCAG
>JAFGEI010000096.1 GCA_016931695.1 Anaerolineae bacterium | reverse complement strand
GGAATTTCTGCCACGAATTAACACGAATTTCACGAATTTTCTACCTTTTTTCGTGTTAATTCGTGTAATTCGTGGCTGATTTTTAACGCTCCTCCAAGTTTTGCATACGCCCGTTACATCATACTATATTTGGTTCCATGTTACAAGAGCGTTGCGGATAAACGGACAAGCCAAGTTTGCCTTTCTAGCCAGGTTTGTGTTACAATAGGCCAATGCCATTGCTCATCGACGGCCATAATCTCATCGGGCGAATGTCCGATATTTGCCTGGATCATCCCGACGACGAGATAGAGTTGGTCCAGCAAGTGCGGCGATACTGTCGCCGCCGGCGGCGACGGGCGACCATCGTCTTTGACCGCGGCCTTCCCGGTGGCCGGGACCCCCTTCTCTCTGCCCCGCCGGTCGAGGTCGTTTTCGCTTCCCGCGGTTCTACCGCCGACGGGGTGATCCGCCAGCGCATCCGCCGTGCGCGGGACCCGCGGGGGCTTTTGGTCGTTTCCTCAGATCGGGCGGTGCTGGAGGCGGCGCAGGCGAGCGGTGCGCGGGTGGTCTCCTCCGAGACGTTTGCCGCCGAGCTGATACTGCTCCATCCGCAGGAAAGCACGAGTCGGGAAAAGCCCGAGTTGGCCGGCGGCGTCGAGGAATGGCTGGAGTTGTTTGGGGGAGAATTCCCCCACTAAGTCGGGGATCACTGCCATGCCCCCTTTTTGTGAGCGGCGGGCAGTCACTAAAATAGGAGGTGCACCTTGAACGTGATCGAGTCTGGGCTGGGGGAACTGACTCAGCCTCTGGATATTGACGAGTTCCGCCGCTGGAATCGGGAAAAGTCCCGTGTCCTGGTGGACAAGTTGATGACCGAGGAGGAGGCGGTTTCCCGTTTTGTCTACGATGGTTGTTATCTGGGCACCGAGTTGTATGGAACGGTGCGCTGCCCGATGACCCTGGTCCGCGAAGTGGTGCGCCAGGGGAAAAAAGACCTGCGGCTGGCCGGCCAGGGCGTGACCGAACTCGACCTCCTGTTGGCCGCCGGCCTGGTCAAAACCCTCGACATCACCTACATCGGCCTGGAGGTCTTTGGTACCTCGCGCGCCTTGCGCCAGGCGGTGGAGAGCGGACAGGTCGAAAAAGTGGTCGAGTGGTCCAACGGCGGCATCACCTGGCGCTTTAAGGCGGCGTCGATGGGCGTACCATTTATTCCCGTCCGCTCGATGTTGGGCACGGACACGCTCCGGTACAGCTCGGCCAAGGTCGTCGAATGTCCCTTCACCGGGCAAAAAGTTTGCCTGATCCCGGCGCTGGTCTTGGATGTGGGCCTGATCCACGTTCACCAGGCCGACCGGTACGGCAATGCCCGCATCGAGGGGATCAGCGGATTTGCTTTCGAGATGTCGCGGGCCAGTAAGCGCTTGATCATCAGCGCGGAGGAAATTGTCGACACGGAAGAGATCCGCCGCTATCCCGATCGGACGATCATTCCTTATTACCTGGTCGACGCGGTGGTTCACGCCCCCTTCGGCTCCCATCCCGGCGAGATGGTATACCTGTACGAGCGGGATGAGGAACAGCTGCGGGGGTGGGTCGAGGCCTCCCAGACAGTCGAGGGGACGCAGGCCTATCTGCACAAGTATGTCTATGGGGTCGCCGACCACGAACAGTATATGGACGTAGTGGGACGGGATCGGTTGGCCTCGTTGAAAGCGGCAGTGGAGGGACGGTAATGGGCGAGCCTGCATATAATTCGACGGAACTGTTGATTTGCATCGCCGCGCGGCAGATGCCGGACAGCGTGACGGCGTTTATCGGCACCGGGATCCCGATGCTGGCGGCGAGCCTGGCACAAAAGATGCACGCGCCTAACCTGGTGCCGGTTTTCGAGTTTGGCGGCACCGGGGCGCAGCTCAAGAAACTGCCGCGGGCGGTGGGCGAGAGCCGCACCTTTTACCGCGGCGTGGCGGCCTCGGGAATCTGTGACATCATGGAGACAGCGGCCCGTGGTTTTGTCGATTATGGTTTTCTCGGCGGGGCGCAGATCGACCCCTATGGCAACCTGAACTCGACCATCATCGGCCCGCAGCACCATCCGCCCAAAGTGCGCCTGCCCGGTTCCGGCGGAGCCAACGACGTCGGTTCGCTCTGCTGGCGCAACATCATCATCATTCGCCACGACAAGCGCCGCTTTGTGCCCCAGGTCGACTTTTTGACCACCCCCGGTTATCTCACCGGTCCGGGCGCGCGGGAGGATGCGGGACTGCCACCGGATAGCGGCCCCTATCGCGTGGTCAGCACGCTGGCGCTGCTCGATTTCGAGCAAGACACCAAGCGCATGCGGTTGCTGGCGACCAATCCGGGGGTGACGGTGAAGCAGGTGATCGAGAACACGGGTTTTGAGCTCGTCGTTCCGGATCGGGTCGGGCAGAATGAACCGCCGTCGGCGGAGGAATTGCGCATCCTGCGGGAAGAGGTCGACCCGGAGAGATTTTACATCTAGCGCGTGCGCAAATACTGGTACTATTTGACCTCGATCGCCCGCATCCTCGCCGGCATCGACGAACGGCTGCTGGTCGTTCGCATGTTTCTCGGCCTCGCCGGGCCGGGCGTCTACCGCATCCGGCTGCGCGAGAGCGGGATACAGTTTCTGGTTCGCGGGGCGATGGATGTCTGGATCGTCAAGGAGACCTGTCTCGACCGCTTCTACGAACGGCATGGGGGCGCGGTTGGGACGGGCTGGACGGTCGTCGATGTCGGCGCGGGGCTGGGCGATTTTTCGCTCTGCGCGGCGCTGCGCCATCCCAGCAACCGGGTCTATGCTTTCGAGCCGTTTCCCGGCTCGTTCGAGCTGCTGGTGGAAAATCTGCGCCTGAACGGGGTGGCGAACGTCCATCCGTTTGCCGAGGCAATTGGCGCCGAGAGCGGCGAGGTGCTGCTCGACCTGTCGACCGGCGAACCGCTACAGATGAGCACCGAAACGGCGGCCGGCAAGGAGGGGGCCTTGACAGTTCCGGCCCGCTCTCTCGCCGACGTGTTCCTTCGGTTGAACATCGAACGCTGCGACCTGCTCAAGCTCGATTGCGAGGGGGCGGAGTATGCGATCCTTTTTCACGCCCCCCAGGAGGTGTTGGGCCGGGTGTCGCATATCGTGATGGAGTACCACGACCAGGACGGCGGTTACACCCGTCACGATCTGGTCGAATTCCTTGTGCGGCAGGGATTTGCCGTCACCACCCATCCTAACCCTGTCCACCCCCACCTGGGGTTTCTCTATGCGCAGAACCAGAAATTTAACGACGCTTATTGACTTTATTCAAAAGCGTGGTATAATCGCGGCGAATAAGGAGCAAGATGAATAAAAGTGGAATCGTCCAGCTGATCGCCGCGATCCTCGTCCTGCTGGCCGGGCCGACAATTCCGTCAGCGGCGACGGCGAACCTTCGCGCCAGCCATCCCACCCCAGGGAACGCCGCGCGGGCTGCGGAGCGCCGGGCCGAAATCCCGCTCCCGGCCGACGAGGCGCCGGGCCTGCGGGTCATCGAATCCAGTCCGGACGGCATCGTCCTGGCGCTGACCACCCCCCAATTCCAAGTCGAAGAGCGCGCCCTTGGCGACGGCTCGTGCCAGGCCATCGCCGTGGCTGGATACGGCGAGACCGACCGCTCCGGCTGGCCGGCCCTGCCGGTCAGGGGCGCGCTGGTCGGCATCCCGCCCGGCGCAGCGCCTATCCTGACCGTCCTGCAAGCCGATGGCGCAATTGCAGCTGAACGCTATTCCCTCTGCCCGGTGAGCCAGCCCATCGTCGGCATCTCGCCCGCCGGCGAGATGACCTACGAGGGGGTGGAACAGGTTGCCGATGCAGCGGCGTACGCAGCCGACAGTTTTTATCCCGCTGTCCCCGTCGAGCTCGTCGCCACCGGCATGGTCCGCAGCCAGCCGGTGGCCCAACTGCGCTTTCAGCCCCTCCACTACAACCCGGTGACGGGAGAGCTGCGGCACTACCGGCGCATCGTGGTGCGCCTGACCTTTGGCGTCGACGCGCTGCCTGGTGGGGCCGCCATCGACGAAGGTTCTTTCGAGCGCATTTTAGAGCGCACGCTGGTGAATTACGACCAGGCCCGCCATTGGCGCGTGCGGCCCGCGGCGATACCGGCCCCCACCTTTCCCGTCCAGCAGGATCAACCACAATTCAAGGTCTTGGTCGACCAGGATGGCATCTACGAATTGTCGTACGACGAGCTGCAAGCGGCCGGGGCGCCGGTGGACGAGGTCGACCCTCGCACCTTCCATCTGTCCAACCACGGCGCCGAGGTCGCCATTTACGTCGCCGGCGAAGATGATGGAGAATTTGACCCTGCGGACCACATTCTCTTCTACGGGCAAAAAACGACCACTCGCTATACTGACGTCAACGTTTACTGGCTCACCTGGGGCGCGAACGACGGCCTCCGGATGGCGGAAATCGACGGGACGCCGGGTGGCACGGCCCCGACGCCATCTTCCTTTCAAACCGAACGGCACATGGAGGAGGATCACCGATATTCCCAGGGATATCCCAGCGGGGAAGGTGATCGCTGGTATTGGAGTTTCGTCAATGCGAGCGGCACGCCGGCCTCGGTCGTCCACACCACGACACTGCACCACGTCGCCACCGCTCCCTTGAGCGTTACGGTGCAGGGCCTGTTGCGGAGCTACGATGCTATCCCCTATCACCACACCCAGGTCTATCTCAACGGCCACCTGGTCGACGATGCCGAGTGGTTCCCCAACAGCGAGCACTTTTTTGAAGCGATGCTCCCCCAATCCGTCCTGACCGAAGGTGTGAACACCGTCCTGCTGCACATTCCCCTGGACGGCGGCGTCACCCTCGAAATGCTGTGGGATAACTGGTTCCACATCATTTACCACGATACGTACGTGGCGGATGGCGCCCGGTTCGCCTTCGACGGCGATGAGGCAGGCACCTGGGAATACCGGGTCCAGAATTTCTTGACCAGCACGATTGAGCTGTACGACACCACGGTACCGACCCAGCCGACCCGGATCGTCAATGCGCTCCTGGAACCGGATGGCAGCCAGTACACGCTCGTCTTTGAGCAGACCATCGGCGGGGAACATCACTACCTGGCCCAGGAGACGGGCCAGCGGCTCAGCCCCTTGTCCGTGATCGCAGATTCTCCGTCCGATCTGCGCGACGTCGACAACCAGGCCGATTACCTGCTGGTCACGCACGGCGATTACTACAGCGAAACGCTTCCCCTGGCGGCCTACCACGCCGCGCAAGGACTGGCGGTGGCGGTCGTCGACGTGCAGGACGTCTATGACGAGTTCAACGGCGGCGTCCTCGCGCCCGAGGCAATCCGCGATTTTATCGCCTACGCCTATGCCAGCTGGGCCGCCCCGGCGCCGACCTACGTCTTGCTCATGGGCGATGGCACCTACGATTTCAAGGACAACAAGGGTTATGGCATCCCCACCCTCATCCCGCCTTACCTGCTCGACGTCGATCCCTGGATGGGCGAAACGGCCGCCGACAACCGCTACGTCACCGTCAGCGGGGAGGACGTCTTTCCCGACATGCACCTGGGCCGGCTGACGGTGCGCACCGGCGCAGAGACGGCGGCCGTCGTCGACAAGATCATTGGCTATGCTACGAGCTCCCCACAGCAAGACTGGCAGCGCCAGGTCCTCTTTGTCGCCGACGACGCCGACGATGCGGGTGATTTTGCCGCCATCTCCGACGGCCTCATCGACACTTTGCTCCCGCCGCCTTACCAGCCGGAGCGGGTCTATTTGGGCATCACGCATCCCTACGAGATACCGTCCATCATCGCCCGCGCCGCCATCGTCGCCGCCATCAACGATGGCCGGGTCATTGTCAACTATGTCGGCCACGGCAGTATCGGCCAGTGGGCCGGGGAGCGGCTGCTGGGCCTCAGCGACGTTCCTTCCCTCACCAACATCGACCGCCTGCCGATGATGCTGCCCATGACCTGCCTGGAGGGATACTATATTTATGCCCATCCGTCGATCATCTCCATCGCCGAGCAGCTCGTCCGCGCGCCCGGCGGCGGCGCCATCGCCAGCTGGTCGCCCACCGGGCTGGGCGTGGTCAGCGGGCACGACTATCTCAACAGCGGCTTTCTCGAGGGGACGCTTTTCGAGGGGATGACCCAAATCGGCCCGGCTACGACGTATGGCAAATACTACCTCTACAGCCATACCGGCGGACACCGCGATCTCCTCGACACCTACCTGCTCTTTGGCGACCCGGCGCTTGACCTCAACCTGCTGCAGACCGACGTGGCGATCGACAAGCAGGTGGATCCCGCCGGCCCGCTCCGTCCCGGCGACTTTTTGACCTATACGCTGGCCTATTCCAACAGCGGCCCCGCTACCGCTTTCAACGTCGTCATCAGCGACGTCCTGCCCGCCGGGTTGATCAGCCCCACCGTCGTTTTCACCGGGGCGGACATTACCCCGCGCGCGGGCGCGCCGCTGGCCTGGGACGTCGCCGACTTGCTGGCCGGCGAGGGGGGAACCATCACCGTCACCGCCCGCGTCGATCCCTTCTGGACCGCCGGCTTTTCGAACACGGCGACGATCACGTCCACCGCGGTCGAGACCCGCACAACCAACAACGTCTCGGGTCCGCTCTTTACCCCGGTCGTCGTCCCTGACCTCGCCATCCACAAGGAAGGGCCGACGGACGTTCTGGCCGGATCGCTGCTGACCTATACGATTGCCTACTCGAACGTGGGCACTTTTGCCGCCCGGCAGGTCGTGATCACCGACAGTTTGCCGACCGCGCTGCTCAGCCCGACCGTCGTCGCCGCCGGGGCATCGATCACCCCCCGGCCCGGCAGCCAATTCGTGTGGGACGTCGAGGATTTGCCCGTCGGGGCATGGGGCGTGATCACCGTCTCGGCCATCGTCAGCCCCGCTTTCAGCGGTCTGCTGTCCAACACCGCCGTCATCGCCACGCCCGACGTCGAGAGCGACGTGGGCAACAACGTCTCCGGGCCGGTCGTGACCGGCGTCAACATTCCCAACCTGCACCTCACCCAAAGCGGCCCGGCCCAGGTGCGGCCGGGCGCCGCCATCACCTACACGCTGTACTACCGCAACGTCGGCGCCGCCGAGGCCGAGGACGTCATCCTCGTCGACACCCTGCCGCTCAGCGTCACCAGTCCCACCACGATGGTCTGGCGCCTGGGGACGCTTGGCCCGGGCGCCGGTGGCAGCGTCGTCCTCACCGCCGCGCTGGACGCCGCCGCTGCCTGTGCGGCGACGCTGACCAACACGGCTGTGATCTCGACCGCCAGCTGGGAATACAATCTGGCCGACAACCGTTCTTGGGGCGTTGCCGCCACGGTGTGCCCTGATCTGGCACTCCGCAAGAGCGGCCCGGAAGTGGCGCGCGCCGGCGGCGCGGTCACCTACACGCTGGTCTATTCCAACCACGGCGCTGTAGCGGCGCGCCAGGTCGTCATCAGCGACGTTCTCCCGTCCGATTTCATCACCGCCAGCTTTGCCGCTTTTGGCGCTGCCGTGGCTGTCCGTCCCGGCAGCCGCTTTGTCTGGGACCTGGCGGCCGACCTGGCGCCGGGGGACGGGGGGACCATCGTCGTCACCGCCACGCTCGACTCGGGGGCGGGCGGCATCGTGACCAATACGGCGGTGATCGCTGCCGCCGATCCGGAACCATCCACCCACGACAATGCTGCGACCTGGCTGTTGCCGGTACACTACACACTCTATCTGCCCCTGGTCGCGCGGGAGTATTGACGTTGACGGTCCTCGTTCGAGAGCAGTCTGTATATCGTATTGCCCCTGCCATCGCTGTCGAGGATTTCGGTGCGCGCTCGCTGGCGTTCCATTGCCGCGAGTTCCGGCTCGTCGAGCTCAACGCCGTTGCCCGCGACCTCCTCTCCCGGCTGGACGGGCAGTGCACGTTGCACCAGGTCGCCGCGGCGATGGCGGACGATTATGCCCAACCGTTCGGTGTCATCCTCGCCGACGTCCAGGACGTCGTGCAACAGATGGTCGAAACCGGCCTGATCGAACGAGTTATCCCGTCCCAATGATCTTTTGCTGTGACGATCTCGTGACGGTAGTATGGTATAATGGCCCAAATAAGGACGACAAAATGACGACAGAAGCAATTCTCTACATCGCCAACCCGGACGTCTCGTACCGCGAGGAAGAAGACGGGGCGATCCTTTTCAACCCCGATACCGACGAGGTGCTGGTGATCAATGTCACCGGGCAGCTCGTCTGGCAGGCGCTGGCCCGGCCCATGAGCTGCGGCGGGATTGCTGCGGCGCTGATCGCGCAGTGCGAGAACGTACCCCAGGACCAGGTCGCGCAGGACGTGGACGAGTTTGTCGCCGAGCTCTTGGGCCGGGGGTTTGCCGGTATCTATGAGGGGGCGGCGTGAGCCCTGTTTCCTTGCCTCCTGTCCTGTCCGCGCCGCTCTCGGTGGACATTGCCATCACCGGGCGCTGCAATCTACACTGCGGCTATTGCTTCTACGCCGACGAGATGGTGGCTTTGAGAGACCTGCCCGGTGAGCGGTGGCAGGCGTTTTTCGTCGAACTGGGGCAACTGGCCGTGCAGCGCGTCTCCCTCACCGGCGGCGAGGCGTTCACCCGCCCCGACCTGTTCGAGCTCATCGACGGGGTCGTTGCCAACCGCATGCGCTACAACATCCTCAGCAACGGCACGTTGATCACCGAAGAGACCCTCTGCCAGTTCGAGGCCGGAAAACGGCGCCAGCGCCTGGACTATATCCAGGTCTCGATCGACGGCTCGCGGGCCGAGATCCACGACAAAAGCCGTCCCAACAGTTTCGAGCGCGCGATACGCGGGCTGCGCCTGCTGGTCGAGGCCCGGTTCCCGGCGACTGTCCGGGTCACGGTCAACCGCTACAACGTCGACGACCTGGAGAACGTGGCGCGCCTGCTGCTGGAAGAGATCGGCCTGCCAGCGTTCAGCACCAACGAAGCGGAGCCTGGTGGGATGGCCAAACGGCAGGCGGATGAAATTGCCTTGACCCCGGCGCAGCGCCGGCGGGCGATGGCGGTCCTGCCCGCGTTGGCGGAGCGGTACAACGGCCGTATCAACGCCCAGGCTGGCCCGCTGGCCCTGGCCCGCGAGTTCCAGTTCCTCGAGGACTGTGTGGCTGACGGCCTCGCCGATTTGCCGGGGCGGGGCACGCTCTCGTCTTGCGGCGGCGTCTTTAGCAAGCTCGCCGTCCATCACGACGGCACGATCGTTCCCTGTCACTGGCTGCCCTCGCTGCACCTGGGCCAGATCGGCGTCGACGACCTGCAGACGATCTGGCGCGAGCATCCTGTGTTGGACAAGCTTCGCTGCCGGCGCACGATCCCGCTGCATACTTTGCCTACCTGCCGCGATTGCCCCTACGCCTCATTCTGCCGCGGCGGCTGCCCAGGCCAGGCCCTCCTCTTGACCGGCGAACTGGATGTCCGCAGCCCGATGACCTGCTACCGCCTGTACCGGGAGCGTCAGCGCCTGAGCCCGGTGGAAAAGGTGGTGGTATAGATGGCCTTGTGCGAGCCGAACATTGCCCCGTCGGCATCAGAAGTCGACCTCCAGCTGCCGCCTGGCGTGCCGGCGCTGCGGTTCTTTTACCTCTACCTGACCGCGGATTGCAACCTGCGCTGCCGCCATTGCTGGATTCGGCCTTCCTTTGCGGCTGGCGGTGAGTCGGCGCCGGGCCGCCACGTCCCGCTGGAGCTGCTGCAACGGGCGGTCGAAGAGGCCAAACCGCTGGGCCTGGCCGGGGCCAAGCTCACCGGCGGCGAGCCCACGCTCCACCCGCAGTTCGTCCCCATCGTCGACATGCTGACCGCCGCGGGGCTGTCG
>JAFGEI010000095.1 GCA_016931695.1 Anaerolineae bacterium | reverse complement strand
GGTGAGCATTGGACATCCTCATGGTTGATAGATGACCTAGCTTACCCTGCTCTTTCGTTATTTGCAAATGGACAAAGTCCAGCTGAGGTGTCGTTGCGTTGACACTGTGTTGCCTTTCTGATATACTCTTGATTAGCTTGACAATGGCACGCTTTAACATTGGATGCTCTCCCGCAGCGGGAGAATCCCGTGCTTGGCAGAGCAATCTACTGAAATGTGCCATTGTCGAATTCGTCTATTGAACGTCAGGATGTGGTGGAGGATATGCTAGAACTGGTAAAATGGTTGACCCTGGCCCTGGTGTTTTTGCTGGGCCCGATGCTGCTCATTCACGAGCTGGGGCACTTTATCTCGGGCAAGCTGGCCGGGGTGCGGGTGCTAGAGTTTGGTTTCGGCTTTCCGCCCCGCTTGTTCGTTTTTGCGCGCGAGAAAGGCGAGCTGGTGGTCGACGGGCTGCGCATGACGCTGCCGTCGCGCCTGAAAATTCCCAAGGGATTGGAGCCGATGCACAACGTCGAGGTGCTTGCCCAGCGTGAGGAGGAGGGTTCCTACCGCGCGACGCGCATCGCCCAATCTGTCGGGGCACCCGGCCGCGAAGAGACGGCGGATGGGCTGCGCGTGCGCGGCTCGCTGACGGTCCTCGAGCCGGGAACCCGCTACTCGCTCAACTTGCTGCCGATGGGCGCGTTTGTCCGCTTGCTGGGGGAGGAGGACCCCTCCCATCCACGCAGCCTGGCGGCCCAGTCCAAGCGCTGGCGGTTGACGGTCCTGCTGTCGGGCGTTTTGCTGAACCTGCTTTCGGCCTGGTTGATCATGACGGCGGCGTACATGACCGGCGTACCCGACCGCTACTTTGTCGAGATCGACAGCGTTGTGCCGGATACGGCGGCCGAGACGGCCGGCCTGCAGGCAGGGGATGTGATCGTCGCCTTTAATGGCGAGCGGCTGCAGGACGGGCCGGGCGACCTGCGGGAGCGGATTCTCGCCGTGCCCGAAGAGGCCGTCACCCTGGAGGTCGTCCGCGACGACGAGACGCTCGCCATCCCGGCCACCCCCGGCACGGTGGATGGACAGGGCTACCTGGGGATTGCCATGCGCGCCTGGCCCGACGCGCAATCGGCTGTCCGTTATTCCTTTTTCCCGGCGCTGGGCGCGGCGGGGCATGAGTTTGTCGATCTGCTGCGGCGCGTCTTTAGCCTGCCCCGCATGCTCGAGGGGGGAGAGATTCAACCGTCCGACATCCGCCCGGTCGCCTTGCCGGGGATTTTGCAGTGGCTGGGCCTGTCGCTGAAACAGAGCGTCGAATGGGGGCTGGCCTTCCCGGCCTTGCACCTGACCGCCATGATCAGCTTTGCCATTGGGCTGACCAACCTGCTCCCGCTTCCCGGCCTCGATGGCGGGCGGGCGCTCTTTGTGTTGATCGAGGCACTTCGCGGCCGCCGGGTCAGCCCGATGGTCGAAGCGACGGTGCACATGATCGGCCTGGCGATCTTGATTGTCTTGTCGGTCTTTATCATCATCCAGGATATTGTGAACCCGATTATCGACTGGTCCCTGTTCTGACAATGATCGAGTTGCGCGAGACCCTGGACTTGCTGCGGAGCGGGACGCTTTCCCGTGCGAGCCTGTATGCGCTGTCGAATTTGAGCCGCAAAGAGAGCGGCACCGCCTGGGCGGTCTGCGCTGGGCTGCCCGTCGCGCTGCGCGACAAACTGGTGCGCCAGTTGGTCGAGATTGCCGAAGACGATTTCCAGGTCAATTTCGGCGAGATTTTTCGCCGGGCCTTGGAGGACGAGAGCGCCGCGGTTCGCCTAGCAGCCGTAGAGGGGCTGTGGGAGGATGAAGATGTGCGGCTGGTCGGGCTGCTGGCGCCCCGGCTGCTCGAGGAGACAGATGCCGCTGTTCGCGCTGCTGCTGCGGATTCGCTGGGCCGCTTTGTCCTGTTGGGCGAACTGGGCAAGATTCGCGAACAGCCCCATCGAGCTGCACTGCGCGCGTTGTTGGCCGCTGCCGCCGTCCCGGAAGAGGTCATCAGTGTCCGGCGGCGGATCGTCGAATCACTGGCCTATTCGGGCGAGGAAGCTGTCGCCGACCTCATTCAGCGCGCCTACCAGGACCCCTCGGAGGAGATGCGCACCAGTGCCGTCTTTGCCATGGGCCGCAGTGCCGACGAGCGCTGGTCTGCCGTGGTGCTGAGCGAGATGTTTGCCCCCAATCCGGCGATGCGCTACGAGGCTGCCCGGGCTTGCGGCGAGTTGGAGCTCGAGGACGCCGTGCTGTCGTTGATCGACCTGGTCGAGGACGTCGACGTCGAGGTTCAGCAGGCGGCGATCTGGTCGTTGGGACAGATCGGCGGCGAGGAGGCGCGGCGGACGCTCAAGAACTGCTGCCATTCGGATAACGAGGCGATTCGCTCTGCCGCCCAGGAGGCTCTGTGCGAGCTCGAGTTCCTGCAGGGGAACCTGGGAATGTTCTTTACTGACGACGACTTTGACGAGGGGGAATACTGGTGAGGGATGCCGCTCGTGCGCTCTCTTTTTTCCTGCTGGCCATCGCCCTGCCGCTCCAGCCGTTCGATTCCCAGGCCCAGGGACCGGCGCCGATCGAGGTGACGGAGGCCGGGGCGGATTATTCCTTTGGCCAGCAAGCCGAGTTCACCGTCGAGGCCACGGCCGAGGCGGGAATTACCGCCTTGTATTTGTACCTGCAGCTGGAGGGACAGGAACGGGTGGAGGTGCTGCCGCTGCCCTTCGAGCCCGGCCCGACAGTCCGCGTTCGCTACCAGCGCGACCTGCGCTTTGAGCCTTTCCCCCCCTTCGGGCTCGTGACGTGGTGGTGGGAGGTGCGGGACGGGGCGGATCAGCGCTTGATGACCGAACCGCGTACCTTCCAATACCTGGACGACCGGTTTGCATGGCGGGTCGCCGAAGCGGATCACGTCCGCGTCTATGCCGCCGTAGACGACCCGGTCTATGTCCAGGCCGCGCTGGACATTGCCGAGACCAGCTTGCTGCGGATCGCGCAGATGCTGGGGGCCCAACTGGTCACGGTGGACATCTACCTCTATCCGTCCCTGTCCGATCTTCAGTCGGCGCTCGAGTTGGGGGGGCGCGATTGGGTGGGGGGAGAGGCCCGGCCGGACCTGGGAGTCGTCCTGGTGGCCATTCCCCCCGGCGATGCTGCCGCACTGCAGATGGAGCGCGATATTCCCCACGAGCTGACCCACATGCTGCTCTACCAGGTCGTCGGTGCGGAGGGCTATGCCTTTCTTCCCGCCTGGTTGGACGAAGGGCTGGCGACGATGAACGAGACGCATCCCGATCCCCATCTCGACCTGTTGTTGGAACAGGCCCAGGCGGAAGGGCAACTGATCCCGACGGAGGATTTGTGCGGCGCTTTTTCCGCCGATCCAGGAGTCGCCCGGCTCTCGTATGCTCAGAGTGGCAGCCTGGTCCGTTACATCCGCGACCGGTATGGCGGGACCGGAATTCGTGCCCTGCTGGCGGCCTATGCCGACGGGGCGAGTTGTGAAGGCGGGGTGGTTCAGGGCTTGGGGATCACGCTGGAGCGCCTGGACCTGGCCTGGCGGGCGGATTTGCGGGGCTTGAGCGGTTGGGCTAGCTGGCTCTCGGATCACTCGTTGTGGTTGATGTTGTGGGGGATGAGCCTGCTGCTGGCTTTGCCGATGGTCGGCGGCTTTCGTCGCCGGTGACGCCAGCTCCTCTGTTTTGCCTGCCGGGCATTCATCGGGCAGGTTCAGCGCCCCAGTTTCAAGTTGTCCAACCGGGCGGTCGAGGTTGCCGTGATATGAGTGAACGGTTGCTTGTCTTTGACCTGGAAACGCAATATCTGGCCGACGAAGTCGGGGGGTGGAATCACATCCGAGATATGCGCCTGTCGGTCGGCGTGACGTACAGCCCACTGGAGGACCTTTACCGCGTCTATACTGAGCGGGACGTCGAGCGGTTGATCTCCGACCTGTCGGCGGCCAATTGGGTGGTGGGGTACAATCTCTTGCGCTTTGATTACGAGGTGCTCCACGCTTATACCGACCGGCGGTTGAGTGACCTTCCGACTGTCGACATGCTGGTCGATTTGCACCAGGCCTTGGGCTGGCGGCCCAAGCTGGACGACGTGGCGGCGGCGACGTTGGGGGAGCGCAAGAGCGGCGACGGCTTGGATGCGGTGCGCTGGTTTCGCGAAGGCAAGATCGACGAGGTGATTGCGTACTGCAAGCGCGACGTTCAAGTGACCTGGCGGGTGTACGACTTTGGCCGCCAGAATGGCTACGTGCAGATCATGGGCCGTTCCTGGCGTCCCAGGATGGTGACTGTTCCGTGGTAGCCGGTCGGTTTGAACCGGCCTACCTGGCCCTGCTGCGGTCGGGCGAGCTGCAAGAGCGCGTCCGGCAGGCCGACGAGCGGCTGCACGAGTGCGATTTCTGCGGCCGCTACTGCCGCGTCGACCGCTACGAGCAACCGGGCGCCTGCCAGACGGGAGCGCGGGCAGTTCTCTCCAGCTATGGGCCGCACTTTGGCGAAGAGGACCCCCTGCGCGGCTTTCAGGGTTCGGGCACGATTTTTTTTGCCTGGTGCAACCTTCACTGTCAGTATTGCCAGAACAGCGACATCAGCCAGCAGGGTCACGGGCGGGAGGTGGAGGCCGAGGAAATCGCGGCGGCAATGCTCGCTCTTCAAGCACGGGGTTGTCACAACATCAACCTCGTCTCGCCGACGCACGTCGTGGCGCCGATCCTGGCCGCCTTGCTGATCGCTGCGGAGGCGGGCCTGCGCCTGCCGCTGGTCTGGAATACCGGCGGTTTCGATTCCGTCGAGACGGTGCGCCTGCTGGATGGCATCGTCGACATCTATATGCCAGATATCAAGTACGCCGATGCCGAGGTAGGCTACCGCTACTCGCGCGTGCGCGACTATCCAGCGGTCAACCAGGCCGCGGTCAAAGAGATGCATCGCCAGACAGGCGACTTGGCGCTGGACGAGCGCGGGATTGCCCGGCGGGGGCTGTTGGTGCGGCACCTGGTGCTGCCAGAGGGGCTTGCCGGTACGGTGCAGGTCGCCCGCTTCCTGGCGGAAGAGGTTTCCCGCGATACCTACGTCAACGTGATGGACCAGTATCGGCCATGCTATCGGGCGCACGAATACCCCCCACTGGCGCGGTCGATCACTGGCGAGGAGTACAAAGCGGCGCTTGCGGCGGCCCGCGCAGCCGGGTTGCATCGGTTCGACCGGCGGGCGCCGCGTCTCTTGCTCTTTTAGGGAGATCAGCCAACTGGAGAAACAGGCGCTATGGGAGAAGAACAGAAACTGGCGCGCCTGAGCGCCATCGTCGAGGGAACGGTGCAGGGCGTGAGCTTTCGCTACTATACGCTACAAAGGGCGCGGTTGCTGGGGCTGACCGGTTGGGTCGCCAACCGCCGCGACGGGAGTGTCGAAACCGTTGCCGAGGGACCGCGCGACGTCCTGGAGGCCTTTTTGGACTTTTTGCGGCAGGGGCCGCCGGCGGCAGTCGTCCGGCGCGTCGTCCCCCAGTGGGGGCAGGGAACGGACGAGTTCGACTCCTTTCGGATCGTCTATCTATGAACGGAAACCGCGAACGGCTGGCCTGGTTCATCTTGATTGTCTCTTTCGTCCTTTGCATCGGGCTGGCGGTCGGCTTGCCGTTGGGGGGACGGCACCTGGTGCTCACCGCCTGCATCGACCAAAAGACGCTGCTCGAACCGCAGCAGGGCACGCCGCGCCTGCAATTGCGGGGGCGCGGGCAGGTCTTTGCCCTCACCGGCCCGTCGTGGGACGTGCCCGCGGGAACGGCGGTAACTACCGACCACTCCGCCCAGAGCCTGCTGACACTCTACACGCTCGATGGAGAATTGGCTGCTGTCGCCACGGTCCAGATGTATGGCGACACCGAAATCGTGCTGCTATCCGCCCGTTCTCCCCGTTTCGCCGTCAGCCCGTTGCCCCATCGCGTGGTGCTGGAGCTGCAGGTTCCGCCTTCCCCGGTCGAGGCTCAGCCCGCAGAAGGGCGGGTGCGGATCACCGTGTCGTCGGCGGCGGGACGGGACACAGAGGTCGAACTGCGCACCGCGCACATGACCGCGCTGCTTTCGAGCGGGAGCTATGAGGCGCGGGTCCGCGCTGGTTCCTCCGAGCTGACGGTGCGGGGGGACGGCAGCGCCGAGGTGACTGCTGTCGATGGAGAGACGATCACGCTCGGCGCCTCTCAGCGGGCCATCGTCCAACCGGGAGCGGATGGGGTATCGGTGACGCCAGCGGAGCGGAACCTGCTGGTCAATGGCAACTTTGCCCGCCCCCTGGAGGCGGGATGGCAGAGCTACCACGATGAGCAGCAGGCGCCCAGCGGCTCGATCGAGCTGGTGGATGTCGCCGGTCGGCGGGCCGCCCGGTTGTATCGCGATGGCATCGGGCATGCCGAGGTGGGCCTCGTTCAAGAGATCAACTATGACGTACGCGATTTTTCATCCCTGATCTTTGCCTTCAGCGTCCAGGTGCAGGGGCAGAGCCTGCCGGGCTGCGGGTCGCTGGGCTCGGAATGCCCGATCATTGTCCGCATCGACTACAAGGACATCTATGGCACGGACCGGCAATGGTACTATGGCTTTTATTCGGTCGACCATGTACCGACCGACGTACTCCAGCCCTGGGAGCAGCAAGTGCCATTGCAGACCTGGGTGCCGTTCGACTCGGGGAACCTGATCGAGGTCTTTGAGCAGCCGCCGGCCGTCATCCAGGGGGTGACGATTTATGCTTCCGGCCACGCGTTCGACGCCCTGGTCACCGACGTGGAACTGCTGGCGCAGGAGTAGCGAGGGCGAGAGATGGGCCAGGGAGTAACCCTGGCCCATCTCTTTGTCACAAGCGGCCGCGCTTACAAGCCTCTCAGCTTGTTTTTCAGATCGTTGGGATTATCCGCCTGCACGGTCGTGTATTGAGTGCGGGGGTAGAACTGGGCGAAAAAGGCTTCCAGGTCGTCGCCCCATTGCTGTGGATTGATGGCAATGACGCGCTTGTTTTCCAGTTCTCCGATCCCGGCGTCGTCGGCGCTGCTGCCGATGGTCCAGCGGCGGCGCTCCCAGATCCCACTATCCAGGATGGCCTGCATCCACGGCCGGTCCGCCGTTGGCGGCAGCAGCACATAGGTGCGCTGGTACTGGGTTCGCGGCAGGCCCCACACCTGGCCCGGCGGTTTCGGCGGGCCGACAAAGTCCTCGGGGACATTTTTTAGCTCCTGTTCCAGTTCGCCCGGCGTTTTTACCGTCAGCTCGACATAGTGGGCCTGGGGATAGAACTGTCGGAAAAAGTCCTCCAGGCTGGAGGGCCATTTCGCCGGGTTGATGGCAATCACTCGCTTGTCCTTCAGGGCGCCGATCCCGGCGTCGTCGGCGCTGCTGCCGATGGTCCAGCGGGAGCGCTCCCAGACGCCGCTGTCGAGGATGGCCTGGACCCACTCCTCGCCGGCGGAGGGGGGCAGGAGGACGTAGGTGCGGGCATAGAGCTCGCGCGGCAGTCCCCAATGCTCTTCGACAGGCGGCAGCGCCTCGACGACCACGTCGGTCTCGGCGGGCCTTTGGGCCCCACCTTCGGCGGTAAAGGCGACGTGGTAGGTTCCCCCGCCGGGTGGAGCAAAAGTCCAGCGCCAGGCCCCACCGACCGGCGGCTGAACGATTGCTTTTCGCATGGCCGGCACCGGGTTGCCGTTGGGGTCGCTCACCTGCAGGCCGACCTGTGTGTACTTTTTGGTCGATTCCACCGTCACCTGCACCGTATCGGCTTCTTTGGGCTGCTCGGGCTGAATGGTGATGTCGGTCTTGACGCCTGAGGGCAGCGCATTGGGCGCGTTCTTGATCGAGATGGCGTACTCGACCAGGGTGGGGTAGGCAAAGCCATAGTCCTGGCGCTTCCACCCGCCGATGGGGCCGACGGTGAAGGGGCAAAATCCCCAGGCCCAATAATCCTGGCGGAATTTCTCGTCGTACCATTCGACCCGCTCGCGGACCTCCTGCGGGGTTCCGCCGACCTCTTCGTAGCGATGGCAGTACCACTCGCTGATGACGACGGGGATGATCTCGTCCCGCTGGGCGAGCAGGTGATAGAGGAAACGGTAGCGGAAGCAGAGCGGCCCGGCGTCTTGCAATTCCGGCGCGCCGGGAATCGGGTCGCCCCACCACAGGTCGATGGGCTTGTCGGGCCAGACGACCCCTTCGTGCAGGGTGAGGATGTGCCCGCCCTGGCGGGCGCGCCCAAACACCCCCGTGCCGGCGATGGCTTCGATCTCGTTCCACTCGGGCGTGCCGTTGTTGAGGCCAAAAATTGCCGCCTTGATCCCTTTCTCTTCGGCCCGCTCCATGCACTTGATCATCAGCTGCGCCAGGCGGCGGTAGCTGTCTGCGTCGGGCGGGTCGGGCTCGTTCGAAACTTCCCAATAGTCGACCGTGTCCCGCAGCGTGGGATCGGCGGCGAGGCGGTTCAGGATCGGCTCCAGCAGCCCCTCCGCCAGCTTGTCCAGGTCGGCGTTGGGATCGTTGACCCCCTGGCAGCCTTCCAGGTCGTGGGCGATGCGGCCGATGGTGATCGTGTCGGGGGCGATCGCTTTTACCTCGGCCAGCCACCCCAGGTCGTTCACCGCTTTGACGACGGCAAAGCGGGCGCCTGCGTCGGTCAGCGTGCGGGCATAGTCGGGCACCTGGCCGCTGAGGATACCGTGAACCCCGAGCTTGCTCCCCTTTTCGATCACCGGGTAGGGCCAATCGCCCGGCTCCTCGGGCGGTTCCTCGGGCGGTTCTTCGGGCGGTTC
>JAFGEI010000094.1 GCA_016931695.1 Anaerolineae bacterium | reverse complement strand
CGTGCTCCGGGTCGCCGCAGATGACCACCGCGTAGCCTGCCTCGGCCATCTCCTGGGCCAGATGCTGCACCCGCTGGACGAGCGCGCAGGTCGCATCCAGCAGGGCAATCCCGCGCGCCGCCGCCTGGGCCGCGATCTCCGGCGGGGCCCCATGGGCTGTCACCATGGCCACTTCATCTCCCCCGACGGCTTCCAGTCCACCCACCACCCGCACTCCCTGACGCTCCAGCCGCTCCACGACCTGGGGATTGTGCACGATATCGCCCAGCGTGCGCACTTGCCGGCCGGCACGGGCCGCTTCCTCCGCCATCTCCAAAGCCCGGCGGACACCCTGGCAGAAACCTAGCTCTTGAGCAAGGATGATTTCCATTGGCGATTTCCGGTCTACGATTGACGATTTACGATTGGCGATTTACGATTGGCGATTGGCGATTTACGATTGACGATTCACGATTCACGATTGACGATTGGCGATTGACGATTGGTGACCAGCCGCTTGGCCCGCTTCATGGAGCAGGGGCAGCCAGACGGTAAAGGTCGTCCCCTGGCCCACCTTGCTGTCCACGTCGATCCGACCGCCGTGCTCCTGGGCAATCCAATGGGCGATCGCCAGGCCCAGTCCCATGCCGCCCCGGCGGCGGGCGCCCTGGCCCCGGTAGTAACGGTCAAAGATGTACGGCAATTCCTCCGCCGGAATGCCGGCGCCGGTGTCGGCCACGGACAGACACGCCCAGGTGCCGCGCCGGCACAGGGCCAGGGAGACCGTGCCGCCGGCCGGCGTGTACTTGAGGGCGTTGTCCACCAGGTTCAAGAGAAGCTGCTTCAAGCGGTCGGCATCACCCAGCACCAGGGCCTGATCCTCCCCGGTCAGATCTACTTCCACGCCCCGGGCCAGGTGACGAGCTTCGCGAAAAGTGTCCAGCAGCAGCCGATCCAACTCCACCGGCCGGCGCTCCAGCCGCATGCCGGCTTCGGCCCGGGCCAGGGCGAGCACGTCCGCGACCATGCGCGAGAGGCGGGCCACCTCCCGGCCGATATCGTCCAGCGACTCGGCCAGCAGCGTCGGGTCGGCCTGGGCGCCGCGCTGGAGCACCTCCAGGTTTCCGCGGATCGCCGTAAGCGGCGTACGCAGCTCGTGGGAAACGTCGGCGATAAAGCGCTGCTGGCCCTGGAAGAGCTGTTGCAGGCGGTCGAGCATCTCGTTCAGGGTCGTGATCAGCTGCCCCACCTCGTCCTGGACGGCAGGGCAGGCCAGGCGGTCGCCCAGGTCCTCCGTGGCGGCGATGCGCCGCGCCGTCTCGGTGACCCGGACGATCGGCGACAGGGCCTGCTGGGCGAGAAAGGCCCCGCCGAGCACCGCCAGGACCAGGCCCAAGCCACCCCCGCCGAGGAGCAGCGCCAAGAGGCGGTGCAGCGCCTCATCCGTCGCCCGCAGGGAGGCCGCCACCTGCAGCACGGCGACCGGCCGGCCCTGGGACAGCACCGGTTCGCTGCGCAAGCGCAGCCGGACATCCCCAACCTCGACCGTGCGCAGGTCCACCGTCCCCGAGAGGACCCGGACCCAGTCCGCCGTGTTCAGCCCTGGGAGCTCTTGTGCGGCCAGGTTGGCCGACGTCGCGGCGAGGTTCATGTTGGGATAGCGGACCTGGACAAAGACGTCCGGGGCGGCAAAGACGTCCAAAGGGGGAATAGTCAGGACCTCGGCCCAATTGAGGGCCGGGGTGAGGGCAATCTGCCGCCGCACGCTGGATTGGACCTCTTCCGCCGTCTCGACCAGCGTGCGATCCACGCCGGCCTGCAGGCTGCCCTGCAGGATGCCGTAGAGGGCTCCCCCGAAGAGGAGCAGCAGGAGCGCTAGAATGCCGCCATACCAAAGGGTCAGGCGCACGCGGATAGCCAATTCACTCCTCCCGCAGCACGTAACCAAGTCCACGCACCGTCTGGATCAATCGCGATTTACCGGCAGCGGCCAGCTTGTTGCGCAGATAGCGCACGTACACATCGACGATGTTGGACTCGGGGATGTCGTCATGATAACCCCAGATATTCTCCAGAATGACGTTGCGGGTGAGGACCTGGTTGGGATGGCGCATCAGGAGCTCGAGCAGGTCGAACTCGCGGGCAGTCAGTGCAATGGGCCGGCCGGCCCGCTCTACCAGACGCGCCTGGGGATCGAGCACCACATCGGCGTAGCGCAAAGCCTGCGGCTCCTCCCGCCGACGACTGGCCCGACGCAGAAGCGCATGGATGCGGGCCAACAGCTCGATGAAGGCAAAGGGCTTGACCAGGTAGTCGTCGGCGCCGCTGTCCAGGCCGGCCACCCGATCCGGCACGCTATCCCGGGCGGTCAGCATCAGAATGGGCAAGCTGGCGTCCTGCTGGCGGAGCTTCTCGCAAACCGCCAGGCCATCGATCCCCGGCAGCATCACGTCCAGAATGACCAGGTCCGGCGGGTCGCGCTCCGCCAGCGCCAGGGCAGCCTCACCATCGGGCGCTGTCGACACCTCGAAGCCCTCAAAGGTCAGCCCTCGTTTCAGGTAGCCCAGAATCTCGGGTTCGTCATCGACGACCAGTACGTGCCAGCGCCTTCGCTCGGTCGGTTCCATCG
>JAFGEI010000093.1 GCA_016931695.1 Anaerolineae bacterium | reverse complement strand
GTGGTCGAGCCCGAGGACGTGGTCCTCTCCCTGAACACCCCGGTCGTCCTGCCGGCGGGCACCTGGTGGCTGGTCTACCAGGCCGCGCTGGAGTACGGCCTCTACGGCCAGTACGGCTGGTCGGCCCACTCGGAGGCCACCTGGGGCAGCATCGGCGAGCAGATCAACCCCGGCGGCGGCTTTGGCATGGGCACCGACTGGTGGGAGAACAGCTACGGCTACGACTGGATGTTCCGCCTGGAAGGCACGACCGGCGGCGGCATCGTCTACCCCGACTACCCCTGGTTGAGCGAGTACCCGGTCTCGGGCACCATCCCGCCCGGCGAGTGCACGGTGGTCGACGTGAACTTTGACGCCACCGGCATGGCCCCCGGCGACTATTTCGCCGACCTGCTCATCCTCAGCAACGACCCCGACGAGCCGGAAATCACCCTCCCGACGGCCATGACCGTGCTGGAGGCGGTGGAAATCGTCGACGTCACCTACGACATCACCGACCTGACCGTCACCTTTACGCCCACCGTGAACGGCTCCGAGCCGATCGCGTACCTCTGGGACTTTGGCGATGGCGTCGGGACCTCCACCGAGACCAACCCGGTCTACACCTACGCCGTGGAGGGCTGCTACACCGTGACGCTGGACGTCGTGAACGAATGCGGCGCGGACGGCTGGAACGGCGAGGTCTGCGTTGTCTCGGCTTGCGACCCGGTGCACGATGCGGCCTTGACCTGGATGCCGCTGATGCCGATTGTCAGCGAGACGGTGACCTTTACCGGCACTGCCGTCGGCAGCGAGCCGATCAGCTACGCCTGGGACTTTGGCGACGGGATGACGGCGACCGGCATGGTGGTGACGCACGCCTACGCCATGAGCGGTACCTTTACCGTTACCCTGATGGCGGACAATGAATGCGGCCACGACGAGGCCCAGGGGCTGATCACCATTACAGAAGAGCCGGTAGAGCACTACATGATCTACCTGCCGGTGGTGCAAAAGGACTATCTTCCCTAGCCGCCTGAAGGGGCGGTAACGGGAACCACCAATGTGCGGCGCTCCTGGCGGGGCGCCGCACGCTTTTTGTGCCGCGTCATTGCGCGCGGAGAGCCCATGCTCGCCGCCCATCCGCTAAGCTGCCCCCAGACTGAAATGCGCCCCGACCGACCGGCGCCATCTTTGCCCGGCGAAACAATTCGTGCTACAATGTGGAAACCGTAGGTAGGATGAAAGCAGAATGACCCCATCGCTTCCTCGCTGGCTCAACTTTTGGTACGCGGAGCGGGAGGTGGACCCGCCCGCGGTCGACCGCTGGCGCCGGCAGGCCGGGCTGGCGTTCAATCCCTTTGGGCCCAAAGCCGCCGAGCTGGACCCACGTCTGCCCGACTATTGGGTAGACACCTTCTCTGAGCAGACTCAGGGGAGACGAGCAGCGCTCGTATTTGGCGCACCCGGCTCTGGCCAGACCGCGGCGGCCATGCTGCTCGCCTACCGCTGTGTCCATCCCGCCCCTGCCCCTTACGAAGCAGGCGCCTTCCCGGTCTATTGGAATCCGTTCGACCGCACCGCTGGCCTTGCGGCTCGCTCGCTGGAAGAGGGGGTCATCCATACTGCGGCAGCGGTGCTGGCGCGCTACCTGGCGGACCACCCGGCCCGCTTTGCCACGCTTCCGCAAGGCCGTAAACGCCGGCTCGCCCGCCTGCTCACTTTCTGGGCCGGGGAGAAAGAGCAGGTTGTACCGGAATTGCAGCTCGAAGGTCCCGACAGCGGCGTGCCGGAGGAGCTGCTGCGCGACATTGTTCGCTATTGTCCGGATGCTGCCCCGGCCGGAACGGTGCGGCTGCTCGACGGGGCGTGGCCGCAGGGGTTTGACGCTCTCTACCTGATCCTGGACGCCTCCACCTTCCCCGTTGACAATCTCCCGCGCCCTGGCGCTGACACGGCGGCGGCGCGTTCGCCCGGCCACCTGCGCCAGGAAACGACCCGCCTGTATCCCACTGCAGAGGATGTCAAGACCCTCTGCATGGATTTGGGCGTTCCCTACGACGATCTGCCCGGTTTGGAGAGGCGATCCAAGATCAGAGAACTGGTGGTTTACTGTGAGCGGGAGGAACGCCTCTCCGAGCTGGAGCGGATCGTGCAGGAGCAGGGCGGCGCTGCATCGGCCGCGTCGCTGGGGGACTGGCGCGCCCTGCTCGACATGGCGACCTCGCTGGCCGGGCGGGGAATCTATCTCAAGCTTTTCTTGCCCGCGGCAGTGCGCGCCGATGTCTCGGGTACCCACCTGGCCGATCAGGCCGCGCAGCTTGCCTGGAGTGACGAGGATTTGGCCCACATGCTGCAGGCCCGCCTGGCAGCAGCCGGGATTGAGGACATGACCCGCTTGTGCGCGCCCGACGCATCTTCTGACCTGGCCGCGCGCCTCATCCAGGCCGCGGCGGGCTCACCGCGGCGCCTGGTTCGGCTGGGCAACCGGCTGCTGGAGGCGCAGGCCCGCCATGCCCCCCGCTCGCCGGGCTTTTCTGCGGCGGTGATCGACCGTGTCCTGGGCCCCGTGCGCGGAGAGGGAGCCGACTGATGGGCGAACAGCCTGCGGCGCCCGGACTTGGCGCTTTCGACAGCCTGCGGGCCGAGGACGAGCCCTGGCTGGCAGCCTGCTTTGTCCCGCCGCAGGATTTCGATCTCATCGCCGGCGCGCGCTCCGTGCTGATCTTTGGCCCGCCCGGTGCGGGCAAAACGGCGCTCTTTCTGGCCCTGCAGCGTCACTTGAACGCCACCGGACGGCTCGTCGTCGAATGGCAGCCGCCTCAGCCAGGCAGGGATGCTTCCCAGTCATTGACAGCTATCGATCTGTTCCATCACGTCCTGTCTAGAATTGCTTGCGCCTTGTTGGCTTATCTGACCGAGCGGCCCGATCGTTTCATGGCCGCTCCCTCCCGCCAGGCAATAAGCTGGTTCATCTACCGCTACCTGGACGAAGAGATGTCGCCGCAGCAAGAGCGCCTGCTCGGCATGCGCGAGCCCCATCCCTGGCTGGAGGGCCGCCCGGCAGCGCACTTGATCAACGAGCTGGTCAAGGCCTGGCGCAAAGTGGGCATCAGCGCGACCGTGGTGCTGACCGCCCTGGATGGACCGCCCCATCCCGGGCAGGGCCTCGACGGCCTGGGGGCCTTTTTTTCGACCCTGACCCTGTTCGAGAACCGCGGGCTGGTTTACAAGGTCATTGCCCCGGCAGGCCTGAAAACCCCGCTGGCACTGACCGGCAGCGTCGACCGGCGGCGGGTCGACACCTATTTCCTGCGCTGGTCAGCCCAAGACCTGGTCGAGATGGTGCTCCGGCGCATGACCCTGGCTGCTGGCGAGCCGATCGAAAACCTGTCGGCGCTCTGCGAGGATGCCGACCTCGTCCACTGGCTCGAGAACACGGGCGGCGGGTCCCCACGGGGGTGGTTGGAGAGCGTGCGTCCGTTGGCTGTCCAGCGCCTGGCCCAGGGGCGGCCAGTCCAGACGGCGGAATGGCACTGCATCCGCCAAGAGTCACCCCCGCCGCTGATGTTCGACGCTGAGGACCCCCACGTCGTCGTCACCGGCTGGCGGCGCATCGACGACCTGCCGGAGGTGCCGCTGGCGCTGCTGCGCTACCTGTACGATCACCGCGGCCGTGTCTGCAGCCGCAACGAGTTGTTCCACCAGGCATACCTGCCAGCTCGTTACCCGGATGTGGCGGAAAGAGAACGGGAGATGGGGATCGATTACCGCTCTTTGCTCGATACCACCATCTCACGGCTGCGGGACAGGATCGAGCCCGATCCGCGCCGACCGATCTATATCATCACCTCCCGTGGGCAGGGTTACAAGCTGGAACACGCCTGGTGAAAGGTTGTTGTAAGGTTCATGCCAGAGATCTGCCAGACAAATGATGGAAAGACAAAATAAATATCGTAATATAATAAGTTTTACCTCTCAAGGGGGGAGCCTTGAACAACTCGAACTATCGATCAAACAGGCAAGAGCGGTCATGTTCTCTTCTTCGGCTTCTGGCGGGAAAATCAGCTCCAGCTCGCCAGAAGCGGACTCTACAGCGAAGCGGTTTCAGGAGTGGCTCTCTCAGGCTGGCCTGGGAGAGACGAATCCGTTTGGACCGCTGAATGCGGGAGAGGACCCCCACCTAAGTCGCTACCTGATTCGACACGACGTATTCCGCGCGATCTGGCAAGACAAGCCGGCGATTGTCTTTGCGCCTGCTGGTGGCGGCAAGAGCGCTTTCCGCGCCCGTCTGGCCTACGCCTGTCGCGTCGAAGAGGATATGCGCCAGGTCTTGGCGATTCCCTACATCGCCCCCACGCCGACTATGGACCTGGAGACCCACCTGGAGGGCATCCTGCGCGGTGCCGCCCAGGAACTGCTCCTGCGCCTGACCTATCGCCCCGCCACGTTCACAAGCTTGGATGATCCGGCTTGCGCGGCCATCCGCCGGGCGCTGGATCAGAACGATCCCGGCCTGCTGGAGCAATTCCTGCCCCAACTGGAAAGGGAGGGGACCACCCAGCCGCTAGTAGAAACGTTCGACCTCTCGGCTGCCCATTTGCCCGCGCCAGCCGAACCGGCTCAGGTGCACGCGCTGTGCACGGCCCTGGCCCAGATTCCCCCTGTGCCGCAGGTGCCCCCCGTAGCCCAGCGCTGGCAGGATTTTTTCGACCTGTTGTTCGCCACGCTCCACTTTGAGGCGGTCTATATTCTTGTCGACGGCGTCGACGCCTTTCCGGAAACCATCGCCGATCCCGACGCCGCTGCCGCGGTCCTTTTTCCGCTGCTGGCGCAGATGCCGCACTGGGCGGCGCAACAGGTTTTCTTGAAACTCTTTCTCCCGCTTGAATTGGCCCCCGTTCTACCCGAGCCATTGACAAAACCAGCCAAAATTGATATGATTACTTGGACTCCTGAATTGCTGGTTGAATTACTCCACGCACGGCTGCGTGCAGCGACAAATGGGGAGTTTGACAGCCTGGATGCGATCAGCGCGCCCTCGCTTCGCAACGCGGAGGCGGAACTTTTGGCTGGGCTGCCCCCCCTGCCGCGCGAGGTACTGGCCCTGTTGAACCGGGCCATCGTGGAACATGTCCGCCGGGTTGGCCCTACAGGAGGCCTGGAGCCGGAAGACATCAAGGCAGCCAGACGTTGGTATCAAGAAGAGCGCCCTTTCTCTCCCTAGTCAGTGTGCGCCGGGAGCGAAAGCGAGCGGCGCGCAGCAGCTACAAGCCAATGATGCAAACACGAATACGGACGACAAAGAGCAGAATTCGCGGCCTGATTTTCCAGGTAGAGTTCTGCCCTTTGCTTTCGGCTCGCAGCAAGGGGAGAGAAGCATGATGCACGAGAGACTGCCTGATCGGCTTCCATACGACCCAGCCAAGTTCGTCAATCGCCAGGCGGCGCTGCAGCAGATCCTGGCCCTCGTCCGCCGGATCGCTGCCGGTCTGCCAGTGGAAAAGCGGGTGCTCTTTGCCTGCGGCGAGCGTGGCTGCGGCAAGACGTGGTTCCTGCGTCACCTGGCGTGGACGTTGAGCGAGCAGGGCAATGCTTTTTCGCTCTACCTGAATCTGCCGGATGAGTGGGTAGAGAGTCTCGGTTCCATCCCGCGGACGGTGGAGCGGATCGCTGCCGCGGTTCGGCAGGCCGGCAGTGCCGCCTCGCCATTGGTGCTGCTCGTCGACGGCATCGACGACCTACCGGCCGATCTGGCCGAGCAGTTTGGGGATATGCAGACTTTGTCACACTGGAAGGAGCTCGTCGCGCAGTTAGAGGAGAACGTGCTGGCCCCTGCAGCGCAGAATCCGCGCCTGCTCATCGTCATCGCCGAGCAGGGCGGACCTCGCCACTGGAGCGCGCCCGAGTTCCGCGAAAAGTCCGCTCAAATTGAGTTGGGGCCGTTTGAAGAACCAGAGAACAACGCTGCCAAGGATTATGTCCAAGAACAAATAGACAGGCAGCTCCCTCATAGTTCCGCCAGCCTGGAAGAGATCAAAAAGTGGGCCGGGGGTTACCCCTGGCCGACCTATCTTCTCGCCCGTGACCTGTCCCGAGGAGGCGAAGCGCTGCAAGGCTGCGCTCTGTTGCTTTTGGGGAAAGAGCATGAGATCCGTTATCCTTACCTGGAAGCGCTCTCCATCCTGCAAGCATTCGACGATGTGCGCATCGGGGAACTGCTGATAGCCTGTTTCCCCGGCCAGACTTGGGACTATCCTAATTGCCTCAAGATGCGCAAAGGCTTGCTGGCCACCACAATGGTTCACTGGGTCAAGGAGAAACGCGGTTATGTGATCGACGAGCCGCTGCGGCGGCTGCTGGAGGCCGCTCTGCACCTGCGAGATCAGGGCCTCTGGAGAGAGCTGCACTGTGTCGCCTATCGCTTGTACGAGCAGTGGGCTGCCGACTTTGAGCAGTCACGCGAGGACTGGGAAGAGGAGCAGGCATACCACGAGAACGCGCTTAGACAAGACGGTCACGAGCCGGCGGACTGCCCCCCCGCCGGTAAACGCCAGCAGAAGGAGGAGAGCCATGAATAGCCAGCAAGAGATTCTATCCAAGTATGCCGGCGCGCGCGTCACCCGGCTGATCGACCGCGAAGAAGAAATGACCCGCATCAGGGCGGCGGTTGCTGCCCCGTCACAGCAGGGACACCTGTTCTACTTTGAAGCGGACGGCGGCATGGGCAAGACCTTTCTGGCCCGCGAGTTGCTGCGACGCTTTGCCGCAGAGGCCAGCTCCACCACCGCCTTGCCGCTGCTCGTCGCCGAGCGCGAGATCGACCTCTATCATCACCAAACCCACAGCCGCGAGGGGTTCATGGCCGAGTTCGTGGCCGTGTTGGGCGAGGAGCACTTTCCGACCTATTGCCAGAAGCGCGACGAGCTGGAAAAGGTCAGATACGACCTGTATGGCGCGATCAACGAACTCCAGCAAGCGCGTGCCACGTTGACCCAGGCTTTCCTGGCGGATTGCGAGCGTCTGAACGAACAACAGCGGCCTGTGCTGGTGCTCGACACGGCGGAAAAGATCGTCTACGAGACCGACCGCGTGCAGCAGGCGTTGGGTCTGGGCAGCGAGGCGTTCGATCTCTTGCCCTGGCTGCTGAACGAATGGCTGCCGCGCATGCTCAACGCGGTGGTTCTCCTCTGCGGCCGGCCGCGCGAGCGTTTGGAGAACGAACTGCCAGAGGCCGCCAAGCGACATGGCCTGCCTTACACGTACAGGAAACTGGATGTCTTTTCTGAAGCGGAGACACTGGAGTATTTTGCCGCAGTGCGCGAGACGGCGGTCGCCGACCAGAACGAGCAGGCCGTCAAGTGGTTGGACAACGTCTCCGAGGATGCCCGGCGGACGATTCACCTCTTGACCGGGGGGCGCCCGATCCTCGTCGCCCTGTTCATTGACTATTATCTCGTCAGCGGCCACCTGCTGCCGGAGCTGCAGGCCCCGCTGTCGAAATTGCAGGCAAAGAACCCCGCTGAACTGGCCAAGATCCGCAAAGAGGTCGAGCGGCAGATCGTCGGCCAGTTCAGGAACCTGACCCGCCCGGCCGACGCGCTGGTCGAGGCCCTGGCCTGGGCGCCCAAGGGCGCCGACGCCGCGCTGCTGGCGCGCATTGCCGGCCTGGGAAAAGACGAGGCCGTCAAGGTGCTGATTGCCTTGTCGGATCCCACAACCGGCCTTTCTTTCGTCAAGGTCCGCTGGCCGGACAGGATCGGCCGGCCCGAAGAGCGGCGCGCTTTTCTCCACGACGAGATGTACAAGCTGATGAAAAAGCACGCCCTTGATCCCACGCCGGCCCAGGCCCAGGCAGTGTCCAAGATCATCCTCGACTATTACGCTGAGGAGATTCAGAAAGCGCGCCAGGAAGTGGCCCGCCTGAGCCAGGAGCGCGAGGAGATCCCCCCTGATGGGCGGATCGTGATCGTCTCCGCGCCCGGCCGGCTGCGCAACCCACAGGCCATGGCCCGCGCCTTGGACCGCCTGCGCGACCTGCAAGTGGAGAAAGTCTATTACTGCCTGCAGGCCGATCCCCAGGGCGGGTTCGCTGCCTACTGCGAGGTTGCCGACGAGGCTATCATGGCTAACGACGACGAGCTGGACATGCAGCTGCGCGCCGAAATGTTGGAATTCGCAGCCAACGTTTACAAGGAAGGCCGAACAGAGGTGGGCGGCCTGCGGCAGGGGGACGTGGAGCGGCGCGTCGCTCTAGACTGGGTGTGGCGGAATCTTTATCGTTCCCTATCGGAGGACGCCTGGCGCGTGGCGCAGCATTTGCGCGAGCGCGAAGCCGCCTTCCTGGACAAAGGCGCCCCGCTGACCTGGGCCGAGTTGACCGTAGGGGAGAGCTGGGCGGCAGCCTTTCGCGGCGTAAAGCGGGAAGAACTGCAAAGCAAAGAGGCCGAGTTGCGGTGCAAGATCGAGGAGTTGAAAGGCCTTGTCCCCCAAAGCGACTTTGAAAAGTGGCGTCGCGATGTGCTGCTGGCCAAGGCGCACAACGTGCACGGCTATCTGCTGCGCGTGTGCGGCAATTTCGCCGCCGCCTGCGCCGCCTACGAGCGCGCCCTGCCGCTCTGGCGCAAGTTGAAAAGGGAGATAGACCACGCTGAGACGCTGAACAACCTGAGCTGGGCCCTGGCCGAGTTCGGTCTGTTCGGCCGCGCCGAGCGCCGCTGTCAGGACGGGCTCGATCTGCGGAAAAAGATGGGCCGTCTCTATCTGCTGGGCCTCAGCTACAACACCCTGGGTCTCATTGCGACCAAGAACAACCAGCCCCATCGCGGCCAGACTCACTGCGGGCGGGCGCTGGCGATCTTTCGCGAGCTGGGCGTGCTGCGCGGGATGGGCCTGGCCTACACCGCCCTGGCCGAGGCCAACCGCCGCCGCGCCGATGTGCCTGATCTGTTCTCTCCCAAGGAGGCCGTCGAGCGTCTCCAGGTGGCCGAGGAGTGCGCCCAGTACGCCGTGGACATATTTCGCGGGCCGGTGCCGGAAAAGCTCCGCCTGGTCGAAGCCCTGATCGAGCTGGGCTGCATCTACCGCAACTGGGCGCGCGTCTGGCCGGAATACCACGAAGAGGGCCCGGATCAAGAAACCCTGATCCATCAGAGCGAAGCGGCGCTGCGCGAGGCTGCCGCGCTGGCCGCCGACCCCTTCCCCTACCGCCAGATTGACGCACTGGTCAACCTGGCCTGGCTCTACTACTATGTGAAACAACCAGAGCAGGCTGCCGCTATCCTGGATCATGAGGTGCAACCAATCATCCCCGATGAATACTTCATCCGCGAAGGAAAGGGTGAACCGCTCGAGCGGGAGCGCCTCCACTCCTTTTTCTGGACCCAGTTGGGCAAAGCCGAGATGCTGCGCGGCCTGATCGCCCACCGGCAGTACGACGACAAACCTTCGATCAAGGATGGCGTGCGCGACGAACTGCTGTGGGTCCAGGTCGCCGAACATTTTGCCCTGACTATCGCCTACTCGCAGCTCTTTGCCGAGGATTATCGCGACCTGCGCGCGGCCAAGAACATGATGTATGCCGATTTGAAAGGCCTCAACGCACAAGAATTAGCTGCTCTCTATACCGGCGGCGAACGGACTGCGCAACGATACAACCTGGGAAAACCCGCTCTGCAAACATTTCTGGAAGATTATTTTGGCCCGTCAGAGGCCTTCGATCTATGAAGGACATCGTGAGAGAATATGCTACCCAAGACCGGCAGGCGCTGATTGCCGCCATCGACGCCGTCTGCGCCGCGAGTCCCTGGATGCTGGCACCGCGCTTTCTGCCCACGCCGCTCTGGGAACACGCGCTGCGCGCGCCGCGCTGCACCCGGCACCGGCTTCTGGTGGTGGAGGACCGCGCTAAGGTGGTTGGCTGGTGCCGCCTGTTCCCGCTCGCGCTGTGCAATGGCCCCGTGCCGGAGCTCGAACTGGGCATCGGCCTGTTGCCCGCGTACCGCCATAGGGGCCTGGGCAAGGCCCTGGTGGGAAAGGCCGCCGCCTGGGGGTGGGAAGGGGGCTGCCAACGCATCGTGCTGACCACCCACCCGGAGAATCGCGGTGCCCTCCGTTTTTTCCAGCGTCTTGGTTTTGCCCCCACGGGCCGGCAGCGCGAAGGCTGGATCGAAATGGCCTGCCAGCCCGACTGGAGGGGAGGAGGCACGAATGTCTGATCAAAAGCCCGTCGTAATATGGTCGCGCGAGGCGGCGATGGCCGAAGGAGACTGCGCCTGCGCAAGCGCCGACCCATCAAGGCCTGTCCTGCGCCGCCTCGACCTGGCCGACGCCGGTGAACAGGACTGCGCCTGCCCTGACAGCGGCGTCACGACCGGCCTTCCTCTATCCCCTCCCGCCCTGCTCTGGCGGCGCGCGCCAGAGCTCTACCGCGCCCCTCTGCCCGGCCAGCACGAGGTCGCTTTTGCGCCCTCCCCCACTGCTGCCATCACGCTGCTGAACGGCGCTGCCGGGCGCATCCTGGACCAGTTTGCTGTCCCCCGCAGCATCGACCAGGTGGCGGGAGAATTGCCGGGCGCGGCGGCGGCGGACGCGCGACAGGCGGCGCTGCAGCTGGCCCAGCTTGGCCTGCTCTGCCCGGCTGAAGCCGTCGAGACTCCTTGCGCGCCAGCCCCCCATACGCTTACCGCTTGGCTGCACGTCACCAATCAGTGCAACCTGCGCTGTGCTTACTGTTACGTCCGCCACAGCGACGAGGCCATGAGCACCGTGACCGGCCGCACAGCGGTTGAGGCGCTGATCCGTTCCGCCGTCCGCCACGGGTTCCGCGCCGTCAAGCTCAAGTACGCCGGCGGCGAGCCGACCCTGAATTTCGCGCTGGTGCAGCTGCTGCATCGACATGCCCTTGCCCTGACGGGACAGCACGGTCTGGAACTGCAGGGGGTGCTCCTGAGCAACGGGGTCAACCTCTCCCCCGCCACCTGCGACACGCTGCGTGAGATGGGCATCCGTCTGGCAATCTCGCTCGACGGCGTGGGCGCGGTCCACGACGCCCAGCGCGGAGCGGGTACGTTCGAGCGCGTGGCGCGGTCGGTCGAGCGCGCTATCGCTGTGGGCCTGCGCCCGCACCTCTCGATCACCGTAACCGCGCAGAACGTCGAAGGGTTACCGGACGTGGTAGCATACGCCCTCGAACGAGACTTGTTGTTCAATCTCAATTTCTACCGTCCGCCCAATGGCACAGGCGGCGCAAGTCACCTGCAAGCAGAAAACGACCGCCTGATCGCTGGCGGGCACGCGGCTCTTGCCTTGATCGAGCTGCGCATGCCAGCGCACAGCGTCGTCGGCGGTCTCCTGGACCGGGCCCACCTTGGCTATCCACATTCGTATCCCTGCGGAGCGGGGCGGAATTACGTCGTCGTCGACCACCAGGGAGCCGTTTCGGCCTGCCAGATGGACATGGCGCGGCCGCTCGGCACAATCTGGGCAGGTGACCCCCTCGAAATCATCCGTTCGGCGCGGGGCAGGCTCCAGAATACCCCTGTAGATGATCGCGGTGAATGCGCTTCGTGCGTGTGGCGCTACTGGTGTGCCGGGGGTTGTCCTCTGTTGAGGCAACGATTAACTGGCCGTAATGACACACGCTCGCCGTATTGCGCGGTCTATCGAGCGCTGCTGCCAGAGATGTTGCGCCTGGAAGGGATCCGTCTCCTCACAACCCGGGCGACTGCCTGACCGTTCGAACGCCCGACCACCGCGGGGGAAAGCGCAGCGCTTTCCCCCGCGCTTTTTGTAAGGTTGCTGCAAGGTCAGGGCCAGCAAGGTGCCAGGCATCTTTTAGAGGATGCTGGGCACTTTTATGGTATTCTGGGACTGCACCGGGCAAGGAATCAACGGTGCGAGAGGGGGACTCGGATGATCAGCCTGACAGTGTGGCAGTTTTTTGAGCTGACAATCGGCGCCATCGCCGTTGCCCTCTTCCTCATCTGCTTGCTTGCCGCGTGGTTCGGTCGCGACGCGAGCGAAGGCAGCTTGAGCGGCTGCATGCTCGTCATCCTGCTTCCCCTTGGCGTCAGCGGCATCTACCTGATTCTGGATGCCCTTTCCCGCGCCACCTGGCACGTGTAAAGCCAGAATGACCCCACCTCAATTAACGTTCGAACGGGTGGAGCGGCATGCAAAATAAGGAGGTTAAAAATGATTTTCGGAACCGGAAACCAGGCATTTTCTTTGAAGGGGGTCATCCTCGTCCTGGTGGGCGTCGGGCTGGCCCTCGGCCTGGCGCTGATGGATTCTGACCTCGTGAACCCCCTCGAAAGCATGGCGCAGTACGAACGCGAGCGGGTGGAAAATCAGCGCGCTGCCGAGCGGAGTGAGATTGATATCCAGCACTATGCCGCCCTGCAAGAAGCGCAGACGCAAGCCGAGCTGCAGCGCATCGCCGACGAGACGGCCTATCTCCAGCAACTGCACCAGGAGGAACTAGAACGCGCACGGCTCGCCCACGAACAAGAACTGCAGGCCGCATGGGAGCGGGAGCGGGTGAAGCAGCAGGTTTTGCAATTCGCCGCTTACACCGCAATCACTGTTGGGGGGCTCTGCATGCTGGCCCTCGGCATCGGCAGGGCGGTTTACATCGCCCGGCTTCGGTCGGTGTCCGTTCCCGTTTCCGTCCGCGTGCCAGCACAGGCCGCGGCGGATGCTGAGGTTTGGACGCCCGAACAGAAGCGCCAGGCACGCGAGGCTGCGCGTCAGCGGGAGCGGGAGGAACGCGCCTGGGCGCTGCAAGAACTGGCCATGGCGCGGCGCCACAGCGAGTTGTTCCAGGGGGCTGTCCAACCTGAGCGAGCCAGGCCGCAGTCCGAATTGTTCGAGAACCTGCTTTCGCTGACCACGTGAGGGAGCGGACGCCCACTCTTGGCAGGCCCGGAGAACCCTTGTCTTGAATGGCCCCCCTCCTCCGCTGCGCAGAGGAGGAGACGGGAGGGAGGTCTCGTGATCGCTGTCGGATAGGCCGGAGTACAACTCTGGCCTATCCACCAAGATCCCGCATAGCGGGACCTTGCTTCTGGCCCTTCCACTGCAAGCCTGGCCCATTCGCGGCCCAAGCCCATCCTTCCGCCAATTGACAATCGAGCGGCTCCGGCTATACTGAAGCCCAAGCCCACCAGTTGAAGGAGCCGAACCATGATTTCCCGCTGCACCGTCAGGCCCGGTGATTACTACGATTCCGTCGTGCTCATGGAGCTGGCGCGCGCGCTGCTGCACCTGCCCGGCGTCGTCGACGCGGCGGTGGTCATGGCGACCGCCGCCAACAAGGACGTCTTGCGCCAGGCGGGCCTGCTCCTGCCCGAGATCGCGGCGGCGGGGGCCAACGACCTGGCGATCGCGCTGCGCGCCGAGTCGGAGGCCGAGGCCGAGGATGCGCTGCACGTCGCGGCGGAGCGGCTGGCGCGGCGGCCGGCGGCGGGGGGAAAAGAAGCGCCAGGCCGGACCCCGCGCACAATCCGCGCTGCGCTGCGCCGGCAGCCGCAGGCGAACCTGGCCCTCATCTCGGTGCCCGGCCAGTACGCCGCCGACGAGGCCTGGGCGGCGCTGCGACACGGACTGCACGTCTTTCTCTTTAGCGACCACGTCTCCGTCGCGGACGAGGTGGCGCTCAAGATCGACGCCGCCGGGCGCGGCCTGCTGCTGATGGGCCCCGGCTGCGGCACAGCGATCCTCGACGGCGTCGCGCTGGGCTTTGCCAACGCCGTGCCGCGCGGGCCGGTGGGCATCGTCGCCGCGGCCGGGACGGGCCTGCAGGAGGTCAGTGCGCTGCTGACCCAGCTCGGCGTCGGCGTCAGCCAGGGCATCGGCGCCGGCGGGCGCGACCTCCAGGAAGCCATTGGCGGGCTGACGATGCAGCAGGGGATCGCGCGCCTCCAGGCCGACCCGCAGACGGAGGTCCTCCTGCTGCTCTCCAAGCCGCCCAGCCCGGTTGTCGCCGAAAGGATGCTGGCCCTGGTGCGGGCGGGCGGGAAGCCGGCCGTGGTCTGTTTCCTGGGCGGCGACCCGGCGCCCGTCGCGGCGGCCGGGGCCATCCCCGCTCACACGCTGCAGGAAGCGGCCATGCTGGCGGCGGAGGCAGCGGGATACGAGGGGCCGCCAGCCAACGCGGCGCTCGAATTGGAGGCCGCCGCCCTGGCGGAACAGGCGGCGTCGCTGCGCGGGCTCCTGAGGTCAGGGCAACGTTATCTGCGCGGGTTGTTCAGCGGCGGGACGCTGGCAGCCGAAGCGCTGGCCGTCTGGTCCGCGATGGGCCTGGCGGTGCGCTCCAACGTGGCCGCCGACCCGCGCTTCAAGATGGCGGACGCCGCTTGCAGCGAGGGCCACTGCGCCGTCGACCTGGGCGAGGACGAATTCACCCTCGGCTGCCCGCACCCGATGATCGACAACGACCTGCGCATCCGCCGCCTGCTGCAAGAGGCGGCCGAGCCGGACGTGGCGGTGGTCCTGCTGGACGTCGTCTTGGGCTATGGCGCGCACCCAGACCCGGCGGCAGAGCTGGGGCCGGCGATTCGCCGCGCGCGGGCGCTCGCCGCCACCGGCGGGCGCGAGTTGATCGTCGTCGCCTCGGTGACCGGCACAGAGGACGACCCACAGGGACTGACCCGGCAGACGCAGGCCCTGGAGGAAGCGGGAGCTATCGTTTGCAGCTGCAACGCCGCTGCGGCGCGGCTGGCGGGGCTGGTTGTGGGACACAGAGACCAGGGGGCCAGGGAACAAGGAGACAAGGGAACCAGGGGACGAGGAGAGGTCCCCTCGTCTCCTTGTCTCCTTGTCCCCCTGTCCGCTGTACGCGTCATCAACATCGGCCTCAGCACGTTCGCCGAGAGCCTGGAAGCGCAGGGGGTGGAAGTGGTGCGGGTCGATTGGCGGCCGCCGCTGGCGCCGCGGCTGCTGTTCACCGCCCAGGGCGTCGATGTCGAGGCGGCGAACGCGGAGGCGGTGCGACGCATTGCCGCTGGGCATCCCAAGCTAGTTGGCATGGGCATCGCCGGCGAGGTCATCCCCGGCTACCACGAGCGGCTCATCCTCCATTCCGGGCCGCCGGTGGCCTGGAAGCGCATGTGCGGGCCGCAGCGCGGCGCGGTGATGGGCGCGCTGGTCTACGAGGGGTTGGCAAAGGACGAGGCGGAGGCGGCGCGGATGGCGGCCGAGGGCGCGGTCGAGTTTGCCCCCTGCCACCATTATCACGCCGTGGGGCCGATGGCGGGCATCATTTCGCCCTCGATGCCCGTTTTCGTCGTCCGCAACGAGACGTTCGGCAACCAGGCCTATGCCACGCAGAACGAGGGGCTGGGGCGGGTGCTGCGCTACGGCGCGTTCGG
>JAFGEI010000092.1 GCA_016931695.1 Anaerolineae bacterium | reverse complement strand
GCAGGCGGCTTCGCCGCCTGCGAAACCCCCTTTTCCCCTTCTCCCACTGCGGTAGAGCATCCAATGTTGAAATGTGCCATTGTCGAGGTAATAACGCGCCAGCGCGCTATCGGCGCGCTGGCCCTTGCCGCCCGGGGACGCGTTCGAGTACGCGGCGAATGGCGTTCTCGGGGATGGTTCCCTGGCGCAAGACGACAGGGCTTGAGACGGTACAGTCCAGCACGGTCGAGGCGATTTTCCCGCTGCTCTCTCCCCCATCGACGATCAGCTCGATCTGGCCGCCGAGCTGTTTCAGCACCTGCTCCGCCGTGAGGCAGGCGGGTTCGCCGGAGCGGTTGGCGCTGGTAACGGCGAGCACGCCGCCGGCGGCCCGAATCAGGTCACGGGCCAGGGGCAGATCGGGCAGCCGTACCCCGACGGTGTTGCTGGGGCTGATCTCTCGGCGCACGCGCTCTTTTTTCGGCAGGACAAGGGTCAGTGCCCCCGGCCAGAACGCTTCGATCAGCGGGCGGGCGGTCTCGGTGAGCACGGCAATCTGGGACAGGTCGTCGACGTCGGCGACGAGGAGGGAGATGGGATTGACCGTGCTGCGCCCCTTGACCTCATAGATGCGCGCGACGGCGCTCCGGTCGTCGGGGAACGCGGCCAGGCCGTAGACGGTGTCGGTGGGAAAGGCGACCAGGCTGCCGCTGTGCAGTGCGGTCGCGGCTTGCCGGACCGCCTCCTGTCCCGCTTGGACGACCCTTGTTTCTACTTGCATACTTGCACCCGGAGCGATGACGCGAGCGGGCCGCCGGCCGGGGCCGTGATCTCGAGTACACGATCCCTTCCTGCCAGGTCGGGGTGAACGGCGACGTGGGCACCCGGCAGCACTGCCCGGGCCAGGCGCGCCGCCTCGTCGCCCTGGGCCGCGCCGATCTCGATCAACATCGCGCCGCCCGGCTCCAGCAGGCGTGAGGCCCTCGCCAGCAAGCGCCGCACTGTCGCCAGGCCGCCTCGTTCGCCGTCCAGCGCCAGCCGGGGTTCGTAGCAGCGCGCCGACGCCGGCAGCATGTCCCATTCTTCTCGCGCTACGTAGGGCGGGTTCGAAACCAACAGGTCGACTGGGCGCTGCAACGGGGCGACCAGGTCGCACTGGACGAAGCGGATTCGCCCGTGCAGGCCGTGCTGGCGGGCGTTTGCGGCCGCCACTCGCAGGGCTGCAGCAGAGATGTCGGTCGCCAGGACCTCGGCCTGCGGCAGGTGAAGCGCCAGCGCCACGGCAATGCAGCCGCTGCCCGTTCCCACGTCGATCACCCGCCGCGGCTGCCGGCGCAGGGCCAACTCGACCAGTGTCTCTGTCTCCGGCCGCGGGATGAGCACGTCGGGGGTCACGGCAAAGGCCAGGCTGTAAAACTCGACCCAACCGGTTAGATACGGGAGGGGGTAGTGGGCGGCCCGGCGTTGGACCATGCCGCGGTAGCTGGCGAGCTGTTTGGGCGGCAGGACGTGTTCCGGGTGAGCGAGGAGGCGCGCGCGGGAAAACCCCGTGGCGTGCGATAGCAGCCTCTCCGCTTCGAGATGGGGGATCGAGGTCATTGCCTGCAGCTGCTCAACCCCCTCTTGCAGGGCGCTGTCTACACGCATCGATCAATCCTGTGATTCTCCCGACCCTTCCGCCACGGCTTGCAGTTGTTGGGCCTGTTCCTGGGCGGCGAGCTCGTCGATGAAGGGGTCCAGGTCCCCGTCCAGGATGTCGGCCAGGCGATAGAGGGTCAGCCCGATCCGGTGGTCGGTGACGCGGTTCTGGGGAAAGTTGTAGGTGCGGATCTTTTCGCTGCGCTCGCCAGTGCCGACCTGGGAGCGCCGATTTTCGGCGACCGCATCCTCCTGCTTTTGCCGCTCGATTTCGTGCAGCCGCGCCCGCAGGATCGCCAGCGCCCGCATGCGGTTTTGGGTCTGCGAGCGTTCCGACTCGCAGGCGATGACCATGCCCGTGGGCTTGTGGGTGATGCGGATGGCGGTGGCATTCTTTTGCATGTGCTGGCCGCCGGGGCCAGAAGAGCCATAGGCCTCAATCTCCAGGTCTTTTGCGTCGACGTGGACCTCGACGTCCTCCACCTCCGGGAGGACCGCCACGGTGGCGGTGGAGGTGTGGATGCGGCCGGACGATTCGGTGATTGGGATCCGTTGCACGCGATGGACGCCGCTCTCGAATTTGAAGCGGGAAAAAGCTCCCTTACCGCGTACCTCAAAAATAACCTCTTTGAAGCCGCCGACGCCGGTGGAATGGCCACTGAGAATTTCGTCCCGCCACCCCTGCCGCTCCGCGTAGCGGGTGTACATCCGGTAGAGATCGGCGGCGAACAAGCCGGCTTCGTCGCCGCCTGTGCCAGCGCGAATTTCGATGATGACGTTGCGCCGGTCCCGTGGGTCCTTGGGAAGGAGCATCCGGTAGAGCTGTTGTTCCAGGCGCTCCAGGAACGCCTCCAGGCGGGCGATTTCTGCTTGAGCCAGTTTCTGCATGTCTGGATCGTCTTCCCCTAGCAAGGTCCGGGCTTCCTCAAGCTCTCTCAGCGCGCCCTGGTACTTTTGGTAGAGGGTCACCATCTCTTCCATCTCGCTGTGCTCCCGCGCCAGATCGGCCACTTTTTCGTGGTCCGCTGCGACCTCGGGATCGCCCATCATTGATGTCAGCTCTTGGTATCGTTTCTCAATTCCGCGCAGTTTTTCCCACATTGACCATCCTCAAAAATATGGCGTTGGCGGGGCACAGCAGGCCGCAGCCCCGGCTATTTCCGGTACCCCGACGAGGCAGGATGACTGCGCCAATCCTTCTGGATGCCCCCGGATGCAGGAGAGGGGAGGCTGGGGGTTCCCCGGGCGGCCTGAACCGTGACTGCCGCCGCAGAAATTGGCGGCTTCAAGCAGCCGGCCCCGCGTACTTGCTATTATAACAGAGGGAAGCGCAGCGTCAAGAACCGCTCTCTCGGGGATTTCGAAGCGGGCGTGTTTTGTGGAGCGCCACACTCGTGCTTTTATAGCAAATTGGCTTTTGCCTGTGCTGACGGTGGAGCACAAGCTGTAGGGGCGGCTGACCGGTCGCCCCTACAGCTTGTGAATGCGGGATACAATAAACCTGCTACGCGATTTAGGCGATTTTATGGCAAAGGGGAGATTGCTGCCAGCAGGCTCACCGCCACCTCGGCCGCCCGTTCGGCGTCGAGGGGATGCTCGATCAGGACCGCTACGGCGTAACGCGGGGCCTCTGCTGGCGAGACGCCGACAAACCAGGCGTGGGGTGGGCGTCCCTCCCCGGCCACGGCGACCCCGCAGTGGCCCAAAATATCTGCGCCGTAGAGCTGCCAGGCTGCCAGAATGGCCTGCACGAGTTCGGGCTCGATCACCTGCTGCGCGCCGCCTGGTGCCGGGCCGGCCGTCTCGCCCGGCGCTACCAGCCGCAGGGTGGGTACTCTGCCGCCGCCTGCCAACGTCGCGGCGACCCGCACCATCTGTAACGGCGAGACGGTCAGGCTGCCCTGGCCTACCGCTTCCAGCGCGGGATCTTGGGGGGACCACTCACCCGTCTCCGCCGGCAGTTCCAGGGCCGGCGCTTCCAGCAGCCCCCACCGGGCGACCGCCTCCCTCAAGCCCTCGGCGCCTAGCTGCTCTCCCAGCGCGGCGAACGGCCCAGGGCAGGCGGCGCGGTACGCGGCTGCCCAGTCGCCGCTGGCGGGCGGCGTCTCCACGCAGCTCAACTCGACGCCGTCGACCGGCACGGGCACCGCCAGGGCGGCGACCGTATCGGTCATGTGAACCAGGCCGAGCTCAAGCGCCTGGGCCAGCACCACGGTCTCGAGCGCCGTTCCTGGCTGGTACAGCCCCTGGGTCACCCGGTTGAACAGCGGCGCATCTGCGTTCTGCCGCAGTTGGTCCCATTCCTCGTCCAAGCGGCCGGGATCGAAGGTGGGGGCCGAGGCCATTGCCAGCACCTGCCCGGTCTGTCCATCGACCAGCACCAACGCGCCCGGCCCTTCGCCCAGGCTCTGCTGCGCCAGCTGCTGCAGCCGGGCATCCAGGGTCAGTTGGACGTCGCTGCCGTGCGGCGGGCGGTGGAGCAGCTCCGCCCACGCCGTTTCCCACGCCGAGCGGCCGGCCTCGCCGCGCAGCACGCCGTCGAAAGCGGCCTCGATTCCCCCGGTGCCGTAGCGCAGGCTGGCATAGCCCACGACGGGAGCCGCCTCCAGCAGCGGGTAGGTGCGGGTGACGATCCCTGACGCGTCGATTTCGACGTCCGCCAGGACAGTCCCCGCGCGATCGACAATGCGCCCGCGCACAATTCGCTGCTCGTACTCGACACGGCGGGGATTGTCCTCCCGCGCCGCCAGCGCGTCAGCGTGCGCCACCGCCCAATAGCCACAGACGGCCGCCAGTACCGCCAGTGCGACCCCCAGCCCACAGGCCACCCGCAGCAGCAGCGGCTCCGTCGACCGGGGCCCGCGCGCAGTGACCCGCGGGCCGGGTGCTCGAGACCCCGGGCTTGATATGCGCAGCAGGAGGCCCAGGACGATAAATGTGGCCAGAAGCGACGATCCCCCGTAGGAAAGGAAGGGGAGGGTGACGCCGGTGATCGGGACCAGTTTGGCGTTGGCGGCCATGATGACCCAACCCTGGATCACCAGCCCCGCGGTGAGCCCGGCGGCGAGAAAGCGCTCGAAAGGCTGGGCGGCGCGGAGCGCGGCGCGGAATCCCCGCATCAGCAGGACCCCGTAGAGGGCGACCAGCGCCAGGGCGCCGGCCAGGCCGAACTCTTCGACCACGGCGGCAAAAATGAAATCGGTGTGGACGGCCGGGATGTAGGTGGGCCTTCCCAACCCCAACCCCTGCCCGCCGATCCCCCCCGCGCCAAAGGCCAGCAGGCTCTGGACGATCTGGAAGGTCTGGCCGGCGGCGTTGGGCCAGGGATTGAGCCAGCCGTCCACCCGCAGGGCGACGTGTGTCGACAGCGAATATCCTGCCCACCCGGCAATGGCAAAGAGGGCAAACCCGGCGGCGACGTATCCCCACTGGCCGGTCGCCAGGTAGAGCATGGTCAGGAAGGTGAAAAAAAAGAGCATCCCCGTGCCCAGGTCTTGCTGCCAGGCCAGGAGCAGCAGCGTCAGGCCGAACATGACCAGCAGGGGGCCGACGTAGGCCAGGGGCGGCAGGCGCACCTTGCCGACGCGCAGGTCTGTCGCCAGCAGCAGTTCTCGCCGCTCGGCCAGGTAGGAGGCCAGGTAGACGGTCATCAGGAGTTTCAGCGGTTCGGAGGGCTGAAAGTAAGCGCCGCCGATCGGCAGCCAGAGGCGCGGCCCCTGTCCCGAGGGATTGACGCCGAACAGCAGCGTCGCCAGCAGCAGGGCCATCCCCGCCAGCAGCCAGGTGTAGCGGTAGCGGCGCAGCCAGCGCAGGTCACGGCCCCACTGCACCACGGTGAACATGGCGATGACGGCTACCAGCAGCCACGTCGCCTGGCGGCGCGAGAAATTGGGCGCCAGGCGACCCAGCATCAGCAGCCCCAACCCGCTGAGCATAGCCGCCGTCGGGAGCAGCAGCGGGTCCCGATTGGGCAGGTGGCGGCAGAGCGTGACGTGCGCAGTGGCAAAGGCAATGGCAAAGGAAAAAACGAGTAGGAATATCTCCAGCGGGTTGCTGGATGGAAGGGCCAGGCAGAGCGTGAGCGCCCCCAGTGCCACGAACGCCGCGGCGAGCACTAACAGGCGGCGCTCCTGGCGGGCAACCGGCCTTTGTAAGGCGGACATTGCAGCCATTGCTGTTTCAGATTCTCGGTTGCGGCTGTCAGCGCAAATTTGCTAGTCCAGGTACCTGCCCACGAGAGGCGCCAGTTGCTTTTTTTTCTCTGCCGGGATCAGGTCTCGTTGGGTGATGAGTGCGGTCGCCAGCGCGTCCTTGCACTCACAGTCGCGCGCAGTCGATGCCAGGCGGGGAATCAGGATGCGCAGGGCATTTTGTGCCAGCTCGGTGTTGGCAGCCAGCGTGCCCAGCAGCATCTCGACGTTGACCGCCTCCTCGCTCTCGTGCCAGACGTCGTAATCGGTCACGTGGGCCATGGTTGCGTAACAAATCTCGGCCTCGCGGGCCAGAAAGGCTTCGGGGCTGGTGGTCATGCCGATAATGTCCATGCCCCACGCGCGGTAGGCAAAGCTCTCCGCCTTGGTGCTGAAGCGAGGCCCCTCGATGGTGATAAAGTTCCCACCGCGGTGGACGGTCCCGCCCGCCTCTGCCGTGGCGTCCGCCAAATGTCCTGCCAGGCGGGCGCAAAAGGGATCGGCGATGCCGATGTGCGCCACCAACCCCTGGCCAAAAAAGGTGTAAACCCTGTTCTTGGTATGATCGTACAACTGGTGGGGGATCACGATCTCGCCGGGGTGCAGGTGTTCGCGCAGGGAGCCGCAGGCAGAGATACCAACGACCTGCGCCACCCCCAGGCTCTTGAGGGCAAAGATGTTGGCCCGATAGTTCACCTCGCCCGGCATCAGCCGATGCCCGCGGCCGTGGCGGGCGACAAATGCGACGCGGACACCCTCCAGGACGCCGATGAGCAGCACGTCCGAGGGGTCGCCAAAGGGAGTCGAGACGCGCCGTTCCTCGACGTCCATGAGACCTGCCATTTGATACAGCCCAGAACCACCGATGATGCCGATGCGTACGGATTCCATGAATCAACCTCCTGAATGGCCCAAATTTGGGCGGATCACATGGCCCCGCGGTACATGCCCCCGTCCACCAGCAGGCTCACGCCCGTGATGTAGGAGGCAGCTGGCGAGGCGAGAAAAGCGACGGCGCGGGCAAGCTCCTCCGGGATCGCCATGCGCCCCAGGGGAATGGCCGCGGTGATCCCGGCTGCCTCCTCCTCCGCCGTCGCTCCGGAGCGGGCGGCCCGGTCGGCCAGCAGCTGCTCGACGCGCTCCGTGCGGGTCCAGCCCGGGCAGACGGCATTGACCCGGATGCCGTCGGGAGCCAGTTCGTCGGACAGCGTCTTGACCAGCCCGACCACCGCCAGGCGCACGCTGTTGGAGAGGATCAGGTTGGGCAGCGGCTGCTTGACGCTGATCGAGGTTATGGCTACGATCGAGCCCGAGTGCTGTTCCCGCATCGTTGGGACGACGGCGTAGCAGAGGTGGACAGCGCTCATCAACGTCAGCTGTGTCGCTGCTTCCCAGTCCTCCGGTTGCAAATCGACAAAGCGCCCCGGCGGCGGGCCGCCGGCGTTGGTCACCAGCACGTCGATGCGACCCCAGCGGTCCAGCGTGGTTTGCACCAGCCGTTCCACGTCCTGGGGGAGCGAGACGTCGGCCGCTACAGCAAGAATCGTTCCCTTGGTCGCCTGCTCGATGCGGGCTGCTGCCGCTTGCAGGTCGGCCGGATGCCGGGCGCAGATGGCGACCGCCGCCCCTTCCTGGGCCAGCTGCATCGCCACCGCCTGGCCCAGCCCGCGGCTGGCTGCCGTCACCAGCGCGACCTTGCCGGTCAGTTCCAGGTTCATTTTTCCACCTCCAGACGCATGACCACCCGGCCGATGCCGATCAGGTCGCCAGCGCTGACAACCGTGGGACGGGTGATGGCCTCGTCGTTGAGGGTCGTGCCGTTCTTGCTTCCCAGGTCCTCCAGCCACCACCGTCCTTTCCGCCAGCCAAGCAGCGCATGGTGAGTGGAGGCGTAAGGATCCAACAGCACCAGCGTGTTGTCGGCCGCCCGGCCCAGCGAATTGATCTCTTGCAATGCAAACGTCGTTCCGACTTGCGGTTCTTTTTCTTCCGTCTCGACCACGACCAGGTGACTGGGTGGCGGCGCGGCGCGGCGGGCGTCGCCGGCGCGCCGCAGGTCCCGCCACAACAGGATGAGTACCAGGCCGAGAAATGCATAGAGCAGGGCGGTCAGTATGACCCGCAGCAGGAGCAATAGGAGGTCCAAGCGCTACCCCTCGGCCCCGGTGGCAGGAGAGTCCGAGTCGATCTCTGACGTATCCCCTTCTTTGCAGCCGGGGGAAGGGCCGGGGACGTCCTCGCCGTAGATAACCTCGACCCCGGCCAGGGAGATGACGTCGCCCGGCTGAAGGACACATTCCTGGACCGAATAGCCGTTGATCGTCGTCCCGCCAGAGCTGCCGACGTCGTAAAGCACATAGCGCCCGTAGCGGCGGCGAAGCTGGGCGTGGTGGCGAGAGACCCGGCTGTCTTCCAGGATGATGTCGTTATCCAGCGCCCGGCCCAGGCTGATGACCGGCTGCTCGACCGCCACGTGCCGCTCGCCGCCGACGATGAGGAACGGCTTTTCCGGCGGCGGCTCGACCAGTTGGGATTGGATCGCCTTCTGTTCGCCACCGGTCATCTCGCGCGTCGCGCCCAGCTCTGGCTCGGACGGCTGCCAGCGGGCCTCGACGTGGACGGAATGGAGGGTGACGGCTGACAGCGGTTCTACGGCCACGGACGGGGGGGCGGTGAGGGTCAGTCCCGCTTCCCGGGCGAGCTGGCAGACGTGGGTCTGCAGTTCGTCCGACAGGCTGGGCCGCTCGTTGGCCAGGAGCGCAAAATCCTGGGGATGGACATAGATCCAATAGTGGGTAGGGGCGAGAGGCGCGCCGTCCGCTGCAGTGACCTGGTGATCCTCCATGGCGCGGGCGAGGTGGGTGGCGACCTCCAGGGGGTGAAGACAGCTTGCAAACAACCGGGTGAACGTCCCCTCTACCAGGCGTTTTGCCAGAGCTTCGAAGCGGTCGATTTGGTTCATTGGGCCGGATTATAACGCGGGTGAGGGGGGATGGCAAGTCGGGTGGCAGAGAGTTGACAATCGAACCATTGCGCGCTAAGATAGGAACCTGGCAGCAACTTGTCGCTCTCCATATCGTGGGGGGCAGCAGCCCGGTGCTGATCCTTGATCTGTTGGATCGGGGCGGCGCCGGGATGAACAATGACCTGGGAAGGAGGAATGATGAACGCTCTCAACCGGATTCTGGTCGTTTTGGCAGTATTGACGCTCACAGTAGTCTGCATCGTCGTCTCTGTCGGCCCCGTCGCGACCACGCGGGTGACGGGGGAGTGGTTGCAAAACGCGGCGGACTTGTTGGAGGAGATCATGCCGCAGCCATTACTGCGCGTTGCCGTGGGCGTGGTCTTGAGCCTGGTCTGGCTGTTCGTCGGCATCCTGTTGCTCATCCTCGAACTCCGCCGCCCGCGCGCCAGGACGGTGCGCATGGGCGGGGTCGACGGCGGCGAGGTCGAGGTCAGCCTCAAGACCGTGGGCGATCACATTGCCTACGCCGTCGATCAACTGCCCGGCGTGCTGCGCACCCGCTCGCGCGTCTCTTCCCGCAAGGGTGGGGTGATGGTCGAGCTGGACGTGGAAACCGCCGGGGACGTCAACGTGCCCGGCCGGGCGGCCCAGGTGGTGGACCTGGTTCGCGAGGTGGTGGAAGAAAAGGTGGGCGTCAATCTCGCCCAACCTCCCAAGGTCCACCTGCAGGCTCAACCGACCCCCCCTGCCGCCCGCAGCAGGCCGGGAAGCGAGTAGGGTGGAGGAGCGACTCTCCTTTTCGGCGTTGGTGGAGAGTCTGTTGTTCGTCGCCGACGAACCGGCCTCGATCGGGCGGCTGGCCGAGGCGTTGGAGGCCACGCCAGGAGAGATCGAACAGGCGCTGCAAGAGCTCGAGGAAACGCTCGCTGGGCGGGGACTGCGGATCGAGCGGATCGGCAGCCGCTTGCAGATGGTCACGGCACCCGCGGCCGCAGCTTCCATCGAGCGGTTCCTGGGACTGGCGGGGCGGCGCCGGCTCTCGCCGGCCGCCCTGGAGACGCTGGCCATCATCGCCTACCGCCAGCCCATCTCGCGCCCGGAAATTGAGGTTGTCCGCGGCGTAAGCTGTGACAGTGTTTTGCGCACGCTTCTCTCGGCCGGCCTGATCGAAGAAGTGGGGCGCGCGACGACGGTCGGCCGGCCGATCCTCTACGGTCCCACTTTTACCTTTCTGCAGCATTTCGGTTTTGCACGGCTAGAGGACTTGCCGCCGTTGGAAGTGGGGCAAGAAGCGCTCGATCCTGGCGCGTTTGCGCCAGAAATGTAGCGGTTCACCCTGCCGGTTCGGCGCGGACCACGGTCCGCGCCGAACCGCGTCCACATTGACGTTCGAGCTGCAATGTGGCTGCCCGCTTCCCAAGGGCTGGTGGAGCAGTAAGCCGAAAAAAGGCCGCAAGCTTATTCGGCCGGGTTAAAATAGTTGTACGTCGCGGCGGAGAGATCGGCGATCAGGGCGCTGGATATTTCCCACTCTAGCCAATCGGGGTGATAAAGAAAGATCACCAGCACAAAATCGCCGTCGGGCGAAAAGACGAGCCCGGCGTCTGAGTGGGTGTCCCCGATCCAACCGTGTTTGTGGGCCACCGGCGTGTCCGGCGGCAGCCCCGATTCAATCAGCGTGTCGATTTCGTTTTGGACCATCATGTCCAGCATCTGCTGGCATTCTTGGGGTGTAAAGGCGTCGGGATAAGCGGCCAACAGCGCTCCCCCTCCGTGCTGACATTGGTAGATCATCTCGAGCAACAACCCGATATCCTGGGCGGTGGTTTGCATGTAGGGATCGGGCTGGGTGTTCAAGTCGGTGCGCGAGTTTGCCGGCGTGATGATCGTCGGGGGGATGATTTCTTCGTCGTAGGGCGCGGCCATAAACGTGTTGATCAGTCCCAGGTACTGCATTGAGGCGGTCAGGTTCTCCACTCCCTGATACGCATCGCCGCGGCCAATGACCTCTTGCAGCAGCAAGTTCGCGGTAAAGTTTCCACTCAGCGTCATCGTCTCGGAGAGCAGGCGGGTTTCGTCGATGGAGGGCGTCTCGCTCAAGGCGCGATATGCCTCGACCATGATGGCGATTTTGATCACGCTCATCCCGGCATAGGCTACCTCGGGGTTGATCGTGATCTCTGTGCCAGTCTGCATGTCTTTGACAAAGATGCTGGCGATGCCGTCGAAACTTCCCAGCAGCGAGTCAAACATTGCTTCCAACTGCTCCGCTTCCAGGCCGGGCGCTTCTTCCCGCGTGACCACCAGTCGCGCATAGCGGCTCGTGGCGGAGAAGAGGGCGGCGACGACGGCCTGGCGCGAGGCTTCGAAATCCAGCTCGTAGCCCGCCTGGCCAGCCCGAAAGGTCAGCGCGGCAGGCAGGGGAACCGGCGGAATGGGTGGATGATCGTATTGTTGCGAGACGCGGCTCAGAAATCCATCCAGGCGGTCGGGGGAATAATCGGCGACCACCTGGATGGCGACCGGTTCGGTTGGACGGCGCAGGAGATAGGTCAAAAATCCTTCCAGGCTGTTCCGGCCAGCCAGTGCACTCTCGATAGCGGTCTGCGTTGCCGGCAAGTCGAACTGGAAAGCCACGCTCTCGGGGGTCAGGGCCAGCGCCTGCTCCTGGTAGTCGAGCTGAACCGGCTGGGCGAAAGCGGCCTGCAGCGCAGACAGCGCTTGATCCACCGTCATGCCGCTGACGTCCAGCCCGGCTACTGTGACGCCGGCTGGCAGCGTCTCCAGGCTGGTCCGAAAACCGAGGTACTGCCAGAACGTGAAAGCCAGCAGGCTTCCCAGGATGACGAGAACGGAAATGATTGCTCCGATGCTCCATCGACGCACAATACACCTCCCTATTCCAATGGGCAACGCGATGTCGTGAGAGCCAGCTTTGTGCATCCCGGCGCGTTAGCATCACAAAGCGGGTCACGGCGCTATTGTCGCCGCTTTGCGCGATTTTGGCAAGTCAGGAAAACCCGCCGGAACCGCCTGGGCGGTGAACGGCGAATCTTTGTGGCGCCCTCAGTCCGGACTTGCATCCAGAGGCGACCCGCTGAACAGTTGCGCCAGGAGGACGATCGAGACAATGTCGGGTTAGAAAGAACAGCGGCGCCTGGCACCCTCAAGAATCGAAACGAAACGGTCGTTGCCCGATCAAAAAGTTGACAAGAAGAATCGGATACGGTATAATTTCCGTATGGAAAAGAGGGCCACGACCGCGCGGCGCCGGGCAGAGATCATCCGCCAGTTGGAGCAGAGCGGAGCGGTCCAGGTCGACGAGCTGGAAAGCCTCTGGGGGGTTTCCGCCCCCACCATCCGGCGCGACCTGAGGTGGGTGGCGGCGCAGGGGCTGGCGCGCCGGGTGCGGGGCGGCGCGGTTGCCGCCGGCGAGCGGGTTTTCTCCCCCGCGGCGGATCCCGTCTTTGCGCGCATCGGGCGCGCCGCCGCCGCCCTGGTGCAGGATGGGGAGACGATATTCCTCGGCCCTGGCCCGCTTGCCGTAGAAGTGGCCCGGGCGCTGGCCGGCCGGGAGCGCCTGGCGATTGTCACCAACAGCCTCGCCGTGGCCCGCCAGGTGGTAGAGCAAGGCTACCACACCCTCATCCTCACCGGCGGCCAGTTGGAGCGGCAGGAACAGGGGTTGACCGGCCAACTGGCGCTGGCTGCGCTGGAGAACCTGCGCGCCGACCGCGTCTTTCTTGAGCTCAGCGGGGTCAGCGCCATGGCCGGTCTCACCGACGACAGCCTCCCCCAGGCCGAAATCAGCCGCTTGCTGCTCGAGATGGGAGCGCAGACGATTGCCCTGGTCGTGCCGGAGCGGGTGGGACGCGTGGCGGCGGTCTTGATCGGCCCCGCCTCCGACATCGAGACCGTCGTCAGCGCGCGCGAGGCGGATTCCGCTTCCCTGTGGGACCTGACCGAAATGGGGGTCAATGTTGTATTGGCGTAACGAAGCGGGTCGCCCGCGCGGGTGTTTCCTGGCTGCCGTGGGAAAGGACGCCCAAAAAATTCAGAAGGAGTAGATCAGCTATGGCAAGTGTAACGTACGAAAACGTGACCAAGCGCTTTGGCGAAGTCATTGCCGTCAGTAATCTCAGCATCCACGTCGAGGACAAGGAATTTCTTGTCTTTGTCGGGCCGTCGGGCTGCGGCAAATCGACCGCGCTGCGTATGCTGGCCGGCCTGGAGGAAATCACCGAGGGCAACATCTTTATTGGCGACCGGCTGGTCAACGACGTCGCCCCCAAGGACCGGGACATTGCGATGGTCTTTCAATCGTACGCCCTCTACCCCCACATGAGCGTGTTCGACAACATGGCCTTTGGCCTGCGGCTGCGCAAGACCCCCAAGCAAGAGATCGAGCGACGGGTGCGAGAAGCAGCGGGCATTCTCGGCATCGAAAGCTTGTTGAATCGCAAACCCAAGGAGCTTTCCGGCGGCCAGCGGCAGCGGGTTGCCGTGGGCCGGGCCATCGTCCGCGAGCCGAACGTCTTTTTGATGGACGAACCGCTCTCCAACCTGGATGCCAAGCTGCGCGTCCAGGCCCGCGCCGAGATCAGCAAGCTGCATCAGCGGCTTGGAACTACCTTCATCTACGTCACGCACGACCAGGTCGAGGCGATGACGATGGGCTCGCGCATCGCCGTGCTCAACAGCGGCGTCTTGCAGCAGGTCGACACGCCGCAAAACCTGTACGATTACCCAGTCAACAAGTTTGTCGCCGGTTTCATCGGCAGCCCGGCGATGAATTTTTTCGAGGCCAGGCTCGAACAGCGGGATGGGACGGTTGTCATCGACACCGAGGACTTTGTGCTGACCATCCCCAAAGAGCAACAGGACAGCTACCGGCCGCACGTGGGCAAGGCGGTCACCTTTGGCATCCGGCCCGAGGACATCCACGACCCCGATTTCGCCCCGCCAGGCATCAAGGAGTACAAGACGGAAGCCAGGGTGGAGGTGACCGAGTTGATGGGGAACGAGGTCGTTGTCTACCTGGATACCAGGAGCCACGAGTTCCTGGGCCGCTTTGACCCCCGCACCAAGGCGCGCGTGGGCGGCACGATCGCGGTGGCCTTTAACCTGGACAAGATGCACATCTTTGACGCAAATACGGAGGAGGCAATTCGTTAGTTATGTAGCAGGTCACGCTTCAAGCGTGATCTGCTACAACTGCTTCTCTGCCACGCGTTGCTTGAGCCAGCGGATGGCCTCGACCGGCGTCGGGTCGACGCCGTTGAGCAGCGCCAGGTAGAAGCTGACGTAATCGCCGAAATGGATCAGCGAGAGCATCTGCGCCAGGGGACGGGTTCCCCGCCCCCACACCGTCTCCGTGGTCACCTTTTCCCGTTCCAATAACTCTTGCGTGGCTGCCCAGCGGGCCTGGATGCGCGGGTGATCGAGGGGAGAACGCAGGCAGAGCACAGTGACCCGGCCGCGAACCGGACCGGGTTGCCCGTACCCCACGACGGCGTTGTGATTTAGCTCTGGCATTTCCTCCCAAAAGGCCCACTGCTTGGCGTTCTCGTTGAACTGGCCTTTCCACCGCCGGGCGACGGCGGACAAAAAGCCCGCTCCATAGACTACTGGCAGCCGGCCCCGCAGCCGGACGGCAAGCTGCTTGGCCGGGTTGTCCGGCTGCGCCGCTGCCGGCGCCAGGTCGTGCTGCCACGCTTCCATCACCGCTGCCGCTTCTTCCACGTTGGCATCGTCGTCGCGGAGAAATCCCATCTGCTGCAAGACGCCCAGCAAGAGGGTAAAGGAGTAACCGAGTGCCGCGCGGGGAGGGGACGAATAGTGAAAGCGGAGCAGCGGGAAACCGTCCTTTTCCGCCTGCACGGCCAACTGCCCGCCCGTCGTCACCGCCAGCAGGCGGCAGCCCTGTTCTTTTGCCTGCGCCAGGGCTGCCAGCGTTTCCTCGGTGTTGCCCGAATAGCTGGAAGCGATGACCAGGCTGTCGGAATCGGCATAGGCCGGCAGCGCGTACCCCGCGACGGAGAGGATGGGCAGCGGGCATCGACCGTGCACCAGGCCAGCCAGGAGCGCCCCGCCGATGGCCGATCCCCCCATTCCCAGGACGACCACCCGCCGCACGTCGCGATAGGACGCGGGCAAGGACAGGTCTTGGGCCTGCAGCCAGGCACTGCGACACTGGCGCGGCAAATCCGCGATCAACTGGTGCATTTTCCCCACATCCAGGTTGTCGTACTGCGTCAAGTCGTCCAAAACCAATTTACTTCTCCTCGCGTCACGGCGCAACCCGCCGCCGTCGCTCTTCCAGTCCCAATTCGTACACCGCTCGCCGCTGCCAGCCCGAGAGCGCCGCCACCTGCCGGGCTGCCTGGGAGAGCGATTGCCCGTGCGAGAGCTGCTCCACCAGCGCCGCCCGCACCTGCTCTTCGTCCCACTGCGCCGCCTCGGGTTCGGCCCCGCCAATGACCAGCGTAAACTCGCCCCGCGTTCCTTGTTGGCCAAAGTAATCGCCGGCGCCGGCGATGGTCCCGCGCCAGATCTCTTCAAAGTGCTTGGTCAGCTCCCGGCAGACGGCCAGCGGGCGTTGTGGGCCCAACGCCGCAGCCAGATCGTGCAATGCGTCCAGCAGCCGGTGCGGGGTCTCGAACGCGACCAGCGTCCAGGGGAATCGTGCCACCTGCTGCAGCAGAGCCAGGCGCTGGCTGCGTTGGCGGGGGAGAAAGCCCAGATAGAGGAAGCGGTCAGTTGGCAGGCCGGAGGCGACCAGCGCAGCGATCGGCGCCGAAGGGCCCGGGATCGGAACGACGGCATAGTTCCGCGCCACGGCTGCCCGGACCAACTCGTAACCGGGGTCAGACAGGCCCGGCATCCCGGCCTCCGAGATCAGGGCCACGTCGCCCGTTTCCAGGGCCGCGAGTACGGTCTCGAGCTTGCGCAGCTTGTTGCCTTCAAAGTAGCTGGTCAGCGGCGTCGCGATGCCGTGGTGGTCCAGCAGCACGCGGGCGCAGCGGGTATCCTCAGCGGCAATCAATGGGACGTGCTCTAGCACCTGGAGCGCGCGCAGGGTGACGTCCTCCAGGTTGCCGATGGGCGTGCCGACCAGGTAGAGCGTACCCATCAGGAAGAGCGGTGCGAGATGCCATAGAGCAGGTCGTGACGCCCCTCGAAGGCATCGCCAATCTCTAGCCCCCCCGCGGCGATTTCGTAGCGCCGGATTTGCTTGTCGTGGTCCGAACCGCGCATCTTGAGTACGACGACGGCCCGCTGGATGGTGCTTTCCACTTCTACGTAGCGCAATAGGAGGATGGTGTCGACGGTAAAAGAGAGCCCTCCCCGGTCGGCGCGGGCCGCCTCGTTGCGCATCTCTTCCCCCAGCAGCAAGCTGGTCATTCCCTCGCGCCGCAAGCTGTTACCAATTCGGGTGTAGAACTGGCGCAAGTTATGGTCGTCTGAGGCCAGTCGGTTAAAGTGGGTGATGCTGTCCAGCACCAACCGCTGCACGTTCATCTCCTGGATCAGCCGGTTGAGCGGGCTGTCGGGAATCTCCAGCCCGGCCAACAGGACCTCAGGGGAGGTAAACATCACGTGCAGTTTCTTTTCCCGTTCCAACGCCTCCAGGTCCCATCCCAGGGAAACGGCGTCGCGGTAGAGAGAGGCCGGAAATTCCTCGAACGTGACCAGCAGCCCGACCTCGTTTGCATGGGCGGCGCCGTGGATGAGAAACTGCATGGCCAGCGACGTTTTGCCGGTACCAGGCGCGCCGCGCACCAGGACCGTAGAGCCTGGCAGCAGGCCGCCATGAAGCATCTTGTCCAATCCGGATATCCCTGTGCTGACTCTTGCCTGGCTCACGGAAACCTCCTTGCTCTACTTACCTCGACAATGGCACATTTCAACATTGGATGCTCTACCGCAGTGGGAAAGGGGGAAAAGGGAGGATGAGCGCGGTAGACGTTGTAGCTGTGAAGTTGAACGTACCATGTTCCCGTTTCCATCCCGCTGCTGGCCACTTCCCAGCCGGAAGGGCCGTGCGCCGGGGCGTCGCCAGAGACGGCGATCGTGTCCTCCCCGGGCCCCCACACGTGAACGGGGTAGCCGATCAGCGGTTCTCCCGCGGCGTCGACGACCGTGCCGGCCAGAATGGCCTGGCGACAGTCAAGTACTGTTACCTGCCGTCCCACCTGGACGGTGGCCGAGAAGGGCATCGTCGCTCCCGGCGCTGCCGTCGGGGTGATCGGCCGCAGCGGCGTGGGGCTGACAAAGGCAGCGTGGGGGGACGTGATGGTTGGCGGTCGTTCTCCCGTCGGTGTCCCTTCCACTGCTGTCGGCGTGCCATAACGCGTGGCTACTGCAGTGGGGGTCGCGGGGGGAAAGGGATTGAGCGGCGTGAATGGGTTGATGGCAATCAGCAGGTAGACGAAAACGACTCCCCCCGACGCGACCAGTAGCAGCAGGGTCAGCAGGTGCGCCAGCCGGTCGCTCCGCCCCCCCGCGAGTTCCCCACTCTCTTCCGGCACGGTACGGTCCTATCGGTATTCCTCCCAGTTGAGCGTGCAGACGAAAAATCCCAACGAAGTGCTGGCATAGCCCCCCAGCTGGACCGTGATGGTCTCGGATACAGCGCGGAAGCTGCCGCTTGGGTCTGGGGTGTCGTTGAACAACTGGACGCGAATCTCCATCGCCTGGTAATTGTTGGGGTTGAAAGCCTGCTCCCATGCCGCTTCGCTGCCATAGATCGAATTGTAACGGGGGTCGGCACCAGCCTGGACCGCCGGAGGATTGAGCCCGGCCCCTTCCGACCGGACATAAAAACCGGGCAGGGGGTTGCCGTCCAGGTCTTGGACCGTGCCCGCGACGCCGCTCCAGGGGTTGCCGTACTCGGGCCGCCGGTAGGTGACCTCGCAGGTAAAGGGCCATGGCGAACGTGTGGCCCGCGGCGTCGCCGAGGGGGTTGGCGGCCAGGTGGGCGTCACGGTTGGGGTGTTGGTTGGCGTGCGGGTCTGGGTGGGACGTGAGGTTGGGGTGATGGTCGGACTCAGGGTGGGGGTAAAGGTTGGGGGAAGACCCGGCGTAGCAGTTGACGTCGCTGTGGGTGCCGGCGTGTCGGTTGCGCGGCGCGGCGGCGGGAAAGGGTTGAAAAAGACGTGTGGGCTGACCAGCACTGTCAGGTAGCAGATCAGGGTGAGCACTGTGAGCAGCAGCAGCAGCAGGCTCAATAGATTGAACGTGGACGACCGATTCTGAAACATTCGTTCGCCTCCCGGGCTATAGGCCCTGGCTGACGTACCGTTCGATCTCTGCCTGAGCCCACAACGTCTCGATCCACTCTTGAAATGCCTGTTCGCGCAGCAATTGGAGATTTTCCGGGCTCAGGGGGCGGTTGGGATCGCGCTCAAATACCTGGACGATATGGAAACCAAAAGAACTTGGCACAACCTGGCTGGTCTGTCCGGCTTGGAGGGCAAAGGCCACTTGTTCGATTTCAGGGGCGAGCAGGACGCCGCGGGGAAAGAACCCCAGGTCTCCCCCGGCGGCGCGGGTGCTTTCATCCTGGGAGTAGGCGTGGGCCATCTCGTCGAAATCCGCCCCGGCCTGGATCTGGGCGAGGATCTGTTCGGCCTCCTCTATCGTGTCGACCAGGATGTGACGGGCGCGGACGTGCTCGGCGGTCGTCGGCACCGAGGCGGTGACCCACTCGATCACCCGCGCCCCGATCAACTCTGCTTGCAGTTCATCCCGTACGTCCTGCAGGGTCAGGCCCTGTTGTTCCAGGCGCTCGTAGAGGGCCGCCTCACCGCCGACGTCGGCCACGATCTGGTTCAGCGCGGTATCCACTTCTGCATCGGTGACGACAATACCCTGCTCGGCGGCAGCCTGCTCGATGAGCACCTGCTCGATCATCCAGTTCAATATCTGCTCCCGCGCCTGGAGAAGGTGCCGTTGTCCCTCCGGGCTGGACAGGTCCATCCCCGCGGCGGCCATCGCCGCCTGGTACTGGGCTACCTGGCGCTCATAGTCCACGAGATAGATGGGGTTGTGGTTCACCAACGCTGCCAGCGGGCGCTCCAACGTAGGGGTGTAAGCAATGGGGGGGGCGGTGGCTGCTTCCCCGCCCTCCAAAGACGGCGCGGTTGGAGAATACAGGGGGGTAACTGCCGCGCCACAGGCCGGCAGCAGGCACAAGAGCAAAAGGATCGGTATATTTCGAACGCGCATCTCTTATCTCTCCCCTGCCCGAGCCAGGTAAGTCATAGCGCCTGCTCAGTCAATCCCCTGGCTGCTCTCCCGGGCCCGGGAAGTGGATGGGTGGGGTTCTCAATCGTTCAGCAGCAAGGAATATCAACGGTCGCCCGCAACTCCCTGCCACAGGCGCTGCCAAAAGGTGAGCGCAGGCTGACCGGCTGGCGCAGGGCCTGGGGAAGGGACGTCCTCGGGTTGAACAGCGACGACGAGTCGCACTTCGCCAGGAAGCGTCAGCCCGGCGTGGACCCGCGCCCATTCTTCGTAATAGGCGGGGTCAGCAATGCGAGACAGCCGCTCTTCCAGCGCACGGTTTCTTTGCTCCTCGTAAGCGACGAGGGGGAGCGCGTTCGCTTCGACGGCACGCAGCTCTTGCAAGCGGTCGGTCTGGCGCCAAAAGCCCCACATGATCAAGCCGACGATTGCGACGGTGATGCACGCGGCAGCGAGGATGATCCAACGTTCCTGCTGGTTTTTCCTCTTTTTCATCGCTCCCCCTACACAGACTGGGTATATGATACAGCATAAGGAGTCGGCAGTCAAGTTCACCCGCAAAAAGCTGGAACCGGGCGCTGTTGGGCGATCAAAGGCGGGTTTGCCTGGACCGGGCGGTGCGTGGTATGGTGGTCAATTGCCCTGCCGGGTGTGGGGGATGAACGCCGCGGCGACAACGGCTATGAATCCTACCAGGACCATCCCGCCCGCCAGCAACGCCCCGCGCACGGCGACGGCCTGCAGTAGCGGTACCAGTAACGACTGGACATAGGCCCACAGGGCCTGGGAGAAGCCGGTATCGATCTGCAATTGGGCGATTCCATACTCCACCAGCACCCAGGCGCTCAGATAGCCGAGGGCCATGCCGGCCAATCCCAACCCGCCAGCGGTCAAAAGTGGCCAGCCAGCCCACTGGAACAGCCCTTTTACGCTGCGCGCCGCCAGCAGGAGGATCAAGCCCAGCAGCAGCAGGCAGGCGCCCCACACCCCCCACGTCGCCAGGCGATAGGCCCGGTAGGCTTGTTGGATGCCGCGCATGCCCTCTTCCATCTCTGGGGTGATCTCGCCGGCCTCCAATGCGGCCTGGTACGAGGCGCCGGTGGGGATGGCCCCGGCCAGTTGAGGCAGTACCTCGTCCAATACCTCGTTCAACTCTTCTTCGGAAGGGCGGCAGTCGGGGAAAAAGCCCTCCGCGGGCATATCGAAGCGCTCTCCGGGCTCGCAGGGTGGCAGGTGGGCCAACAACTGCTGCACTGCGTCCCGCCCGCCTTCTCCCTCGATGTGATCGACCAGCCCGCCCGTGTCGATCTGGACGGCGGGGTAGCTGCTCTCTCCGTCGAGCCAGGCGAACAGCGCGTCGACGTTCTGTTCGACCTGTCGCTGCATCCACGCCGGGGGAACCATTGCGGCGACAAAATCGACCAGCTCTTGCCGCTCGAATGTCTCTTGCAGCTCCACCGCCACCAGGCCCCCTTCCGAATCGGGCGGCGCCGACGCCAACTGCTCATACAGAACGTCGATGCCCAGTTCCGGCAGGCGGGTATAGACTTGGTTCTGGAGCACGCTCGCTTTCCAGAACCCGGCGTTGAGCAGCGTCATCTGCACGTCGAGCATGGCGATGCCCAGCAAGAGCAGCAGCACCAGCGGAATCGCAACCAGCACGGCCAAGATCAGCAAAAAAGTTCTCATCGTCTAGTGCGCCACCACCACGGTGACTTCCTCCCCCCATGTTTCGACCTCACCGCGCGGCCCCAGCGCCAGGGCGACATCGGTGGGAATTCCCAACCCCACCAGGCCAGCGTGCTTTCTCAGCACAGCAGGAAGAAGGGGGGAGTGAGCTGAACCGCCAAAGTAGGGGGCAACGATGGCGCCGCGAATCCAGCCCCAACCCGGCCCGCCTTCTGCACTGTCGCTTTCGGCGACGATCCACTCCCCCAACGGAGCCGCGCCAGCGCCGATGCCAGCGATCAATGCCCCCTGATCGAATGCCTCCGCCATCGCTGCCAGCGCCCGGCTGTCCCACAGGGCCCGCGCCAGCGTCAGGCCATCCCCATCCCCGATCAGGATCAGGCCCGCTTCCGCCAGCATCTGGCAGTTCTCCGCGTCTTGCGCATCCGCCGGCGCCAAGATTGGGACCACATAGCCCGGCGGCCCTCCCAGTGCAGCGTATTGGTCCAGCAGTGCTTCACCCGTCCAGGATCCGGCGGCAGTTGGCAGGAAGGCGATGGGGCGGGAAAAGTCAGCACGCGCCAGCAAGCGATCGTCGATCTCGGTCAAGTCGCCTGGCGCAGATCGACCGCCGACCAGGACCAACCACCCGTCCCCGCTGATCCATTGCAGAGGGCCTGCCTGTGTCATCACGCGACTCCTGGCGAGAAGTGTAGCAGAGTTTGGGTGATTTGCAAATCAGCGATCAGCACTCGCTGTACCCACAGGCGTAACAGCGGCGGCAGCCTTCCTCGTTGACCAGCGCTGCGTGCCCACAGTCGGGGCACAGGTCGCCGGCGGTGAAAAGAGGGGGGGCCGCCGGCGCCTCTCCCGTCGACGGTTCCGCCAGCCCGAGATGGACCGCCAGCACCTTGGCGACGCCGTCTGGGAGGGACCAGACCCGGTCGCGGCCAAAGCCGAGCGGGCGACCGCCGCCAATCCCCTTGAGCTGCTCGACGACCTGGCGCAGCCGGCGGCTGGGCGAAAGGGTGGAAGGGATGCGGAGGATGAGCGAGATCAGCCGGCCGATCGCTTCCGCGACCGCTGCCGTGTCGGAGCCGGCCCGGCCGACGTTGAGAAAGACCTCGAACGGCTCTTCTTCCGTGGTCTGGTTGACCGTCGCGTAGGCGGTGCCGAGGGGGGTGACAATGCGATACGTGCGACCCTCCAGGATCTGGGGCCGCGGCCGGACCTGGGTGGAGCGGGCCAGCTCCCGCGCTTTCTTTTCCCGGCGGGTCTCTTCTGTCTCCAGCACGGCCCACTCCCGCGAACCGGTGACATAGACGGTGAGCCCCTTGCAGCCCAGCCGCCAGGCCAGCCGAAAGGCCTGGGCGACGTCGTCGGGAGTGGCGGTGGTGGGAAAATTGATCGTCTTGCTGATCGAGGCGTCGACAAACGCCTGCAGCGCCGCCTGCGTGCGGATGTGCTCGTCGGCCGGTACGTCGCCGGCCACGACAAAGACCTCGCGAATCGCAGGGGGCACCTCGCCGATTCCCTGGCAGCTCCCGGTCAGGGCGACCTGCTCTACGATCCGCTTGCGGGTCGTCGGGTCGAGCCCGGCCCGCTCCAGGGCGCGGAGAAAGAGCGGGCTGGTGTACTCGAGATCGACGTCCCCACCCGCTTCCTTGACCCGCCGCACGTAGACCAGGGCAAAGACCGGCTCGCAGCCATAGGCCTCGCACCCGGCGATGGTGGCGATGGTCCCCGTCGGAGCGACCGTCGTCTGGGCCGCGTTGCGAATGCCGTGCTGTTGGATTCCCGCGACAACTGCTTGCCAATCCAGGGCCGGGCGTCCCCACTGCTCCAGCCGCCGGTGGGGGGTGATGGGATGGGGGGGCGTCCAGCGCAGGTCGTGGGGGTCGTACAGGCTGCCGGCGATGGCAGGGAAAGGGCCCCTCTCCTGGGCCAGGCGGATGCTGGCCTGCATGGCGTGGTAGCGGATAAACTCGATCAGCTGGGCCGCCAGTTCCTGTCCCTCGTCGCTGCCATACTGCACACCTAGATGATACATGGCATCGCCCAACCCCATCATGCCCAGGCCGATGCGGCGGGTGCGCTGGGCGGCCTCTTTTAACTGTGGCACGGCGGGGACGTAGGCATTGGCCTCGACCACGTCGTCGAGGAAGCGGACCGCCCCCTCGACGGTTTCCTGCAGCTTGGGCCAGTCGATTGCTGCCTGGCCGCCCAGCGTCTGCACGTGGCGGGCCAGATTGACCGAGCCGAGGCAACAGTTTTCGTAGGGCAGCAACGGCTGTTCCCCACAATTGTGAACATGGAAGCCATTGGCATCGAAAGCATGCCGATCCGGAATCTGTACATCGTAGACAGCTGCCTTCTCACAAGGCTTGATAGCAACAACCTTGTCCACAAAGCGCTCCCGATTCATCCTGCGTTGATAGGCCGCAAGCCGTTCCTCTAATCGAGAGCTCTTTTCCACATCGCTAAAGCCGATACGATGGGCGAAATGGACAATATTCTCACAACTGATGACCAATTCATGTTGTGCCTTGATGGGATGCTCGCGCATTCCACCCTTTCCATCAGGCATTCGCTTTTCCCCTGGTCTGCGCCGCTCTCGATAGATCGTAGAGACGATGCCGAGTCGGTGAAGCATTCGCTGTGTGGCCTCCAACAGCGCCAAATCCGATTGCGCTAGTCGTACTGAAACTCCCTTCTCCTGCGTTCCAGTCACTGTGCCATCCGCATCAAAGAGCCCGCGCAAGAAACCCCGATGGAAAGTAGCGCCAGTCTGTTCGATCTCAGCCGAGATCCCCTTGAACTCCTCCGACAGACCATATGAACAGGCGATATCATACACGCTTTTCAATTCCAGACGGGCTTCCCGCCGTTCCTCCAACCACATAAAGCCTTGAAAGTCTTCCCGTTGGGAAAGATCGGCGACCAGCCGCAGCACATTTTGGCGCACTGACTCAGAACCCGCTCCCTCTCCCCAGACGGAAATGATCGCCTTCCCAACGGTGATGGTCCCATCACCGACTAACAATCCCAGCAAATACCCTTCTTCCCAGGTACCTCGACCTTCCCAAGAGGTATGGCGGTTGTCACTTAATAGAACCTTATCCCCCACCGTGAGAGCGCCTGCTCGCTGCCAGGTCGACTCTAACCGATAGGGCGTCATATGGGTCACCTTGCGGATTGGATGATCGGGAGTGAGTTGGATGCGAAAACCGCGATGGGTATGGATCTCGATTACTTCCCGCTCACCGGTGCAGAAAAAACCCTCGTCTGATGCGATGTGAAAGTCACCATCCAACAACAGACGTGTTGCTTGTCCCACGAGATGTTGAACCTGGGCCGGTCCGTTCTCTGTGGTGACCCACGTATCCCCCACAACGCAGGGGTTAGTTGCTTCATACTCGCCTAGATGAGGGCAGGGATTGTCGCGGTTGACGGTGTCGAGAAAGAGCATGCCCGGCTCCCCGTTGCGGTATGCACCGGCGACGATCTGGTCGAACAGGTCCTGTGCCCGGATCGTTCGCCAGGTCGATCCATCCTGCGGGCTGACCAGGTCGACGGTCGTGTCCTTGCCGAGGGCGCGCATAAAGGCATCCGTCACCCCAACCGAGATGTTGAAATTGCTGATCGCCTGCTCTTTACTCTTGCAGGTGACAAACTCTTCGATGTCGGGATGGTCGACGCGCAGGACGGCCATGTTGGCGCCGCGCCGGGTCCCGCCCTCGCTGACGATCTGGCAGGCGGTGTCATAGACCTGCATAAAGCCCACCGGGCCGGTGGCCCGCCCGCCGCTCGACTGGATGAGCGCTCCCCGCGGCCGGAGGCGGGAAAAGGAAAAGCCGGTCCCGCCGCCCGTCTGGTGGATCAGCGCCGCGTTGCGCAGCGTCTGGAAGATTCCATCCTGTTCCTTGCCCATGTCATCCGCGATGGGGAGGACAAAACAGGCCGCCAGCTGGCCCAGCGGGGTGCCGGCGCCGGTAAAGGCGGGCGAGTTGGGCAAAAAGCGGAGCGAAACGACGAGGTGGTAGAACAGGTTTTGCGCCGCCTCGACGTCGCCGCCCCATTCGGCCTCGGCCGCCGCGACGTGGGCGGCCAGGCGGTGGAACATTTCATCCACCGTCTCGGCAATCTGCCCGTCCGGCCCCCGGCGCAGGTACCGCCGCTGCAGCACTTCCAGGGCGTTGGGCGGCAGTTCTATTTCCGTCGTCATACCCCCCGCACCGTCACGCCTTCCACCCACTGCGCAGCGCGGGCGGCCATCCCCTCCAGCCGCTCCAGCGGGTAGGGGGACAATGCAGCCAGCGCCGGGTCCAACGTGTTCTGAGGGCGGAACTGCTGCAGCACGTACGACCTTGCCCCGGCAATCCAGCGGGCAATGGCCTCGACGTCCTCTTCGTCCAGCCAGCCGGGGATGACCGTGGTGCGGAACTCGCACGATATGGCGCTGTCTTGCAACAAGTCAATGCTCCGCTGCAGGCGGGTGCAGTCGACATTCTCCCGGCCCGCCAAAAGAGGGTACTTGTCCGGCGGGGCCTTGACGTCCATGGCCACGTAATCGACCAGGCCCTCTTCCAGCAACACCGCCAATACCTGGGGGCGGTAGCCGTTGGTGTCCAGCTTGACCGGAAAGCCCGCCGTTCGCAGCTGCCGGAGAAAGGAAGGCAGGTCCGGGTCGAGGGTCGGTTCGCCGCCGGTGATGACCACGCCGTCGACCAGCCCGGCCCGCCGCGAGAGAAAGGACCACAGCTCCTGCTGCGGCAAATCCGGAAGTTGGTCGGGACGAAGGACCAGCTCGCTGTTGTGACACATGGGGCACAGGAAATTGCACCCGGCGGTGAACAGCACAGTCGCAATGTGGCCGGGGTAGTCGATCAGCGACGTCCGGACCCATCCCTTGATCTTCACGGTCTGCTGCTACTCCTCTTCTGGGACGGGCTCTGCGGGCATCCGGAACGTCTTGCGCTCGCGAAACTCTTGCTGCTTGCCCTGGTGCCAGTTCTGTACCGGGCGCAGGTAACCGACGACGCGGGAATAGACCTCGCAGGGAACGACGATTTCTTTTTCCGCTACTTTTTGCTCTTCCTTGGCCATCTGTCAAACTCCTTTTCCATTCGTCTAAAGTCTAAATTGTGATAGTGCTCCGATTAAGTGTTGTTAAGGATTTTAGCCACGAATTAACGCTCATTCTGGGTAACTGCTCAGGCCGCCCGCCCGGATGCCCTCCCGCGCTGGAGAGGGGGGGGGGAAATGTGGATGCCGGCATCCACGTCTTTCCCCTTTCCGGGCTTGGGAGGGCGTCCAGGGGCGACCGGCTGAGCAGTTACAATTCTGGTTTAATTCGTGTAAATTTGTGTTAATTCGTGGCTAATCTTTGCCATTCGTCAGGAACAACACCTGAAAGGGTGACTATCTAAATTGTGTTCTTGCATTTTCCGCTTTACGTTCTACTTTTTCCAGTTGATGTCGCTAGAGTTTCTTTACTCCGCCTTGCCAAGTAGCTCGTGCGCCTTTTTCAACCACTCGATGATCGGCAAATTCTGCGGGCACTGTTCCTCGCACTCGCCACACTCGACGCAGCGGTCGGCTCGATTTTCCGCAGAAACCCACTGGTAGAACGCCTGCGCGCGCTTCAGGTCGTCGTACATCACGCTATCGTTGTAAATCTCAAAGATGCGGGGGATGTTGACCCCGTTGGGACAGGGCATGCAGTACTTGCAGTTGGTGCACGAGATGGGACAGAGGCCCCGGTACGCCGTGTGCACCTGGTCGACGACGGCCAGCTCTGCCGGTGTGAGGGTGCCGACGCCGGAACGGGCGGCGCTGGCGACGTTCTCCTCGACGTGCTGCATGCTGCTCATGCCGCTGAGCAGCAGCGAGACCTGGGGCTGGTTCCACACCCACTGCAGCGCCCAGTCGGCCGGGGTGCGCCGGGCGGGTGCCCCGGCCCACAGCGCCGCCACCGAGGGGGGCGGCTCCTTGGTCAGCTGTCCGCCGCGCAGCGGCTCCATGACGACTACCGCCAGCCCCTTCTCGGCGGCGTACTCGAGGCCGCGTGTCCCGGCCTGGTATTCGACGTCCATATAGTTGTACTGGATCTGGGCCAGCGTCCACCCGTCGTACCCGTCGACGATCTCTTTGAACGCGGCAAGCGTGTCGTGGAAGGAAAAGCCCAGGTGGCGGATGCGCCCGTCGGCCCGCGCCTTGTCGGCCCAGTCAAAGACGTTCAGCTCTTGCATCTGGGGCCACTTTTCCTGGTTCATTGAATGGAGCAGGTAAAAGTCGACGTGCTCTGTCTGGAGCCGCTCCAGCTGCTCGTCGAGGTAGCGGTCGAAATCCCCCGGCTCCTTGGTCAGCCAGGTGGGCATCTTGGTCGCCAGCTTGACCCGCTGGCGGTAGCCGTCCTGCAGCGCGCGGCCAAGAAAGCGCTCGCTCTCCCCGCGGTGGTAGGGGTAGGCGGTGTCGACATAGTTCACGCCGTGGTCGATCGCGTAGCGGACCATTCGCGTTGCCAGCGGCTCGTCGATCCTGGCGGGATCGTCGTCGAGCGTCGGCAGGCGCATGGCCCCAAATCCCAACGCCGACGGCTGCCAGTCCAACGGGCCAAAAGTACGGTATTGCATGATCAGCCTCCTAACCGTGTAGACAAAGGGACAAGGAGAGATTACCTTGTCTCCTCGTCGTCGTGCTTCCGTGTCCCCAATTCTCAACCACACAAATTCCTTTCACCGACGGAATACGTGGTTGGTCGCGATGGTAATGCCCAACCAGGCAATCCGCAGCCATGCGGCGAGGTTGCGCCGCTCGTGATACTCGGGCCGCAGGCGGTATTGTTCTACTTCGACCATGTCCAGGACGCTCTCAAAACGGGCGCAATACCAGTAACCGGCGATCTTGCAGCGCAGCACGTCGATCCGGCTTAGGTACTGCTTGCCGCGCTCGAAATAGTCTCGAGCCCGTTTCACCCGCTGCCGTACCCAGTCCCGGACCGCCGGGCTGTCGAGTTGCTCCAAGTCCAGGCCGTGCGCCGCGATGTACTCGCGGGGAATGTTGATAAAGCCATCCGCAATATCCTGGTACATGTCGCGCAGCAGGTGGGTGATGTGAGCTGCCCAGGCGGCCAGGTAGCGCTCGGGGGCCAGCACGTAGGGATGGCCGTTGCCGACAAAGTAGAGCAGCCCGTCGGTCACGGAGCGGGAGAGACGGTCCGAATACCATTCCAACTCCTGCTCGCCGATCAGGCGTCCCTTGCGATAGGCGTCGAACTCGACGATGGCAAACATGTTGCGGATAAAGGACTCTAGCCCGCCGTTTTCCCTCCGGTCGTTTTGAATCAGGCAGGCGAGGATCTCTTCCTGGGGCAGCATGTCGCGCGGCTGTTCCTGCCGGTACAGGCGATCGATCAAATCCCGCTGCCGCTTGATGAAGGCGATGCGTTCGCTATCCGCCCGGGCGGGATCGTCGACGATGTCGTCCGCCCAGCGAAAGTAGGCGTAACCGCGATAAAAGTCGTCCACCAGGTCCCGGTCGACCAGCAGGCGGGCCGTGTGATAGGTCTGCTTGCTGCCCAGCTGGGTGATCTGCCGGGCCATCGCTGCAGTGGCATCGCTCACCAGACGCATCTCCTCTGCGCCAAATTACTGGACAGGCCGCCCGAATTGCGCCAGTTCCTCCGCGGTATGTTCGTATGGGCAAGTGGGATGATTGCCGGGAATGTATCCGTGCACTGGGCAGATGCTGAAGGTGGGGGTCAGGGTGTAGTAGGGCAGGTGGAAATTCTCGGCGACGGTCCGCACCAGCCGGCGGGCCTGCCGCCAGTCGTCCAGCTGCTCGCCGAGGAAGATGTGCACCACCGTCCCCCCCGTGTAGAGCGTCTGCAGTTTGTCCTGGTGCTCCAGCACCTCGAACAGATCGTCGGTGAAAGAGACGGGCAGGTGTGTCGAGTTGGTATAGTAGGGAGCGTCGCTGCTGCCGGCAGTGATAATGTCCGCAAAGCGTTCCCTGTCGGCGCGGGCCAGGCGGAAGGAGGCGCCCTCGGCCGGCGTCGCCTCCAGGTTGTAGAGCTGGCCGGTCTCTTGCTGGAAGCGGGCCAGCACGCCGCGCATAAACTCGAGGGTGCGAATCGCCAGCTGCTGTCCCTCCGGGGCGGCAATGCCCACGCCGAGCAGGTTGAGGCAGGCCTCGTTCATGCCGATCAGGCCGATGGTGGAAAAGTGATTGTTCCAATAACTGCCAAAGCGCTGCTTGATCGCCCGGAGGTAGTGGCGGCTGTAGGGATAAAGACCCTGCTCGGTGCGCAGTTCCAGCACCTGTCGCTTGATCTCCAGGCTGGTGCGCCCGATCTCCATCAGCGCCTCCAGCCGGAGCAGGAAATCCGCCTCGTCGCCCGCCAGGTGGGCCAGGCGGGGCAGGTTGACCGTCACCACGCCGACGGAGCCGGTGAGGGGCGCGGCGGCGAACAGGCCGCCAGACCGCTTGCGGAGCTCGCGGTGGTCCAACCGGAGTCGGCAACACATGCTCCGCGCATCCTCGGGCTTTATGTCGCTGTTGATATAGTTGCTCCAGTAGGGGATGCCGTAGCGGCTGGTCATGGCCCAGACCGGTTCCAGGTGCGGATTGTCCCAATCGAAATCGGGGGTGACGTTGTAGGTCGGGATGGGGAAGGTAAAGACCCGTCCCCTGGCGTCTCCTTCCAGCATCACCTCAGCAAAGGCGCGGTTGAGCAGGTCCATCTCGGCCTGGAACTCGCCATAGGTCTCGCGGCCCAACTCGCCGCCGATAATGACCGGGTGCTCGCTGAGGGTGGAAGGCGGGGTCAGGTCCATGGTCAGGTTGGTAAACGGCGTGTTGTGGAAGCAGAGCAGCCCACTCCCCCCGGCAAAGTTCTCCAGTTCGGTATCGACGCTGAGATCGTACTCGTACTCCCGGTCGTAAGGAATTTCCTCCCGCATCAGGCAGACGCGGGCCAGCAGGTCACCGGCGGCATATCGCTCTGGGGCCGCCTCGTCCTTATAGATGCGCAGGATGTACTGGTCACTCCAGTTTTCATGTTCGTACGAGGTCTCATAGACGCTGAATTTGGTCCCATTCATCGCCAACAGCAGACTGAGGCCCAGACTGAGCTTTTTGGAAGTCGTATGATAGTTGTAATGATTGTCATATTCCGATCCATCGCCTTGCATCAGCGTGGCGATAAAGAGCTTTTGAAGCGCGGGAACAAGATCATAGACAAACCAGGGAACGCACTTGTTGGTGCTATACGTGCCGCCGACGTACCCGATCAGCGTCGCCAGCAAGCCCTTGCCAGCCATACGAAGCACGCTCTGGGTTGGGTTCCCCTGGGCCGACCAGCCCTCCATCTCCTCGATACGGCCTAACACCCCCAACGCCTGCAGCACCCGGGCGATCTCTTCCTGATCGCCGCCTCGGGCCTGGCTCACATACAGCCCATTGGTGATGTCATTATGCCCCTCGGTGACATACCATGCCAACAGCCGGATGAACTCGGCCAAGCGTTCTCCAGCGAGCGAGCGAGCATACCACAATTCACTGTTGCGCAGGGCGAACTCGGCATCTGGTTCGTCCTCTCCCAACGCCCGCCACACCAGATAGGGCAGGCTCCCTCCCTCGGCCCAGCGCTTCCAGCACCCCTTATCCTTGACCCCAAACTCTAGGTAAAAGGGAGTCAAGCCGCCGAAACACTCGCGCACGCGCTGGCGCAAGCGCTCCACAGCAGCGGAGGGATCGGCAAGCCGCACGCGGGTCCGTTGGGCAATCTGGGACGCTGTATCGATCAACTCGATCAGGTCGAGGGAATCCCTCGCCCCATCGTTGGGAGCCTGTCGGACGGCGAGAAAGTGGTTATCGGCGGTGATTGCCGCATTGCCGTGGATGACTTGAACATCCCCTGCCGCTTGGGGACGGGGGTTGAACTGACCGCTCAGATCCTCAAAGGCGAACAACGAGTGGGCCTGGGAGACGGTGGCGGTCCCGCGGCTGGTGCGCACACGGACAAAGGGAGCACCTGACGGGACGCGGTGGCGCACAAAGGCCTTGACCGGCGCCCAGACGACCTGGCCCGCACCGTCAAAAGCCAGGGCCTGGACATCATCGGCATTTTCGACGGCATAGCTATCATTGTCGTTGACCACTACCCGGTGGCGGTTGCGGTCGAATTGCTCGTCGACCAAGGCCCCTACTTCGATGACCTGCACCCGGCCCGCCTTCCTGACGGCGACCAACTCCTCCCAGACGAGGCTCTGAAATCCCACCCGGGTGGGTACGTTGATGTTGAAAACAAACTCCTGCAATGCCTGCTTGATCTGCGGATAGGCCAGCTTGTCGTAGCGGATGAACGGTGCCAGCAGGGTGTCAAAATTCGAGACCGCCACCGCGCCGGCCGACTCGCCCTGCAGGGTGTAGAAAAAGTTGATCAACTGCCCCAGCGCGGTGCGAAAGTGGCGCGGCGGCTTGCTCTCGACCTTGGCCTGCACCCCGCCAAACCCCTGCAGTAAGAGGTCTTGCAAATCCCAGCCGCAGCAATAAACCGAGAGCATTCCCAAGTCATGCAGGTGCAAATCGCCCTCGACGTGGGCCTGCTGCACCTCCGGGGGATAGATCTCGTGCAGCCAGTAGCGCGCGGCGATGGAGGAGGCGACGTAATTGTTCAGCCCCTGCAGCGAATAGTTCATGTTGCTGTTTTCGCTGATCCGCCAATCGGCGCGTTGGAGATAGTCGTTGACCAGTTTTTCCGCGTCGAGTAGCATCTGGCGCTCTGCCCGCATTTCCGCCTGCCGCTGGCGGTAGAGAATGTAGGCCTTGGCGACCGGGGCGTTGCCCGATTTCACCAGCACCTCTTCGACAATGTCCTGCACTTGTTCGACGTGGGGAATGTGGCCGTTATTGCGGTGCTGTTCTTCCAGCAGGCCGACCACGGCCCACGATAGCGCCTCGGCCCACTGGTGCCCCGTTCCTGCGCCAACTTCCCGAGCTGCAGCGTAGATGGCGTTTTCGATCTGTTTTCGTTCAAAGGGCACGATCAGGCCGTTGCGCTTGACGATTTGACTGATAGTCATGACTCAACCTCACGCGGATTGTGAATGGCGGATGGCAAAAGTGGTGCGGCAAATCGGTTATGCATCCAGCAGCCGGTTGATCTCGGCCCGGACTGCTTCCAGGTCCTCCAGCCCCAGGTAGACGATGGCATAGCGGATGTACGAGACGGGGTCAAGTTCGCGCAGTTCGGCAATGACCAGGTCGCCGATCATGCGGCTGGGGATTTCCACCTTGCCTTCCTGGCGGATGTGCGCTTCGACCCGGTCGACCAGACGCTCCAACTCGCCGGCCGAGACGGGGCGGCGCGCGCAAGAGATACGCAGGCCAGAGAGCAGTTTATCGCGATCAAACTCTTCTCGGCGGCCATCCCGCTTGACGACCTGGGGCGTGGTGAGGATCGCCCTTTCCAGGGTCGTAAAGCGCTGTCCGCAGGCGCGGCATTCTCGCCGCCTGCGGATGCCTCGGACATCGGGGTCTGTCGAAACAACTTTGGGCCGCTTGGCATCGCAATAGGGACATTTCATCCCAAATCTCCTCGAGATCCTCAAAGGCAACTACAAGCCAGGACTTGCGGGCTGTCATCCGTTGCCTGGCCTGTTGCTGCTGTCACTCGCCCGGGCCTCCCCGTTCTTCCCCGCGGTCTCGGGAGTTGGGAAGGCAGGGGTTGCACGGGCGGTCTTTTGCTCGCATAACTCTCATCTACCCTTTCCCCGGGCGCAGGGAAGCATCCAGGTCAGAGTTACTACTTTTTTTGTCACTGCTCAGGCTGCCCGCCCGGATGCTCTCCCGTGCCAGAGAAGGGGGAAAATGTGGGTGCCGGCACCCACACCCTCCCCTTTTCCG
>JAFGEI010000091.1 GCA_016931695.1 Anaerolineae bacterium | reverse complement strand
GCCCGGATGCTCTCCCGTGCCAGAGAAGGGGGAAAATGTGGGTGCCGGCACCCACACCCTCCCCTTTTCCGGACTTGGATCCAGGGGTGACCGGCTGAGCAGTTACCTTTTTTTGAGGAAAATAAATCGCCAGATATGGGGTCTGGCGCTTTGGAAAACCCCACATCTGGGGGGCTTGTATATTATACCACAGGGGGGTAAGGCAGACAAGGGGAAAAGGGGGGTGAAAGCTTAAAGTTTCACAACTGCGCTTTGCCGACCAGCGCAAAAAGAGATGGGGGTCGCGCGCGCGCAACCCCCATCCTCCTGTTCGCTGGCCGGGGAGGGTCTGGCAGCGGTCGGCTGAGCGATCACGGCTCAACCAGGCCCGGCGGATGTTCTGTCCGCTGGGGAAGGGAGCCTGCCGGCGGCGCTCGCCCCGCGCCAGGGGCACAGGGCCGGCTCAGGGCGAGCGCCGCCGGCAAGTCTCACATCCCCGCACTCCCCGGGACTGGGAGAGCAGCCAGGGATAGTTGGCTGGCCCGTTACGTTCGAGCTACCATGGTCGAGTGCTGCTATAGACTAGCCCAGCGTTCGCCGCAGGAATGCAGGGATCTCGAGATCGTCCTTGTCAAAGACAGGGAGTGGATGATCCAGCGACTCACGGGCTGTCGTCCGCGTCGTTGTCCGCGCCGCTCGCGAGCGGCTGGGGCCGCCGTCAAAGCTGGTGGCAATCACCGTGATGCGGATCTCGTCCTCCATTGCCTCGTCGATGACCGCGCCAAAGATGAGGTTGACGTCGGGGTGCGCCGTCTCCTTGATGATCGACGCGGCCTCGTTCACCTCGTAGAGGCTCAGGTTGGCGCCGCCGGTGATGTTGAACAGGATGCCCCGTGCCCCGTCGATGGTGATGTCGAGCAGCCGGCTGGCGATGGCCTGCTGTGCCGCCTCCGACGCCCGGTTCTCGCCGCTGGCCCGTCCCACCGCCATCAGCGCGGCCCCGCCTTCCGACATGACTGCGCGTACGTCGGCAAAGTCGAGGTTGATCAAACCGGGCACGGTGATCAGCTCCGAGATGCCCTGGATGCCCTGGCGCAGCACGTCGTCGGCGACCGAGAAGGCGTCCCGCAGCGTGACCCGCTTCTCGACAATCTCGAGCAGGCGGTCGTTGGGGATCACGATCAGCGTGTCGACGTGCTCCTTCAGGGCCTCGATGCCCTCGGCAGCAACCTCGGCGCGCCGCTTGCCCTCGAAAGCAAAGGGGTGGGTGACGACGCCGATGGTCAGGGCATCCATTTCGCGGGAGATGCGGGCGGCGACCGGGGCTGCTCCCGTTCCCGTCCCGCCGCCCATTCCGGCGGTGATAAAGACCATGTCGGCGCCGCTCAGCACCTCGTAGAGCTCGTCGGCCGACTCTTCCGCCGCTTTGCGACCCAGCTCGGGACTGCCTCCCACGCCCAGGCCTCGCGTCAGCTTGTCGCCGATGCGCACGCGCTTGGGGGCGTTGGAGAGCATGAGCGCCTGGGCGTCGGTGTTGACCGCGACGAACGAGACGCCGGCAATCCCCTCCTCGATCATGCGGTTGACGGCGTTGCTTCCCCCGCCACCGATGCCGATCACTCGAATCTGGGCAAAATTCTCGACCTGTGGTACTGTTTGCATCTTTTCCTCCTGATTGTAGAATAGCTCGACGATAACGACCTTGATAACGATTTAGCCGGGCAACAATGCCCGCAGCCAACCCGTAAACCGCTTCCACCATTGGGGGCCGCCCTTGGGCAGCGGGCGCCGTGCGTCCGCCATCAGCCCCCAGCTCACTAACCCTGCCGCCACCGCGTAGGGCGAGCTGTTGACCCGGTCGACCAGGCCCACCAACCCCCGCGGCTGCCCGACGCGCACTGGCAGTCCCATCGCCTCCCGCGCCAGGTCCTGAATCCCGGGCAGCTGGGCCACGCCGCCGCAGAGCACCACCCCGGCCGGGAGCAGGCCGTCGTAGCCCGAGCGCTTGATCTCTTGCACGATCATCTTGAGCATCTCTTCCGCTCGCGCCTCGATGATCTCGGCCAGCTTCCACCGTGGCAGGGTCTGGACGTTGCTCTCGCCAAAGGGTTCGGCCGGGAAGCGCTCCTCCTCGCTCACCTGGGCCGGGCGGGCGTGGCCGTAGCGCACCAGCACCTCCTCCGCCGCCCGGGTCGGCAGGCGCAGGCCGATGGCAATGTCGTTGGCGATATACTCCCCGCCAATGCCCAACGTCACCGTGTGCCAGATGGTGCCCTCGATAAAGATGGCGATGTCGGTGGTGCCGGAGCCGATGTCGACCAGCACCACGCCCAACTCGCGCTCGTTCTCTTCCAACACGGCGTCGCCCGCCGCCAGGCTGGAAAGCACCAGCTCGTCCACCTCGATGCCCGCGCCGGTGACACATTTGACCAGGTTTTGGATCGCCGTCGTCGAGCCGGTGACGACGTGCGCTTCCACCTCTACCCGGAAACCGTGCATCCCCAGCGGATCGCGCACTCCCTCCTGCTCGTCGACGATATAGTAGCGGGGGATGACGTGGACCAGCTCCCGGTTGTAAGGCACGGCAATGGCCCCGGCGGCATCCAGGGCGCGGTCGACGTCCTCCACGGCGATGCCCTCGCCGCGCCGGGAGACCGCCACCACGCCGCGGCTGTTGATGGAAGAGATGTGCGTGCCGCTCAGGCTCACGTACGCCCGCTCGATCTCGTAGCCGGAAGCCCGCTCCGCCTCCTCCACCGAGGCGGCAATCGCCGCCGTGGCGTCGGCTACGTTGACCACGACGCCCTTGCGCAGGCCGCGGGAAGGGGTTACGCCGACGCCGATGATGCGCAGGTTGCCCTCGCCGCGGACCTCTCCCACCAACGTGCAGACCTTGCTGGAACCTACGTCAATTCCGACGACTGTTCGTTCCACTGTCATTCACCTTTACATTTTACGCTTTACGTTTCACGTTCCACATTTTTCATACCGCGCAACCCGGAATCTCCATCCTACCACTCGCTTGTCTCCGAGTAATAAGGAGCGTCGGGGAAGCGGACGTCGACGAAAGTGGGTTGGACGCCCTCGGCTAGCAGGTGTTCGCGCACTGTGGCATAGACCTGCAGCCGTTCCTCCATCCCCGCGCCCTGTCCGACGACGACCCGCCAGCCAGCCGGATCGTTGAGCACCAATCCGCGGCCCAGGCGGTAGGCGGCCTCGCCCGGCTGGATTCCCAACTGGGTCAGTTCCGCCAGGGAGATCAAGACCTCGCGCTCCACCCGGCCGGCGTCGTCGAGGGGCAGCGGCCCGTTGATCCGCCAGCCGCTCTCCAGCGGTTGGAGCGCCACGGAGGTCCCCCCGGCAGCGTCGACCCACAGCGTCTCCTGGCCGGTCTGCCAGGTCAGGACCGGTTCCCACTCGACAATCGAGATGACACAGTCGGCCGGCAGCAGGCAATAGACCTTGGCCTCGCGCACCGAGGGCAGGGCGGTCAGGATGTCCTTTGCGGCCGCGCGCCCGTTGACAAAGAGGACGTGCCGCTGCGCCAGCCCGCTGGCGGCAAAGAGCGCCTCGGACGAAACGCGGCTGGCGCCGATCACCTGCGCGTCGGCGACGTGAAAGCGGGGGCTGAAGGAGAACCACAGGACCAGGCTCAGCAGGATTGCCCCGCACGCCGCCAGCAGCCAGACCGGTTCCAGGGCGATGGGCTTGCTGATCGTCCGCCACTGCCCCCACGCCAGCGGGACGCTGCGCTCGTAGCGGTCCTTCTTCTTGTGCTGTTTTTTCTTTGTCGTCGCCATCTCATCCCTCCTCAGGTTGGTAAGACGTTTTGTTGCGCGCTCGATTGGCGTGCCGCTCGAGCGCCAGCCCGATCAGTCGATCCACGAGCTCGGGGTACGCAATGCCGGTCGCCGCCCACAGCTTGGGGTACATGCTGATCGCCGTAAAGCCGGGGATCGTGTTCAGCTCGTTGACGTACAGCTCCCCGCTGCGGCCAGAGAGCAGAAAATCCGCCCGCGCCATTCCGGCGCAGTCGATCGCCCGGTAAGCCTGCACCGCCAGTTCCCGCACCCGCTCGGTCAGCTCCGGCGAGATGGGCGCCGGGATGAGCAGGCCGGAGGCTTTTTCGCCCTGGTCCAGGTACTTGGCGGCATAGTCGTAGAACTCGCGGCTGGGCAGAATCTCGCCCGGCAGCGAGGCGATCGGGTCGTCGTTGCCCAACACGCTGACCTCGATCTCGCGGGCCTGGGGAACTGCCGCTTCGACCAGCAGCTTGCGGTCGTAGCGCGCCGCTTCGTCCAGCCCGTGGACCAATCCCGCCCGGTCGTGGCATTTGCAAATCCCCACGCTGGAGCCCAGGTTGGCCGGCTTGGTAAAGACGGGGTAGCCCAGCGTGCCTTCAAGGCGGTCGAGCACCTGCTCGGGGCGCGCCTCCCACTCGCGGCGCATCACCAGCTGCGAATCCACGACCGGCAGGCCGTGGGCCCGTATCACGTCCTTGAATATCGCCTTGTCCATTGCTACGGCGGAGCCGGTGACCCCCGCCCCGACGTAGGGAATCCCTGCCAGGTCGAGCAGGCCCTGCACCGTGCCATCCTCGCCGTACGGGCCGTGCAGGACGGGAAAGATGACATCGAGCTGGGTCATCCGCACCACCTCGACCGCCTGTCCTTTCTCTTCCAGGCGCATCAAGCCGCGGTAGGCGGGATCGCTCAGCAGGGCGGCCGGGCCGCTGGAACCGGCATCGCCGGCGGTCAGCGCTTGCATCGGGTCGCCGGCGGCAATCCAGCCGCCTTCCTTGGTGATGCCGATAGGCACCACCTGGTACTTGTCGGGGTCCAGCGCCGCCATCACCGAGCGGGCGGAGGCCAGGCTGACCTCGTGCTCTCCCGAGCGGCCGCCAAATATCACCCCAACGCGGATTTTCGTCGCCATCCCTACCACTCTCCAACCAGCTCGATCTCGGGTTCCAGCCGCACGCCAAACCGCCGCTCTACTTCGCGCTGCACGTGTTCGATCAACGCCCGGACGTCGGCGGCGGTCGCCCGGCCAGTGTTGATAAAAAAGTTGGCGTGCTGCGTCGAGACCTCGGCCCCGCCGATGGTATAGCCCTTCAGTCCCGCGCCGTCGATCAACCGCCCGGCGTGGGCGTCGGGGGCGTTTTTGAAAGTCGAGCCCATTGTCGCACCGTGGGGGTGGCGGAGGCGCCGCCACTCCAGGATCTCGGTCACCCGCGTCGTCAGCGCCGCCGGGTCGCCCGGCTGCAGGCCAAAAGTCGCCGCGAGGACGACGGCGGCGCTGCCCTGCGGGCTTTTCAGCCGGCTGCCGCGGTAGACGAACTCGAACCACTCTGACGCCCGTTCGACGACCTGGCCGCCCGGCTCCAGCACCGTTGCGCGGCGCATGCAGGAGGCGACGTCGCCGCCAAAGGCGCCGGCGTTGCCGACCACCGCCCCGCCCACGGTCCCCGGCAGGCCGGCCGCCCACTCCAGGCCGACCAGCCCGCGGGTCACCGTCTCGCGGGCCAGGGGCGAAAGCATCGCCCCGCTTTCCGCCCAGACCGTTCCATCTCCTTCGATCCGCACCCGGTCGGCGCGGTTGATCACCACCAGGCCGCGAAACCCGGCGTCGGCGACCAGGACGTTGCACCCGCCGCCGAGCACCCGCCAGGGGACGGCGCACTCGTTCGCCAGGCGCACCGCTTCGACCAGCTCGTCGGTGGTGTGGCAGACGGTCAGTAAATCCGCCGCTCCGCCGATGCGGATGTTGGTATAGAGCGCCAGCGGCTCGTCCCGCCGTCCGCGCGCTCCCAGTGCATCGCTCAAGCGCTTGAGCGCTTTTTTCCGCGTGGCCATCCGTGTGTCTCCCCTGCTCTGCTACTCTTCCAATTCTTTTCCGTTCTGGAGAGCGGTCAGCAGCCATTCTCCCACCTGGTCGCCGTCCCCGGCGCCCATCGTCAGCACGACCTCGTGCGGCATAACCTCTGTGCCCAGGACCACCAGCGCCTCCTCCAGCGAGCCGACGGCGCGCGCGTCGGGATGCTCCCCCATTGCCGCCGCCAGGTCGGTGTGGCTCACACCCAGCGTATCTTGCTCGCGCGCGGCATAGATCGGCAGGACCAGGACGTGATCGGCGCGGTCGAACGAGCGGGTGAATTGCGCAAAGAGCGTCCGGGTGCGGCTGTAGGTGTGGGGCTGCCAGACCGCCCACAGCGGCTGGTTGGGGAAACGTTCGTGGGCCGCTTCCAGCGTGGCCTGGATCTCGGTCGGGTGGTGCGCGTAATCGTCCACTACCGTCACGCCGTCGACCTCGCCCTTGGTCTCGAAGCGGCGGTTTGCGCCGCGAAAATTGGCCAGCGCGGAGCGGGAGGTGGGAAACGGCACGCCCAGGTGATCGCTCACCGCCAGCGCCGCCAGCGCGTTGAGCACGTTGTGCCGGCCGGGCACCCGCAGCCGCACCTCGCCCAGGGCCTGTCCCGCCCGCACTACGAGGAAATCCGTCCCCCCGCTGGGATTGGGGCGCAGCTCCCGCCCCATCCACATCGCGCCTTCCTCCAGCCCGTACGAAACCACCGGCTGCTGCTGGGCGAACATCCCGGCCCCAATTTCGGCTGCCACCGGGTCGTCGCGGCAGACGACCAGCAGCCCGTCGGGCGGCAGCAGGGCGACGAAATCGGCAAAGGCGAGGCGGAAGTGGGCAAACTGGGGGTAGCAGTCTGGGTGGTCGTGCTCGACGTTGGTGATCACCGCCACCTGGGGCCGCAGCCCGAGGAAGGCGCGATCGTATTCGTCCGCCTCGACGACGAAATGGGGACCGGTGCCGGCGCGGGCATTGGTCTCCAGGCCCGAGATGACCCCGCCGACGATGAACGTGGGGTCGAGGCCGCCTTCCCAGAGGATCGTGGCCACCATGCCCGTCGTCGTCGTCTTGCCGTGGGTCCCGGCGATGGCGATGCCGACGCGGCCCGCCATCATCCAGCCCAGCACCTCGGCCCGGCCGACGACGGGGATACTGGCGGCTCTTGCCGCCTGCACTTCGACGTTCCCCTCCGGCACGGCGGACGAGACGACGACCAACTCTGCCCCCGCCAGGTGGTCGGCGTGGTGGCCCTCATAGACCTGCGCGCCATCTTGCGCCAGCGCCCGGGCGACCGGGGAGAGAAAGAGGTCGGAGCCCGAAATCGCGGCGCCCTGTTCCAGCAGCACGCGGGCGATGGCCGAGAGTCCCGCCCCGCCGATGCCGACAAAATGGATGTGTTTGTCTTGCAGGTCCATCGCACTCACCCATCCATCAGATAAAGACAATGATCACGAATACAAATGCCAGGCCGACCGCCAGGTACAGAACGGCGCCATTGATGATGCGCGGGGGAAGGTAGGGGAGCAACGTTTCGGTTGCGTGGTCAGTTTCGGCCGGGCGGATGCCGCCCAACCCCTTGGCCTCGGGATCATAGATGACGATCGTCTCCACCTCGCCGTCTTCGCCGATGATCTCTTGGACGATGTACTGGCCTTCGGGCACGCCGTAGTGTGCGGCCTCCATGAAGGACCACAGCGAGCCGATGATCAGCGCGCCGTTCAGCAAGCCGATGAAAAAGCCGAGCAGGATATCCTGCAGCCGCTCTCGGGCCACCCGCGAGCCGAGGCGTTGGGCCACCGAGGGGCTGGCGTAGCCAAAGATGACGATGAGGCCAAAGATGACGATGCGGATCCAGAACTGGCTCATTATGGGGATGTTGGCCCACAAATCCCGGATCACAATGACCCGCTGGGTCATGACATCTTCGATAAAGAGGGCCAGGACCACGCTGAATGCGACAATGATCTCTTTGGCCCAACCACGCAGGCTGCCGATGAGGGCAAACACTGCCAGCATGATGATAAAAACGGTATGTAACGGGACCATTATGCCCCCTCCTCCGCTCGTCCGCCTGACCGGGGCGGAGCGCCGGCCAATTCTCTCAACTGGCGGGCCAGGTGATCGGCGGCGTCTGGAAGGGCCAGGGCGCGGGAGCGCGTTCCCATCTCGGCCAGCCGACGGGGATCGCGCAACAGGTCGCGCACCGTCGGCACCAGCGCCGCTCCCAACCGCTCGTCTTCCAGCATCACCGCTGCCCCACGCGAGACCAGCCACTCGGCGTTGACCCGCTGATAGCGCCAGGCGTGGGGATAGGGTACCAGGATCGCCGCCAGGCCAAATGCTGGCAGCTCGCCCAGCGTGGAGGCGCCTGCCCGACAGACCGCCAGGTCGGCGGCCGCCAGGGCCTGCCCCATCTCGTGCAGGTAGGAAAAGGGGCGATAGCGCGCGCGCAGGTCAGAGGGCAGGGAATCCTCCCGCTCCTCGACCCACGGCCAGTCCAACTCTCCACACAGATGCACGACTTGTGCTTCCTCCAGCAGTACCGGCAAATTTTCCACCACCGCGCGATTGATGCTCCGCGCGCCGTGGCTGCCGCCAAATACCAGCAAAACCTTTTCAGTTGTTTCCAGACCCAACGCTTTGCGCGCCGCGGGCTGGGTCACCGCGGCAAACTCGGGCCGGAGCGGATAGCCGGTCACCACGCTCTTGCCGGCCGGGAAGTAGGCCTGCGAGTCTGCCGTCGTCACCGCGACGCGGGTCGCCAGACGGGCGATCAAGCGGACTGCCAGGCCGGGCTCAATGTCCGGCAAATAGACCAGGATCGGCGTCCGCAGCATCCACGCCGCCAGGGCGACGGGAACGCTGGCGTATCCGCCGGTGACAAAGAGCACCTCGGGCCGCTCCCGCCGTCCCAAGCCCAGGGCTGCTGCAAATCCCCGCGCCAGTTTGGTCAGGTTCCAGGCTGCTCGCCAGGGAGACAGCCCGTGGACGCCCCCGGCCGGTATGCCGACGAATCGCCGGCCCGCCCGCTCGACGAGCCGCTCCTCGACGCTGTCAATGCCGCCGATGTAGAGCGGATCGGCCGGCCCTTGCGCCTCAAGTGCCTGTAGGACGGCCAGACCGGGATAGACGTGTCCGCCCGTTCCGCCCCCCGCGATCCACACCCTCATCGACATGCTGCTCCCGGCGAGACCGGCCGCGGGAGATGCTCACCAGCAATCCCACTGCGGCCATCGAAATGCCCAGCGAAGATCCGCCCAGGCTGATAAAGGGCAACGTCGTTCCGGTAAAGGGCAGCAGTGACGTCACCGCTCCGATATTCAATGTGGCCTGGAAAACCAACAGGCTGGTCAGCCCGCAGGCCAGCAGGCTGCCGAAATGATCCTGGGCGCGCACGGCGATGCGGAACCCGCGCCACGCCAGCAGTGCGAACAACCCGATGACCAACAGACAGCCGATCAGCCCCAACTCTTCGCCCAGGGCCGCGAAAATGGTGTCGTTGTGGGCCATCGGCAGATAGCCAAACTTTTCCCGCCCCGCCCCGAGGCCGGTGCCCAGCAGGCCGCCGCTCGCCAGGGCGTACAGCGCCTGCCGCGGGTGGTAGGGGAGGATCGTCGGGTCCTGCAGCCCGGCAATAAACTCGACGATGCGCCGCTGGGCGTAGGGATAGAGCGCGACCATGCTCCAAAAGACCCCTCCTCCCACTGCGCCCGAGACGAGCAGCTGCCCCAGGTGCGCTCCGGCCAGGAAAAAGACGGCGAACCCGGCCATAATCAAGATCACCACCGCGCTCAGGTCCGGCTGGAGGGTCACCAGCCCGGCGACCCCGCCCATCCAGATGGCAAAGGGAATCAGGCCGTACGTCACGTCGCGGATCTGGTCCCCCTTTGAGGAGGCCCAGGCCGCGGCATAGATGACCGTCGCCAGCTTGGCCAGCTCGCCAGGCTGGATCGAGCCGTTGGTAAAGGCCCGCCGGGCGCCCCACAGCCAATCGCCGACGACCAGCAGCAGCACCAGCACGGCCAGGGTTGCCGCGAGCAGCGGCACCGCCCAGCGCTGCCAGTATCCATAGTCGATACAGGCCAGGGTGGCGGCGGTAATGCCCCCCAGCGAGACCCACATCAACTGCCGCTTCAAATGGTGAAAGGGGTCGCCGCGGTCGAGATAGCCCCAATCGAAGGTGGTGCTATAGACCATCAGCAGGCCAATCAGTAGCAGGGCGACCGCTACCAGGATCAGGAAATAATCGGGCTCTCGCTGGTCGCGTCCCGGGCGCTTTTTTCCCTTTTTTGCCATCTCGTTGCTACCCCTCTAGGTTAGTCACCAATTCCTTGAACCGCTCGCCCCGTTCTGCAAAATCATGAAAAGCATCAAAGCTGGTCCCGCCTGGCGATAGCAGCACGACGTCCCCGGCGCGGGCTACCTGGGCCGCGCTCTCGACCGCCTCTTCCATCGTGGCGACGCGGGTGATGCTCTCCAGCTTGCCGGCCTGACCGCCGTTGCGGCGCTGCTTGACCACGCGGGCGATCATCTCTCCCGCCTCGCCAAAGGTGATCAGGTGGCGCACCCGCGTTACTGCCTCGGCCGCGAAATCCTCCCACGGCAAATCCTTATCCCTCCCCCCTGCCAGGAGCACGATCGGCTCCTCGAACGAGCGCAGCGCGGCCACCACCCGCTCGGGGGCGGTGGCGATGGAATCGTCGTACCACTCGCTGCCGCGCCAGCGGCGTATCCATTCCAGGCGATGCGCTACGCCGCTAAAGCCTTGGATCGCCCGTCGCATCGCCTCCACCGGAACCCCGCTGACGCCGCAAACTGCGGCGGCGGCAGCGATGTTGAGCAGGTTGTGACGTCCCCGCAGCCGGACCTCTTTGACCGGGCAGATCACAGTGTGGCGGCCGCCAAGACGGAGGGCCAGCTCGCCGTTCGTCTTGTAGGCGCCCTCGTCAACCTCGACGCCGACGCTGAAAAAGAGGGGGTGGGCCGGGGTGTCCAGCGCCAGGGCGCGGGTGCTGGCATCGTCGAAACCGAGCACCGCGTAATCCTCCGCTCCCTGGTGGGCGATGATGTTCCGCTTGGCCGCGATATAGTTCTCCATCGTCTTGTGCCGGTCCAGGTGGTTGGGGGTGATGTTGAGCACCGCCGCGACGTGGGGGCTGACGGTCATGATCTCGAGCTGGAAGCTGGAGAGTTCCATCACCACCCGGTCGTCTGGGCCGATTTGCTCCAGGTTGGCGATGAGCGGGTTGCCGATGTTCCCTCCCACCCAGGTCGTATACCCCGCCTCACGGCACATGGCACCGGCCAGGGCGGTCGTCGTCGTCTTGCCAGCCGACCCGGTGATGCCCACCACCGGCGCCGGGCAGCGCTCCAAAAAAAGCTGGGCGTCGTTGCTGAGGGGGATCGAGCGCCGCCGCGCTTCCACCACGATGGGCGCCTCCAGCGGCACCCCGCCGCTCAGGCAGAGCAGGTCCGTCCCCTGCAGCAGGTTCTTGGGGTGCTTGCCCAGGACGTAGCGGATTGGTAAGCCAGCTAACTCGGCCAGGGGCGCAGCGAGGGCCGCCGCGTCCTTCAGGTCGGATATCGTCACCTCCGCCCCCTCTCGGACCAGGAAGTGAGCCAGCGCACTCCCCTGCCGGGCCAGGCCCAGCACAAGGACTCGTTTGCCGTCAAGACGTACCATGCACCTGTCTCCCCTTCTCCTCGTTGTCTTACTTGTCCGCCACGCCGATCCAAAAGTGATGCGGCAAGACGGCGCGGCCGGAGCGGACCTGGACCCCATCCGCCCGGAACTCGTCATCTCCGTTCTCCTTCAGCATGCTGGGATGGACGAAACAGAGATTGGGACGCTGGCCGTATTTTTGCTGGTAGTGATCCGCTGCCCGCAGCACTTTTTCCTTCAAGCCCCGCCGCGAATCGTTGTCGAACCACAATAAACCGAAATTCATCACGTTGCCCTCCACGTTTAGATGAGCGCCAAGGCGACTCCGGCCATAGCGGCCATCAATTGTACCAGCCAAAAGCGCTGCACGACCTGTGTCTCTGACCAGCCCAGCAGCTCGAAATGGTGATGCAGCGGGGCCATCTTGAACACGCGCCGCCCCTGCCCGTACCGCCGCCTGGTATACTTGAAGTAGGCGACCTGGATGACGACCGACAGCGCCTCCGCCACCGGCACCAGTACCACGATCGGCAGCAGCAGCCACTGGCCGGTCATCAGCGCCACCGTCCCCAGCGTCGCGCCCAGGGCCAGGCTGCCCGTATCGCCCATAAACATCTGCGCCGGATGGGCATTGTACCACAAAAAGGCAAAGCAAGCCCCGACCACGGTAAAGCAGAAACGCACCAAAAAGAACTGGGATTGCAAGAAGGCGATCACGCCGTAGGCGGCATAGGCGCTGGCGACAATGATCCCCGCCAGTCCATCCAGGCCGTCGGTCAGGTTGACGGCGTTGGATGACGAGATGATGATAAACATGGCAACCGGGATGTAAAAGAGCCCGATGTCGATCCTGTCGACCATGCCCGGAATCGCCAGGCTGCGCAGGTCGAGGAGCAGGTGCAGCACGACGGCGATGCCCAGGCTGACCAGCAGCTCCCAGACGATCTTTTGGCGGGCGCGAAAGCCTTCGCCGCGGCGCATTCCCCGCACGCCGGCGACGTCGTCCATCGCGCCGATGATGGCGTACATCACCATCGCCGCCAGCGGCACCAGGATCGAACGGCCTAGCCCTTCCTCCGCCTCCAACGTGGTGCCGGTCAGAAAGTAGTAAATGCTTAGTCCCAACGTGATTAGCAGGACCGGCACGACGATCATCAACCCGCCCATCGTCGGCGTGCCCAGCTTGGTCTGGTGTCCGCGCGGGCCGTCGATGCGGATGCGCTTGCCGATCTTGTAGCGACGCAGGAGGGCGATGAGCGGCCCGCCCCATCCCACGGCCAGGAGGAAGGAAATACTCGCCATCAGCAGTGAGAAACCCATTAGCTCCTCCCCAGCGCGTTGACGATCTCTTCCATGCCCATCGAGCGAGAGCCCTTGACCAGGATGACGTCGTTCTCGCCAACCATTTCCGCCAGCAGGCAAATCGCGGCCGCATTGTCTTTGACGAGGTGCACCTGGTGGGCAGGCATCCCCCAGCGGATCGCCGTCTCGCCGATGATGCGCCCGCGGTCGCCGACGGCGATCAGCGCGTCGACCACTTCCAGCGCGCGCATGCCGACCTTTTCGTGCCCCTCGCGCTCGTAATCGCCCAGCTCCAGCATGTCGCCCAGGACGGCGATCTTGCGGCCCGGCAGGTCTTCCAGCAGGTTGAGGGCGGCGATGGTCGAGGCGGGGCTGGCGTTGTAGGTGTCGTCGAGAATCGTCGCCCCCTGAGGGCCGCGAACCGCCACCAATCGCAGCTGGGGGGAGGGGGTGCGCAGCCCCTCCATGATCTCTTGCCAGGTCAGGTTCTCTACCAACCCCACCGCCGTCGCCCGCAGCGCCGTGTGGACCGAGTGGCGGCCCAGCAACGGCACCTTGGCGTGGATCGTCTCGCCCCGGTAGTGCATGCGGAAGCGGATGCCCTCCAGTCCCAAGCTCTCGATGTCGTCGGCCCACAGGTCTGCATCCGGAGAGATGCCGTAGGTCATGACCTGGGCGCGGGTTGCGTCGCGCATCCCCAAGACCAGCGGCTCGTCATAGTTGAGGATGGCGGCGCCTTCCGGGCCTGGCGGCAGTGCCTGCACCAGCTCTGTCTTGGCCTGGACGATCCGTTCCATCGTCAGCGCCCGTTCCAGGTGAACGGGGCCGATGATGGTGACGACCCCCACGTGGGGTAGGGCGATGTGGGCCAGACCGGCGATCTCGCCCACGTCGTACATGCCCATCTCCAGCACCACCCGTTCGTGTCCCGTCGTCAGTTCCAACAATGTGATGGGCAGGCCAATCTCGTTGTTGTATGATTGTTCGCTCTTGAGCGTGACATAGCGCTGTGCCAGGATGTCAGCCACCAGCTCCTTGGTCGTCGTCTTGCCGACGCTGCCGGTGATGCCAATGACCCGTGGCGAGTGGCGCCGCCGCCAAAAGGCCGCCAACTGCTGCAGCGCCTTGACCGTGTCGGGCACCCGCAGCAAGGCGGGCATCGTCCATGCCGCCGGCAGAACGGGCTCTGCGGCTGTCAGGTCGATCACTGGTGCGGGAGTGTCCACCGGCCGGGACACGATGGCCAGCACGGCGCCCTGTGCCAGGGCGTGGCCGACAAAATCGTGCCCATCGGCCCGCTCGCCGCGCAAAGCGACAAAGACCTGGCCGGGTTGGATCTGCCGCGAGTCGAGGACGACGCGCGTCGGCTGCCGCTCCAACTCGGGCAGCCGGACGTCGCTCAGCCCTTGCACGACGTCTGCCAGTGTGATCGCACCGCTTTTCTGCACAGTTTTTCCTACTCGTCTGGCGCAATCCCCAACATGGGGAACAACTGGGTTGCCAGCCGTTGAAAAACGATGGCCGCCGTCTGCGACCCCCAGGGGGAGGTCTGCGGGCGGTCCAGCCGCACCAGGATGACCAACTGCGGGTCCCGCACCGGGCCATAGCCGACGAAGGAAGCGATGGTCCAGCGGGGATCGTACCCGCCGGGCACGGGAATTTGGGCCGTGCTCGTCTTGCCGGCGATGCGGTATCCCGCGACCTGTGTCTGCGGCAGGTGCTGCTCGAGTGCCTGGGCCAGCAGTTCGGTCAGCGTAGCCGCGGTCTCGGCCGAGATCGGCTGCCCGCGCACGACCGGCTGGGAGTCGAGCACCGTGCCGTCCGGCCGGACCTGCTGGGCAACGACGTATGGCCGCATCAGCCGCCCCTCGTTGGCCACCGCTGCCACTGCCGACACCACCTGCAGCGGCGTCATCGCCAGACCCTGGCCAAAACTGTTTGCCCCCAGGTCGGAATCGTGCCATTCCAGGTCGCCGGGCACCCTCAGCCAGCCCACTGCCTCGCCCTGCAGGTCGACGCCCGTGGGCTGGCCAACGCCAAAGGCCTGCAGGTAATGATAAAAGTCGTCGGGTCCCATCTGCGTCGCCAGCCAGACCGCGCCCACGTTGAGCGAATGGCCCAACAGTCCCACCAGGCCCTGCTCGCCGTAGGCATTTTCGTCCCAGTTGCGAAACACTCGCCCGCCGTATTCGATCCGCCCCGCATCGTAATAAGTCGTCTGCGGAGTGACATGGCCGCTCTCCAGCGCTGCCGCGAGGGTAATAATCTTGAATACTGACCCCGGCTCGTACTGGGCGCCGTAGGCGGGGCTCAAAAAGTCTTGCTCCCGTTCTTGATAGACGTAGCGCTCGTAATGATTGGGATCGTAGGCCGGCTGGGTGACCATGGCCAGAATGGCTCCCGTGTTGGGATCCAGGACAATGATCGTTCCACCGGCCGCCTGGAACTCGTTCAGCGCTCGCTCCAACTCTCCCGCCACCATCGCCTGCACGCCCAGGTCGAAGGTGAGCACCAGGTCTGTCCCTGCCAGCGGCGGATCGACCGTTCCCTCTTCGTGGGGCAAAGGCCAGCGCGCCGAAGGGCCCGTCTCCCCCTGCCACTGGGGAGTCCTGGCCTGCAGGATCGGATCGTAGCGCCCTTCCAGGCCGTAGAACCCCACGCCGTTCCGGTTCACAAAGCCGAGCAGGTGCGAGGTCAGCGTGTGGTGCGGGTAGTGGCGGAGCCAGCGGCGTTCCACGACGATTCCCTGCAGGCCCAGTTCCTGGATTGCCTCTCCTTCCTGCGCCGTCACCAGCGGATCCAGGCAGACCCAACTCGCCTCCCCGCTCAAGACGGTGGCGATCGAAGCAGCCGGTACGTGGAGAATCGGCGCCAGCCGCCTGGCCGCCAGGTCGACATTGCGGATAAAAGGCGGGTGGGCCTCGACCGAGTAATGCAGCTCGTTGACCGTCAACAGGAATCCATCCCGATCATAGATCATACCCCGCGGCGGCTCGGGGATCCGCAAGCGGTTCTCGCGGGCCGCCTCGGCCTGGGCGCGCAGTTCCGCTCCTTGCACGATCTGGACGCTGACCAGCCGCAGCGCCAGCGCAATCGCCGCCCCGATCAGGAGCGTGGAGACAAAAGACAAGCGGCGGCGCAGGTGAGCAGGCACGTTCTATGGCTCCACAAACTCGACCCGTGAAGGGATGCCAAACCCCTGCTCTTGGGCCTTACCGAGTAAATTGTCCATTGCTTCCAGTTCCATGATTTCTTGCTCGAGAATTGCGTTCGCCCGTTGCAGTGCCGCGACCCGGTCGCGCAGCTCCTGGATTCGCCGCGCCGCCACCATCGTCTGGCTGACCACGACCAGGTACGACCCGGTCACCAGCCAGACGATTACCAGCAGCGCGAGAATGACCGACATTGCCTGCCAGCTCAGGTCCAACCCGCGCCGGCGGAAGGCGTGGCTGAGCCACTCACCCAGATCAAAACGCCAAATCACCGGCCCCGAATCGCGGCGAGGCTTTCGATCCGCGACCCGCGACTTTTTTTGGCTGCTGGCTTTCATATTTTTTTCCCTGCCCTTAGCCGGGCTGACCGCGAGCGTGGGTTGGCCTCGATCTCTGCTGTGTTGGGCCGCACCGGTTTTGCAGTCAGTACGGCCAACCTGGCGCGATGGTTACAGGTACAAACCGGTATCTCGGGCGGACAGATGCAGTCCAGGCTCTCTGTCCGTATAAACCGCTTGACGATACGGTCTTCTAAAGAATGAAAGCTGATCACCACCAGCCGGCCTCCAGGGGCCAAGAGCTCGATGATCCGCGGCAGTGCAGCGGACAGCGTTTCCAATTCTTGGTTGACGGCGATGCGCAGGGCCTGGAACGTTCGCGTGGCCGGGTGAATGTGTCCGGTCCGCCGGGCCACTCCCGCCACCAACTGTGCCAACTCGGTCGTGCTGCGCAGCGGGCGGGCGCGGAAAATGGCCTCGGCGATCCGCCGTGCTTGCCGTTCCTCTCCAAAGCGGTATAATATGTCCGTCAGCTCTTTAACAGACAGCGTGTTGACCAGGTCCGCTGCCGTCGGGCTGTCTTCCGCCGGGTCGAAGCGCATATCCAACGGCCCTTCCTGGGAGAAGGAAAACCCCCGCTGCGGGTCGGCCAACTGGCGGGAAGAGAGCCCCAGGTCCAGCAGCACGCCGTCGACCGGGATCAATTCCTGCGCCAGCTCGGGCAGATCGGCGTAGGAGCCGTGTCGCAGGAGCGCCCGCTGCCCAAAAGGCGCCAGGCGCTGCCGGGCGGCCGCCAGGGCTTCCTGGTCCCGGTCCAGCCCGAGTAGCTGCCCGCTGGGAGCCGACTGGGAGAGAATTGCCTCGGCATGCCCGCCGCCGCCCACTGTCCCGTCGAGATAGGTGCTGTCCGGTCGGACATTCAGGAAAGCAAGCACTGGTTGTAAAAGGACCGGGACGTGAAGGCCGGCAGCCTCCTGTCCCGCCAGATCATGGTGGGATGGGCCTAGATGCCGAGTCCCGACCATCGCTCAGCATCGTCGGCATTCTGCTCCGCCCAGGAACGCGTCTCTTCCCAGGCTTTGGGGGTCCAAAGCTCGATGTAAGTATCGCATCCGGCGACGATCACCTGGCCGTCGAGACCGGCGTACTCTCGCAGGGGTTGCGGAATGTTGATGCGTCCCTGCCCGTCGGGAACCGTGTCGCTGGCGCCGGAAAAGATCAAGCGCCGGAAACTCCGCGCGGTGCGGTCGGTCATTGGGAGAACGGCCACCTGGTCGCGGAGCACCCGCCAGGCGTCCATGGGGTAAATGACCAGGCAGCGATCGATTCCCTTGGTCACTACCAGGCCCGTCGTCAGGTCCCCACGGAACTTGGCCGGGACGGTGAGCCGTCCCTTGTCGTCAATTGTATGGGTGTATTCTCCCAAGAACATCTGTTCTATATCCCCCCACTGGAGCGGCGGAAACCCGCAAGAAACCTGGCCCTTTCCCCACTTTCCTCCACATTTACCCATTATACACCACTTTTCTCCCCACGTCTAGTCCTGGCGGATAATTTTAAGATTCCCGTAACTGCTCAGCCGGTCGCCCCTGGACGCCCTCCCGAGCCCGGAAAGGGGAAGGATGTGGGTGCCGGCACCCACATTTTCCCTCCTTCTCCAGCGCGGTAGGGCATCCGGGCGGGCGGCATGAGCAGTTACAGATTCCCGGTAATTGCTCACGGCCGCACTTGCAGCTTCCACCCTTTCTGTTAGAATAACTGTCTGATGAAACGCGCCCTGTCGCTGCTGCTGATTCTCCTGGTCCCGCTCATCTCGCTTGGACTGACCGCGGCGAAATCCGCGGCCAGCGCGCCGGACTATCGCTTTGGCCTCATCGAGGCCTACGACGCCCCCTGGACTGCGTCGGAGCTGGGAGCTGGCTGGACCCGTGTCACCTTCCGCTGGAACGAAATCCAGCCTGACGGGGGAGAGCAGTGGAACCTGCCCATCAGCGACGAGCAGCTGGCCCTCGAACTGGCCCAGGGCCGCCAGGTGATCGGCCTGGTGACCAACACCCCCGGCTGGGCCACCGACTACGGGCGCGGCGTCGGCGTGCCGCAGGGCCTCTACCTGGGCCACAACGACCCCAACAACCAATGGGCTGTCTTTTTGCAAAGCCTGGTCACCCGTTACGCCGGACGCATCGACCACTGGATCATCTGGAACGAACCGGATATCTGGGAAAGCTACCACCAGAGCTGGGGTGGCTCGGTCGAGGACTTTGTGCAGCTGATGCGCGTTTCCTACGCCGTGGTCAAAGAGTACAACCCCAACGGCGTCGTTCACCTGGCAGCGGTCACGCACTCTTGGGATGCTGACTATGGCCGCGACCTGTTCATGCGCCGCCTGCTCCAGGCCATTGTCGCCGATGGCAACGCCGTCCGCAACAATTACTATTTCGACGTCGTTACCCTGCACATCTACTTTAATTCCGAAAACGTTTACGACTGGACTGTCCTTTACCGCAACCTGGTGAACGAGTACGTCGGCTACAAGCCGCTGTGGATCGTCGAGACCAACGCTGCGCCCTCCGAGGACCCGGCCTGGCCGGTGCCAGCGCCGCAGTTCATGGTCACCCTGGACGACCAGGCCGCCTTTATCATCCAGGCCATGGCACTGGGCATCGCCGGGGGCGCCGAGCGCATCGCCGTCTACAAGGCTATCGACACCGAACGGGACCGCGAGGCCAATCCCGAGCCTTTTGGACTGGTGCGCATGGACGGCACCCACCGCCCCGCCTTTATTGCCTACCAGGTCGCCACGACCTACATGGCCGGCTTTCGCTCCGGCAACTGGCAGCAGCGCGACGACGTCAGCGTCGTCGTGATCGACCGCGGCAACCAGACCACCACGGTCACCTGGTCGCGCAGCCCCTCCCCCCAGTCTGTCATCCTCCCCGCCCAGACCACCCGCGCCCTCTTGGTCGACATGTGGGGTGGGGCGCGGGTCGTCTACCCCGACCGGGGCTATTACACGCTTTCCCTCTCCGGTTGCAATTACGACGGCGCCTGTCTCATCGGCGGCGCGCCGTTGATGCTGGTCGAGGATGCCGCCGGGGCCTCGGACGGCCCGACGCCCGCCCCGTCTCCCACCGTTCCTCCTGTAGAGGCCCCCTTCGTTCCCACGCCGACCCCCGCTCCCACCTATACTCCCACCCCGACTCTTACCCCAACCCCCACGCTGACCCCCACCCCGGCCCCTACGCCCACGTCCACCCCCACCCCCACTCCCACCCCGACGTTGCCGCCCACCCCGACGCCGACCCACACCCCGACCCCAACCCCCGACACCCCCTTTACCGAGTCGCCGATGGGCCCCTCCATTCCGCTCTCGGCCCTGCTGATCGGCAGTTTGAGCATTAGCGGGTTGGCCTTGGTAGGACGGCGGAGGAAGAGACAAGGGGACAAGGAGAAAAGGATGTAAGCATGAATAAGCGAACGGTCTCACTGCTCGTCGCCGGGAGCACGGGCCTGCTCCTGGCCCTTGCTTCATTGGCCCTGCTGGGGGGTCCCTCCCTGGCCCGGGATAGCGTCGAGGCGACGATCGTCGTCGACGGCGTCGTCGACGCGGCCTACGGCCCGCCTGCCGCCAGCGACTCGAACCTCGACGGCAACGGCAACGACGTGATGGACCTGGGCGAGCTCTACGTCGCCGAGGACGGGGGCAGCTATTACTTTGCCTTTACCATCGACGCCGACGTGGGGGCCGCCGACTGGGGCAAGTACGTCATCTACGTCGACACCACCAACGACGGCAGCGGCGCCCCCGACGACGCCTGGGGACGCAACGTGGCCGTCAACGCTCCCCACCAGCCCGAATACGGCATCTATACCTGGGTCGATACGCCCCCCTACGGCACCGACCACACCCAGTTCTGGGAGTGGAGCGGTTCCTGGTCCCAGAACGGCACCGCCGACGAGGCCGCCCTCGTCGCCGGCGCCACCTCGGTCATCGAGTGGCGCATTGCCAAGAGCCGCCTGGGCAGCCCGCCCGCCATCTGGGTCGAGGCCTGGAGCACCGGCGAGATGGGCAACCCCAATGCCCAGGACACGATCAACGACCCGCCCGAGGATTGGAACGCCTGGGACTGGGAGACCACCGCCGAGCTCGATTGCTCCACCCAATATCCCGGCGTCCAGCTGGGCGTCACTTACCCGCCCGACGGGCACTATTTTGCCCTGCCCTACCTCGACGTCGCCGGAGTGGTCTCGCCGACGACCGGGGTCACGGTCACGGTGAACGTGAACGGCAGCGCCTGGTTCAACCCCGCCGTCGGCCTCTCCGGCGCCTTTACCCAGCCGATTACGCTGCTCCAGGGCAGCAATACCATCACCGTCACCGCCGAGGATGGCGGCGACGCGACCACCGTCGTCCGCCACGTCTCCTTCGGCGCGGCCCACGACGACGACGTCTATTGGGACGGCCTCTACCACGACTCGCGCGACCCGGCCTACCGCTCCCCCACCGGCGCCGTGCCGACCGGCATGCCGGTCACCATCCGCTTCCGCTCCTACACCGGCGACCTGACCGGGGCGCGGCTGCGCGTCTGGGACGACCGGGCCGACGAGCAAGCGCTCTACCCAATGTCCATCGTCACTTCCGATCCGGCCTACGACTACTGGGAGGTCGCCCTCCCGGCCGAGGACCTGCCGACCATCCTCTGGTACCGCTTTATCGCCACCGACGGCGCGGACACCGACTACTACGAAGACAACCACGTCGTCGACGACGTCTACCGCGGCTACAACGAGGGTGGGCCCGGGGCGGCCTATGAGGACACGCCGGACCTCTCCTACCAGATCACCGTCTACGACCCGACCTACGAGACCCCCGACTGGATCCAGAACGGCGTCATCTGCCAGGTCTTGCCCGACCGCTTCCGCGACGGCGACCCGGCGAACAATGTCGTTTCGGGCACCCATTTCATCTACGGCAACCCCGCCGGCGGCATCGAGTACCCGGCCTGGAACAGCCAGGTGATCGACCCCCGCGACCCCGGCGATCCCTATTACAACCGCTGGAGCGAGGACTTTTACGGCGGCGACCTGCCGGGCATCGTCGAGCAGCTCGACTACCTGGAGAGTGTCGGCATCACCGCCCTTTATCTCAACCCGATCTTTTCCTCTCCCTCCAATCACAAGTACGACACCATCGACTTTGGCCAGGTCGACCCGCACCTGGGCGGCGGCGCCGCGCTGGCGCTGCTGCTGGCCGAGGCCGAGGCGCGGGGGATGAACGTCATCCTCGACGGCGTCTTTAACCACACCTCGTCCGACAGCGTCTATTTCGACCGCTACAGCCGCTGGGACGCCGACGGCAACCCGACGACCATCGGCGACAACGACGGCAGCGGCGCCTGCGAGAGCCCGGACTCGCCCTACCGCGGCTGGTACACCTTCGTCGACGTCGCCCCCGGCAGCGGCCCCTGTACCGCCGACGACGGCACGCCCAACGGGGCCGACTATGAGAGCTGGTGGGGCTATGACAGCCTGCCCATTCTCCGCTCCGACAACCCGGAGGTGCGGGCCTACATCTATGGCGACGGTGGGGCCGACTCGATCGCCACCCGCTGGATCATCTCGGGCACCGCCGGCTGGCGTCTCGACGTCGGCGGCGACATCGACCCCGGCGTGGCCCACGACCCGGCCAACGACTATTGGGAGGGCTTTCGCCAGGCGGTGAAGGGAGCCGACCCCGACGCGGTCATCATCGGCGAGGAGTGGGGCGACGCCACTTCCTGGCTGCTGGGCGGCGAGTGGGACGCGGTGATGAACTATCGCTTCCGCAGCGCCCTGCTCTCCTTCATGCGCGAGCGTCACTATGAGGACAACGACAACAACGCCGGCTCCTCCGGCGGCGTCCTCGACCCCATCAGCCCCTCCCAGCTCGACGCCTGGCTGCACAGCATCGAAGAGGATTACGCACCCGAGGCCTGGCGGGCGATGATGAACCTGATGGGCAGCCACGATACCAACCGGCTGCGCTTTGTGTTGAGCAAGAACCAAAAGGGGGAGGATACCGAGCACATCCCCTACAACCCCGCCACCGATCTTTCGCCCGCAGAGGTCGACGTCTACCAGCAGCTGCTGGCGATCCTCCAGTTCAGCCTGCCCGGCGCGCCGACGGTCTATTACGGCGACGAGGTGGGCATCGACGCCCCCGGCAGCTGGCACAACCAGAAATGGGAGGACGATCCCTACAACCGCGTCCCCTTCCCCTGGGACGACACGCCCGGCTATTACAGCCAGCGGCCGGCCATCACCGCCCACTATGCGTTGCTGGCCCGTACCCGCGCCGCTCACCCCGCCCTGCGCGCCGGCTCCTTCGACACGCTGGTCACCGACGACGCGGCGCTGGTCTATGCCTACGGCCGCAAGTGGGTCGGCGAGACAGCGGGCGACGCGGCGCTGGTCGTCGTCAACCGCGGCCTGACCGCCACCCGGACCGTCGTCCTCGACGTGGGCGGCTACCTGGGCAGCGGCACCGTCCTCACCGATGTGCTGGACGGCGGGCAGAGCTACGCCGTCTCCCCCGGCGGCCGGATCACCGTCACTGGCCTGGCCCCGATGTGGGGCGCGCTGCTGGTCTATGCCAGCGGCGACCTCCAGCCGCCCGATGCGCCGGCCAACCTGGTCGCCAGCGAGGGCGAGGGCCAGGTGGGCCTGCAGTGGGACCCCGTCGCCGATGCGGCGAGCTACAACCTCTACCGCTCCTTCGTCTCCGGCGGCGGCTACGGTCTCGTCGCCGGCGGCCTGCCCGGCACCGCCTACACCGACACCGGCGTGGTCAACGGCACCTGGTACTATTACGTCGTCACCGCCGTCGACGGCGACGGCTACGAGAGCGGCGACTCCAACGAGGCGGCGGCGCTGCCCCATTACGAGATCGACTGGGCCAACCTGCAGCACCCGCCCGAGATCAGCCACACCATCGGCATCACGCCGACGGAGCCGGTCTATGGGCAGGTCTGGATCGATGGGGTGACCGGCCAGCCGGGCCAGACCGAGGGGCTCGTCGCCCAGATCGGCTGCGGCATCGCCGCCGAGCCGCCCATCTCCTGGACCGGGTGGGTCGACGCGGATTTCAACGGCGACGTGGGCAACAACGACGAGTTCTCGGCCTCGCTGCTGCCCGAGCAGGTTGGCGAATTCTACTACCTCTACCGCTACTCGACCACCGGCGGGCGGGACTGGGTCTATGCCGACCTGAGCGGCCTCATCAGCTCCACCGCCGTCGTCAGCCCGGGCCTGCTGCACGTGTTTCCCTCGGGCGACACCACCCCGCCGCCCACGCCGGCCAACCTGCGGGTGACCGGCTGGGGCATCGGCCACATCGCCCTGGCCTGGGACCCGGTCGGCGTGCCCGACCTCTACGCCTACGACCTCTTTCGCTGGGGCGAGGGGGAGACCTTTTCCGACGCCCTGCCCATCGACCGTATCGCGGCCCCCACCGCCGTCTACACCGACGAAATGGTGACCAGCGGGCAGACCTACACCTACACCGTCCAGGCCCTCGACAGCTCGTTCAACGCTTCCGGCTTTTCCAACTTTGCCAGCGGGCGGGCCGAGGAGCGGCTGGTGACGGTGACGTTCAACGTCGCGGTCCCTGTCTTTACCCCGCCGGGCGACACGATCTATATTGCCGGCGACCCCGACGTCTTTGGCGCCGATTGGGACCCCGACGCCACGCCGATGGCCCGCCTCGACGCCACTCACTGGACGATCACCATCCTCGCCCCGGAGGGCAGCCAGCCGCAGTACAAGTATACCCGCGGCAGTTGGCAGCGGGTGGAAAAGTGGGGCTGGTTGAGCGGTTACGCCAACCGGACGGTCACCGTCACCTACGGCGCCGACGGCACGATGGCGGTCGACGACGTGGCCCGCAACTGGCGCGACCCGCTGGTGGTGTCGGTCTACCCGCCGCCGGGCGGCACGTCCTTCGATCCCAGCGGCGTGATCACCGCCACTTTTAACCGCGGTCTCGACCCGGCGACGGTGGACGAGACGACGGTGCTGGTGAACGGCGGGGCGGTGCTGGGCGCAGTGAGCTATGTCAGCCCGACCGTCACCTTTGCCCCCGACGCGCCGTTGGACCCGAACGGGCAGTACGCAGTGCGGCTGACCACCGGCATCCGCGACGGGGAGGACGAGGTGCCGCTGCAGGCGGAGTACGCATGGACCTTTGGCCGGCGCCGGGTCTATTTGCCGGTGATGACGCGGGAATAAATGCAGGGGCACGGCGCCGCCGTGCCCCTACGAAGGTGCCAGGCACCTGTTGCGCGTTGTTGGACCCGAATGGGCAGTACGCGGTGTGGCTGACCACCGGCATCCGCGATGGGGAGGACGACGTGCCGCTGCAGACAAGTATGCCTGGACCTTTGGGCTGCGGAGGATCTATTTGCCGGTGATGATGCGGGAATAAATGTAGGGGCACGGCGCCGCCGTGCCCCTACGAAGGTGCCTGGCACCTATGATCCGCGGATGGGCCAGAGTTTAACTCTGGCCCATCCGCCTCAATAATCCTGAATGCCTTGTTAGGCAGCGATTTCCTCCTCCGCCACCGGAATCGTGAAATGAAAGGTCGTGCCCTGGCGGTACTCGCTCTCGAACCAGATTCGTCCCCCCTGGGCCTCGACCAGGTGTTTCGTAATGCTCAATCCCAGGCCGGTTCCCGTTTCCTGCTGGGCCTCCTCATCCTGGGCGCGAAAGAACTTGGCGAAAATCTTGTCCTGGTCGTTGGGATGGATGCCGAGGCCGTTGTCGCGCACGGCGATGTGGACGACGTCCGTTCCCCCGTCGGTCGTGCGCTCTGCCGTGACGACAATCGCCCCTCCCTGTGGGGTATACATGTGCGCGTTGCTGACCAGGTTGGCAATGACCTGGATCAACCGGCTGCGGTCGCCCCACACCGGCGCCAGGTCGTCCGGCACCGCGACCTCCATGGTCTGCCCCTTGTCCGCGATCTGCTGCCCCAGCGACTGCCGCACCTCGTCCAACATGTTGGCCAGGGAGAGGGCCTGGAATTCCAACAGCAGCCGGTTGGCCTCGATGCGCGCGAGGTCGGAGAGGTTCGAGACCAGCTTGTTCATCCGGTCGACGTTGGCGCGGATGACGCGCAAAAAGTTGACCTGGGCCTCGTTGGTCGGGCCGACGTGCCCCGAGAGCAAAATATCGGTGTACCCTTTGATCGAGGTCATGGGCACCTTGAGCTCGTGGGCGACGAGGGAAACGAACTCGCTCTGGGCCCGGTTTGCAGCTACTGCTTTCGCGGCAAGTTGGGCGTTGGCAATGCGGACCCGGAGCAGGGTTTGGTCGATGGGCTCGAACAAGTAATCCGCCGCCCCCCGCTCGACGCACTGGATGACCCTTTCCCGCTCACTCGTTGCTGCAACGACGATCACCGGCGCCTGGCGCAGTTCGGGATCGTCCTGGAGATGCGCCAACACCTGGCAGCCGTCCATCTCGGGCGCGGTGATGTCGAGCAGGATCAGGTCGATCGGTTGAGCGCGGGCCACCTCGAGCGCCTGCCAGCCGTCCCCGGCCTGGGCGACATGGTGTCCCTCCTGCTCCAATTGGCGGGCCTGGCGGGCGCGCTCGTCTTTGTGGGCGTTCACGACCAGCACGAAACCGGGTTGTGGCGTCATGTTTTTCACTCCCTTGCCAATCATTCGGGTTGCCAGCAGCGTGCGCTATCTTATCACAGCTTGAGCGAGCGTGCAATTGGGATTGCTTCCCTCCCTGCTCTTTGGCGGCGGTTGGCTGATCGGTTGCAAATGTGCTAGAATACCCTGGACGGTTGGGTCATGCTTGAAAGCGGTGAAAGACGTCCTATAGTTTGTCAAGGCCCAAAAACGATACCAGGAGCAAGTAAGTAACGGCAAACAGACGCATTGATCCTGCGGAG
>JAFGEI010000090.1 GCA_016931695.1 Anaerolineae bacterium | reverse complement strand
CCCGTGGTCGCCCTGGCATTTCGAGCCGGGCCAGCGGTTCGCCTTTGGCCTGACGCTGTTTGCCCAGGCGCTGAACCTGTTCCCCTACCTGGTGGTGGCCATGCCGCTGATGGGGCAGGCGGGGCTGGGGTTGTCGATGGAGGAGAACGGCGGACGCCGGGGGCGGTTTGCCCTGCGGCGGGTGGACGCGGTCAACCCGCTCACCGGCCAGACAGCGCCGGTGATGGGCGAGGGGCAGACGATGGTCCACATGCCCGAATCGCCGGTGACCGCCCGGGACGTGGAGACGGCCGCCAAGGCGATGGCCGAGCGGCTGGGCGCCGGCAGCCGCGTCTGGCTGCGCTTCTGGACTCCGACCCGGATCGTCGACAAGGAGCGACTGGCCCACCGGCCATGGCTGGGGCCAATCTTCCGGCGCCTGCTGGAACGTCTCGACGCTCTGCGCGGTGAGTTTGCCGCCGCGCCGCCGGTCGCCGACCGGGAGCGGCTGACGGCGCTGGCGGACGGTGTGCGGCTGGCGCAGGATTTTACCCAGTGGCTGGACCTGCAGAGCGGATCGCGGCGCCTGGGGCGCGTCACGCCGGTGGGTGGGTTCATCGGCGTGGCCAGCTACCAGGCCGACGCGGAAACGTGGCAGGCGCTGCTGCCCTACCTGGTGTGGGGCCAGGAGGCGCACGTGGGCAAGAGCGCCACCAAAGGGGATGGCTGGTACGAAGTAGGAATAGACAACGGAGGATAGAGATGGCGATCGTGCAGAACCTTGTGATCGACGATTTTGGCCTGCACCTGGGCAAGCACAGCGAGCGGCTGCAGGTGATGCGCCTGGGGGAAGGGACGCCGAGCGAGCGCCTGGTGCAGGAAGCGCCGCTGCTGCACCTGGAGAGCGTGACTGTGACAGGCCGGGGGATCAGCCTGTCGGCTGACGCGATCGAGGCCTGCACCGAGCGGGGCATCCCCCTCTTTTTCCTCGACAGCCTGGGCCGACCCTACGCGTCGCTGTACAGCGCCGGACTGACCGGGACGGTGCTGACCCGCCGCGCCCAGTTGGCGGCGCTGGCGTCGGATCTGGATGGGGAGGTGTACGGCCGGCGGGGGGTGGCGGCGGCGCTGGCCTTTGCCGAGGGCAAGATCCGCAACCAGGCCAACCTGCTGCGCTACATGGGCAAATACCGCAAAGAGGCGGACCCTGAGCTATACCAGGAGATCGACCGCCGCGCCGGCGAGGTGGCGGCCCACCTGACCGGGCTGGAAAAGCTGGCCGGAGCAGCGCGGGTGGCTGACATCCGCTTCGAGCTGTTGGGGATCGAGGGGCGGGCGGCGCAAAGCTATTGGAGCGCGATCAAGCAGATATTGCCGGAAGAGTATGGCTGGCCCGGACGGCGACACCGCGGCGCCAGGGACCCGGTGAACGCGGCGCTGAATTATGGCTATGGCATCCTATACAGCCAGGTGGAACGGGCGCTGGTTTTGGCCGGGCTCGATCCTTACGGAGGGTTTGTCCACGTCGACCGGCCGGGCAAGCCGAGCCTGGCGCTGGATGTGATCGAGGAGTTTCGCCAGCCGGTGGTGGACCGGACGGTGTTCGGCCTGGTCAACAAGCGGGTGGCTCTGGAACAGGACGAGCGAGGGCTTTTGACGCAACAAACGCGGCGCAACCTGGCCGAAAAGGTGCTGGCCCGGTTGGAAGCTGCCGACCGTTACGAAAAGAAACGCCTGCCGGTGCGGGCCATCTTGCAGAGCCAGGCGCGGCACCTGGCTACTTTTCTGCGGGAGGAGCGCAAGCCTTACCGCCCGTTCGTGGCGAGCTGGTGAGCTGGCTATCCGCCCATGCATTGCCTGGTAGTGTACGACATCCCGGACGACGCCAAGCGGACCAAGGTGGCCGACGTGTGCCTGGATTACGGCCTGGACCGGATTCAGTACAGCGCCTTCCTGGGGACGCTGTCGGCCTCGCTGCAAAGCGAGCTGATGCTCAAGCTGAAAAAGACGCTGGGCCGCAAAGCGGGGAACATTCAGCTTTTTCCGCTGAGCGGCAAGGACTGGGACGGGCGCCGGGTGATCGAGAGCAAGGAATAGAGAATGAAACGCTGCTGCGTTCTCGTAGGGGTGAGCAGATGGACGAAGGAGTAGAGGTTCCGTGGCGCGTCACCGACCTGAAGCAGTATGTCTACTGCGCTCGCATCCTGTACTACTATACCTGCCTGCCGCGGGTGCGGCCGACGACCTACAAGATGGAGGCCAGCCTTGAAGCGCACGCCGCCGCCGAGGATCTAGAACAGCGGCGCAGCTTGCGCAGCTATGGATTGAAGGGGGGCGAGCGGCATTTTTCTGTGTCGTTGGCGTCGGAGCGGCTGGGGATGCGCGGGCAGGTGGACATGGTGATCGAGACCGAGTCGGGCGGCCAGCGCGAGCTGATCCCGGTGGATTACAAGCTGTCAGACAAGGTAGCGGAGCATTTCCAGCTTCAATTGACTGCCTATGCCGTGATGCTGGAAGACACATGGGGTGAGGCAGTGAGGCGAGGGTTCCTGTATCTGATCCCACTGCGGCAGGCCCGCGAAGTGCGGATCACCAGCCGTCTGCGCTCGGCGTTGGACGAAGCGTTGGCGGCGATGAACGCGATGCTGCTGAGGGAGGAGATGCCGCCGCCGACGCGTCACCGGGCAAAATGTGTGGCGTGTGAATTTCGCCGTTTTTGCAACGATGTGGTATAATGGGCAGGCAGGGCGTGAGTTTCGCAAATCGGGGCGGTTTGGAGACAAAAAACGATCTGCGAGAGCATGGCCTGCCGGTCACTGTGAGAGCTCAAAGCAAGGTCAAGAAGGAGCGATTTCGCCCGGCGGGCAGGATGTGGGCCGCTTGGGGAAGTTGGGTGTTTCTACTGTTTTTAGCTGTGAGCTATGGGGCATGGGCCGCGATTCCAGGTCGATCAAGGACCAATGCGCAGCCTATGGCTCCGCTGCATTGTAGAGAGGTGGGG
>JAFGEI010000089.1 GCA_016931695.1 Anaerolineae bacterium | reverse complement strand
GCCGCCTGCGAAACCCCCCTTTTCCCCTTCTCCCACTGCGGTAGAGCATCCAATGTCGAAATGTGCCATTGTCGAGCTACGATTCCTTCTCCGCCTTGGAGGCCTCGATGATCTGCTGCGTCAGGTGCGCGGGGACGTCGGCATAGTGGTCGAGTTCCATGGAAAAGAGACCCCGCCCCTGGGTGAGACTGCGCAGGTCGGTGGCGTAGCGCAGCATCTCGGCCAGCGGTACGATGGCGGTGATGATGCTCTTGCCGGCCTGCTGCCCCATGCCTTGTACGCGGGCCCGCTTGGTGTTCAGGTCGCCCATCACGTCGCCCGTATACTCTTCGGGGATGGTAATCGTCACCATGTAAATCGGCTCCAGCAGCACGGGGCCGCTGCTCAGCATGACCTTCTTAAAAACCTCCCGGCCGGCGATCTGGAAGGCAATGTCCTTCGAGTCGACCGGGTGCTCCTTGCCATCATAGACCACGGCCTTGATGTCGACGACCGGGTAGCCGGCGATGACACCCTGCTCCAGCACCTGGCGGATCCCCTTTTCGATCGAAGGGCGGAACGACGACGAGATTGCACCGCCAAAGACCTCCCACTCGTATTCGAATCCTTCCCCACGCGGCAGGGGCTCCAGCCGCATGTGGACCTCGGCGAACTGCCCGGCCCCGCCGGTTTGCTTCTTATGCCGGTACTGGTCTGAGTGGGTCTGGGTAATCGTCTCGCGGTAGGGAACCTTGGGGATGGCGGTCTCGACCGTCACGCCAAAGCGGTTCTCCATGCGCCGCACGGCGATCTCGACGTGGGCCTCTCCCATACCTTCCAGGATCGTCTGCCGCGTGCTCGGTTCTTGCCGCCAGCGGAGGGTCGGGTCTTCTTCACAGATGCGGGTCAGCGTCGGCCCCATCTTGGCCTGGTCGGCCTTGCTGGTCGGGTTGACCGCCACGGCGAACAGGGCGTGGGGAAAGACCGGTCCCGGCAGTTGGACCGGGTGACCGCGGTCGCACAACGTATCACCGGTCACCGTCTCGCCCAGCTTGGCCACCGCGCCGATGTCGCCCGGTCGCAGCCGTTCGACCGACAGCTGCTCCTTGCCGCGCATCGCATAGATCGTGCCCAGCCGCTCTTCCGAGTCGGTGCGGCTGTTCCAGACCCGGCTGTCGGATTCGAGTGTCCCGCCATAGACGCGAAAGTAGGTCAGCTTGCCCACGTAGGGATCGGCCGCGGTCTTGAAGACGAGGGCGGTGAGCGGCGCCAATTCGCTCGGTTCGATCTCTTCTGGGCCCGCGGCGCCCTCGGCCGTGACCGGGCCGCGATCGGTAGGAGAGGGGGCGTAGGTGATCAGCGCGTCCATCAGCGCCTTGACCCCCACGCTGTCTGTCGCCGACGTCATCAACACCGGCACGACGCCTCCCTTGAGGATGGCGGCGCGCAGCCCGCTGTGAATCTCTTCTTCCGTCAGCTCTTCGCCTTCCAGGTACTTGAGGATCAATTCATCGTCCCCCTCGGCGGCGGCTTCGACGATTTGGACGCGCGCATCCTGGGCCTGGGCGAGCATGTCGGCGGGAATTTCAGCCGCCTTTTTCTCGCTGCCCATCACGGCCTGCATCTTGACCAGATCGACCACGCCCGAGAACTTGCCTTCCGAACCGATGGGCAGTTGCAAAGGAATAAAATCACACGCAAAGGCCTCCCGCAGCATCTTGAGGGTGCGCTCGAAATTGGCGTTTTCGCGGTTCATCTTGTTGACGACAACCATGCGCGGCAGGTTCAGTTGATCGGCATAGTTCCAGACCAACTCGGTGCCGACCTCGACCCCGGCGACGGGATCGAGCAAAACCAGCGCCAGGTCGGCCACGCGAATCGCGCTGATCACCTCGCCGATAAAGTCGGTGTAACCGGGCGTGTCGAGCACGTTCAGCTTGTGCTTCTGCCACTCGATGGGGACGAGGGAGAGGCTGAGCGAGATGCGGCGGCGAATTTCCTCTTCGTCAAAGTCCGCTACAGTGGAGCCGTCTTCGATCTTGCCCATGCGGTTGATCGCCCCGCTGGCAAAGAGCATCGCCTCGGCCAGCGTGGTCTTGCCGCTGCTGCCATGCCCCAATAGAACGACGTTGCGCAGTTGATCCGTGGTGTATTCTTTCACAATCCCATTGCCTCCTAAATTCGCAACAACTCAGCCCTGGATGCTTCCCCAGATGTGCAGCCTGAGCCGTTACAGTGATTGTCTTGCCCGCGGAGCTCTCATTTCTCCCCCATCGCTGGCAGGAGGGCATCCGGGCCTGCTGCTCGACGGGCCTGGCCGATCTAACCCGTCGTTCAGTTTTCAGGCAGGCGCGCTGCCTGTGGCTTGAGCGGGTGTCTGGGTATTCTAAATGAGAATGGGAGAACTGTCAATGCAGGGATGAGCGGACGGGCATTGTCGCCGCGGGTATCTCTGGCGCAGCGCAAGGGCCCCGGCTTGCGCCAGAGGCCCTTGTCGATTTGTTGCTGCTGCCCAGCCATCCGTCCCGGGGAAGCTGGGGGGATGGGAGGCTACACCCAGCCGCGAAGCTTGCAGGCCTCGGCCACGCGGGACACGGAAACGATGTAAGCGCCCATGCGGTTGTTGACGTGATATTGCTGTGCTGTCTCGTGTACGGCGTGGAAGGCGGCGGTCATTTTCTTGTCCAGCTTTTCGTACACCTCTTCGACTTCCCAGTAATAGTCGTAGGCGTTCTGTACCTGCTCAAAGTAGGAAACCGTCACGCCGCCGGCGTTGCACAAAAAGTCGGGAATGACGTATACCCCATTCTGGTACAGAATCTCGTCCGCCTCGGGGGTGGTGGGGCCGTTTGCCAGCTCGGCCACGATCTTGGCCTTGATGTTGCCGGCGTTGGCGCCCGTGATCTGGTTCTCCAGGGCGGCGGGGTACAGCACGGTCACGTCCAGCTCTAGCAGCTCCTCGTTGGTGATGCTTTCAGTGCCGGGAAAGCCGACCACCGATCCGGTCTTTTGCTTGTGGGCAATGACCTTTTCCATGTCCAGGCCATCCGCGTTGTAGATGCCGCCGCGGGAGTCGGAGACGGCGACGACCTTTTGGCCCAGCAGCTCGACGCACAGGGCGTGGGCGAACTGACCGGCGTTGCCATAGCCCTGGATGGCGGCGCTGGCGCCGTTCAGCTCGATGCCCAGCACCTTGGCCGCCTCGCGGACGGTAAAGATGCCGCCGCGGGCGGTGGCGTCGCCCCGGCCCGCCGAGCCGCCCAGGGGGAGCGGCTTGCCAGTGATGACGCCGGGGACGTTGTAGCCGCGCATGAATGAGTACTCGTCCATCATCCAGGCCATGATCTGCGGCGTGGTGTAGACGTCGGGAGCGGGCACGTCGATCTCCTCGCCGATGATCTTGCCGACCTGGCGGATGTAGGCGCGGCTCAGCCGCTCCAGCTCGCCGGCGGACATTTCCTTCGGGTTGCAGATGACGCCGCCCTTGCCGCCGCCCAGGGGGATGTCGACCACGGCGGTCTTCCAGGTCATCCAGGCTGCCAGGGCGCGGACGGTGTCGATGGTCTCGGCGGGGTGGTAGCGGATGCCGCCCTTCGTTGGGCCACGGGAGTCGTTGTATTGGACGCGAAAGCCTTGGAATATCTTGACGGTGCCGTCGTCCATGCGCACCGGCAGAGTCACGTGCAGTTCGCGCAGCGGCTGGCGCAGCAATTGGTGCGTTGCCTCGTCCAGCCCCATAATCTCGGCGGCGTGGTCCAACTGCTGTTGGGCGATGGCAAAGGGATTCAGTTCTTCAGACATGCATGTTCCTCCTACTGGTTTTCATGAAATTTTCATGACTTTTGCTGATTATAACACGGTCTGTTCATTGCGCCAGTGACAAAAAGCATCCCCTGGAAGTGACGGCTTGCAGGCCCTTCTGCTCCCGGTGCTACCCATGCCGCCGTACGAACCGCTGCATCCTCTCCAGCGCCTGCTCGATCTTTTCGTAAGCGGTGGCGTAGGAGCAGCGGACGTGGCCCTGGCCGGCCTGGCCAAAGGCGCTGCCCGGCACCACGGCGATCTTTTCCTCCTGCAGCAGTCTTTCGGCAAAGTTGTTCTCGTCCATCCCGCTGACGGCGATGGAGGGAAAGGCGTAAAATGCGCCCTTTGGCTCGACGCAGGTCAGGCCGATCTCGTTCAGCCCGCCGACGATGAGGCGGCGGCGGCGGTCGTACTCCGCCCGCATCTCCTCGATGTAGGGGCCAGCCTCTCGAATGGCGGCCAGGGCGGCGTACTGGGAAGCGGTGGGGGCGCACATGATGGTGTATTGGTGGACCTTGCGCATCATGCCCAGCAGTTCGGCCGGACCGGCGGCGTAGCCCACCCGCCAGCCGGTCATCGCCTCGGCCTTGGAAAAGCCCATCAGCAGGATGGTGCGGCTGTACATGCCCGGCAGGCTGGGGAAGCAGACGTGCTCCACGTCATAGACCAGCCGGTCGTACAGCTCGTCAGAGATGACCAGCAGGTCGTGCCGCTTGACGATCGAGGCGATCTCGTTGAGCCGCTCGCGGCTCATCACCGCGCCGGTGGGGTTGTTGGGATAGCCCAGGAGAATGGCCTTGGTTCGCCCGGTGATGGCAGCCTCGATCTCTTGCGCGGTGACCTGCCATTCGTTCTCGGCGTACGTGGGTACCATCACCGGCCTGCCGCCGGCAAAGGTCACCTCGGGAGCGTAGGAGACGAAGCAGGGCTCGGGAATGATCACCTCGTCGCCCGGGTTCAGCGTGGCGACACAGGCCAGGTAGAGAGCTTCCGAGACGCCGACGGTGATGAGGATTTCGCTGGCCGGGTTGTAGGTCTGGCCATAGGTGGCGTCCAGGTGCTCGGCGATGGCGCGGCGCAGCTCCATCAAGCCCGAGTTGGAGGTATAGTGGGTCTCGCCCCGCTTCAAGGCCGCGATGCCAGCGCGCAGGATCGGCTCCGGCGTGGTAAAGTCCGGCTCGCCGATGCCCAGGCTGATCACATCCTCCATCGTCGCCGCAATGTCGAAAAAACGGCGGATGCCGGATGGAGGAACTGCGGCGACCCGTTCCGACATGAAATTGCGTACAGTGGCCATGATTACTCCTTGTTTGGGATGGTCTTGAATTGTGATATTGCTCCGATTAAGTGTTGTTGAGAATTTTTAGCCACGAATTGGCACGAATTGACACGAATTTTGTTTTAATTCGTGTCAATTTGTGGCTGATTTTAGCTATAGCTATTACTTTGCTTTCCCTCTCTCCTTGTCATCTTGTCTCTTTGTCTTGCCAATCAGATGAATTGGCTACAGTTCCAACGATCGCAGGTAGGCCACCAGCTCCTCCCGCGTGTCCTCCCGGCGCAGGCTGACCTCGATGCAGGCCTTGAGGTGGCGCAGGGGGTCGCCAGCGGCGAGCCACAGCCCGGCGATGGGCTGGACGATGACGGGGGCGCGGCTGGCGAGCCGGTCGATGGCGTCGGCCAGCCACAGTTCCCCCTTCTTACCGGTCTCGAGGGAGGCCAGCACGTCGAACAGCTCCGGCGTGAGGACAAAATGGCCGATCTGGGCCAGGTTTGACGGGGCCTCGCCCGGTGGGGGCTTTTCCACCACGCGGGCCATGCGCTGTTCGGAGCCAGGCTGGAGTTCGATCATGCCGTAGAGGTGGGTCTCTGAATCGGGAACACGCTGCACGGCGACGACGGCGGCCGGTCGGTGTTGCTGGTAGGCGTCGAGCAGTTGCCGCGGCACCGGCACGTCGGCAATCAACATGTCGTCGCCAAACATGTAGTAAAAGGGCTCGTCCTTGCGCAGCCAGGGCTGAGCGGCGAGGGCGGGGGAAGCGTTGCCGTAGGGCAGCGTCTCTGGCTGGCGCACAAAGACGATCTTGGCCATGCGCGAAATGCGCTGCATCTCGGCCAACAACTGCTGCTTGCCGGTGCGTTCCAGGTGTTGCTCCAGGGCTGGTGCGGGGGCAAAGTGGCGCTGCACCGCTTCGCTCACCCCGCGCACGACGATAATGATCTCGTCGATGCCCGCTGCAACCAACGCTTCGATGTGGTGCTGGATCAACGGCACCCCGGCAATGGGGATCATCTCTTTGGGCACCGCTTTGGAAGCGGGCAGAAATCGCGTGCCGTATCCGGCGATGGTGATAATGCCTTTCATCGGTTTCTCCGCGTTTCCCTGACCTCTTTCGTGGTGAGGCCCGGTTGGGGGTTGGTTTCTGGGAGGATTATAGCATCATGAAAGGGGAGGGGCAAGAGCGGGCGCTGGCAGGCTTTTGCAGGAGCACACTTGGCGGCGTGCGCGGCAGCGGCCGCGCCGGCTGCTGGTGCGCCCCGTTGCCGCCGCATGAGCAGCCGTGTGTCGCCGCAGTTTTTCTTGCCGTCGAAAGCGAGACGGCCCATCTTTTGTTGTGCGCAGCGGGTGCGGGCCGCTTGTCTTGTCTCCCGAGGGGCAGGATGGGGCAAGTGCGGCAACTGTGGTAAAATAGGGGTCGTAAAAGCCAATTTGCCGAAACCTGGCTCTGTCGAGATTGGCAGAACGGTATCTTCTCAATAAATTGGGGGTTGGGGGTTCGCGGGCGGCTTCGCCGCCCGCGAACCCCCAAATCTCCCGCCGTTTTTTGAAAAG
>JAFGEI010000088.1 GCA_016931695.1 Anaerolineae bacterium | reverse complement strand
TCTGAGCCTGGGTTTGACAATCCAGGCAGAGCGAATGTCGCTTGCTGAAATTACGGGCAAATGACACTTGGATAAAGTCCAGCTGAGCGCTCGTACAAATTTTTCACCCCACACGACAAGTGTGGTATAATGGATGCGTAGGAGGACATAGACCTATGATGCGGATGGATCGCTTTACCGAAAGAGCCCAGGACGCCGCCCAGCGGGCCGTAGAGATCATGACCCGCTACGGACACACCCAGGTCGACACAGAGCACATACTCCTGGCCCTCTTTGAACAACCCGAGGGAGTGGTTTCCCAGATCGTCGAGTTCCTGGGCATCGAGGGGGAGCTGATTATCCAGCGATTAGACGACTCGCTCCGTTCCAGCTCCAAGGCGGGCATCTATGGCCGGGGCAACCTGGGGCAGGTCTTTATCACCCCGCGAGTCAAGCGAATTCTCGACCTGGCAAACGACGAGGCCAACCGCCTCAACGACGATTACATTTCGACCGAGCACATCTTTCTCGCCATCGCCAGCGAGCGGGCCACCGACGTATCGCGCATCCTGGCCGAGTCGGGGTTGATCAAGCCGCGCATCTATGAGGCCGTGCGCGAAATCCGCGGCGGCCAGCGGGTCACCGACCCGCGTGCCGAGTCCCGCTACCGGACGCTGGAGAAATACAGCCGCGACGCGACCCAGATGGCCCGCGAAGGCAAGCTCGACCCGGTCATTGGCCGGGACAATGAAATTCTGCGTGTCGTCCAGATCCTCGTCCGCCGCACCAAGAACAACCCGGTGCTGATTGGCGAACCGGGCGTGGGCAAGACGGCGATCGTCGAGGGGCTGGCGCAAAAGGTTGCCGCCGACGACGTCCCCGAAATCCTCAAGGGGAAGCGGGTCGTCCAGCTCGACCTGGCAGCAATGGTTGCCGGCACCCGCTTCCGCGGCGAATTCGAGGAACGGCTCAAGACCGCCATCGAGGAAATCCAGCGCGCGCAGGGAGAGATTATTCTCTTCATCGACGAGCTGCACACGGTGGTCGGTGCAGGCGCCGCTTCCGGCGCGCTGGACGCTTCCAGCATGATGAAGCCCGCGCTGGCTCGCGGCGAACTGCAGTGTGTTGGCGCAACGACACTGGACGAGTACCGCCAGTACATCGAAAAGGATGGCGCGCTGGAGCGCCGCTTTGCCCCGGTATTTGTCGAGGAACCCAGCGTCGAGGAAACGATCCGCATGTTGTACGGCTTGCGCGACCGGTACGAGGCGCACCACCGGGTCAGCATATCCGATGCCGCCCTGACCGCGGCGGCCCGGCTCTCCCACCGCTACGTCACCGACCGCCACCTGCCCGACAAGGCCATCGACCTGATGGACGAAGCGGCGGCCAAGCTGCGCGTCGCCCTCTACACCCTGCCCCCGCATCTAAAACAGCAGGAAATGGAGGTCACACGCCTGCGCATGGAGGAGGAAGCAGCGGGAGGGGAACGGGACTATGAACGGGCCGCCGAGTTGAAAACCCAACGCATGCGCCTGGAAGAAGAGTTCAAACAAAACCGACAGGTCTGGCAGCAAGAGCACCAACTAGACGAGACGGTAGAAGAAGAAGACATTGCCGAGGTCGTCGCCAACTGGACCGGCATCCCCATCGCCCAGATGATGGAGACCGAGGCGGAAAAGCTGCTGCGCATGGAGGAGGCGATCCACGAACGGATCATTGGCCAGGAAGAAGCGGTGGCCGCCATCGCCGACGCCATCCGGCGCGGACGCTCCGGCCTCAAGGACCCGCGCCGGCCCATCGGCAGTTTCATCTTTCTCGGCAGCTCCGGGGTGGGCAAAACCGAGCTGGCAAAGGTGCTGGCCTGGTTCCTCTTTGACGACGAAGATGCCCTGCTGCGCATCGACATGAGCGAGTACCACGAGCACCACACCGTCAGCCGGCTGTTCGGCGCCCCGCCGGGCTATGTCGGCTACGACCAGGGCGGCCAGTTGACAGAGGCAGTCCGTCGACGCCCCTACCGCGCGGTCCTCTTTGACGAGATCGAAAAGGCCCATCCCGAAGTGCTGCATTCGCTGCTCCAGATCCTGGACGACGGGCGCCTCACCGACGGGCAGGGCCGCCTGGTCGATTTTCGCAACACGGTCATCATCATGACTTCGAATGCCGGGACAGTGTTTTCCGACAAGGCCGGCGCCCTGGGATTCCTGCACAGCGGCGAGGAGGGCCGCCAGGAAGACGAGCGGCGCCAGCGCATCGAAAAGGCGTTGAAAGAGGTCTTTCGGCCCGAATTCATCAACCGCGTGGACGAGATCATTATCTTTAACCAGCTCCAACAAGAACAGGTCGAAAGAATTGTCGATCTGCAGATGAAAGAGATTGCAGAGCGGCTGCAAGAACAGGGACTGCGGGTAGAGCTGGCCGATGCAGCACGCAAATGGCTGGCAAACGAGGGATACGACCCCCAGTTTGGTGCCCGCCCGCTGCGCCGTGCCCTCCAGCGGTACGTCGAAAGCCCGCTCAGCATCCAGCTCTTGCGGGGCGACTTTGCCAGCGGCGACCACGTGCTGGTGGATGCCGGCGAATCTGGGCTGACCTTTACGCGCATGGAGGTGCTGGAAACGGCGCAACCGGCCAACCGCCCAAAGGCCAGCGTGCAGCAATAGTTCCGCCCCGCACCACCAGAATCATCAGGTGCAACGTGCTGTTTGGGGACGCGCGTTGCACCTGAACTTTAGGGTTATATTCTGCTGCGCGGGACCCTGCTCCCGGCCCACCTGCTGTAAAAGCCCCCTCTGCCTGACGCTTGACTTCCTCCTGGATTGCACTATACTCCTCCTGCGTTGGAGGGTTCATGCAACATGGGCTGGCAACAAACCCCCTACATCGTTCCACTTCTTGCCGCCACGGCAATCTCGACCGCCACAGCAATTTTTGCCTGGCGCCGGCGCCCTACGCCCGGCGCGGCCCCCCTTGCCCTGCTGATGCTGGCTGTCGCCGAATGGTCGCTGGTATATGCCCTGCGGCTGGTCAGCATTGACCTGGCGAGCAAAATCCTCTGGTCCAAGATGCGCTACATGGGCATCCTCGCCGTCCCCACGACATGGCTCGTCTTTGCCCTCCAATACACCGGGCACGAAAAACTGCTCACCCGCCGCAATGTCGCCCTGCTAGCTATCGAGCCGCTGGTCATCGCCGTGCTGGTTTGGAGCAACGAGATACACCACCTGATCTGGACCGAGATCGAACTCGAGGTCAGCGGGTCGATCGTGGTGTGGCACGCCTCACACGGCGCAGCCTTTTGGATTCATTCCGCGTATTCTTACTGCGCCGTCTTTGCCGGCAGCGCGCTGCTAATTCGCGCCCTGATCCGCTCGCCGCGCCTCTACCGCAGCCAATCCGGCACCCTGCTGTTCGGCGCGCTGCTGCCGCTGGTTGGAAACATCCTCTCGACGTTTCGGCTGGTCCCCTTTCCCCTCGACCTGACCCCGTTTGCGTTTACCATTGCCGGGCTCGCGGTTTCGTGGGGCATCTACCGGTTTCGGCTGCTGGACATCGTCCCGGTCGCCCGCCGCGCCGTCGTCGAGGACATGACGGACGGCGTGATCGTCCTCGACAGCCAGAACCGAATCGTCGATCTCAACCCGGCGGCGGAAAAGATCATCGCACGACGGGCCAGCGACATCATCGGGCAACCCACAGACAAGGCGCTGGCGCCCAACTGGGCCGAGCAATACCGGGACGTGATGCAGGCCCAGGCCGAAATCGCCGTCGGCCGCGATGGGGAACAGTGCTACGACTTGCGAATCTCGCCGCTCCAGGACCGCTTCGGCCGCCCGACCGGTCGGCTGATCGTCCTACGCGACATCACCGAACGGAAAAAAATGGAGCGGGAACAGGAGCGACTGATCCAAGAACTGGACGCCTTTGCGCACACAGTGGCGCACGACCTCAAAACACCGCTGACGGTAACGGCCGGATTCGCCCAGGTCGCGGCCAGGCGGCGCGAGCAACTGACCGCCAAACAACTCGACAACTACCTGCAGGCAATCGAACAGCACAGCCAAAAAATGACCAACATCGTCGACGAGCTGCTGCTACTGTCGCGGATCCAGCGCCAGGAAGAGATCGCCATCGCCCCGCTGGACATGCCGGCCGTCCTCAAAGAGGCCTGGCAACGACTGGCATATCTGGCCGAGGAACGCGGAGCAACCATCAGCCAGCCCGATGCCTGGCCGGTCGCACTGGGATACGGACCGTGGATAGAAGAAGTGTGGGTGAATTACATCAGCAATGCCATCCAGTACGGCGGAGACCCCCCACACGTGGAGCTGGGGGCGACGGTAGAGCCGGACCGCCAGGTGCGGTTTTGGGTGCGCGACAACGGCGCCGGGCTGAGCCCTGAGGAACAAGAACAGCTATTCATCCCCTTCACACAACTCGGCCAGGCGCAAACAAAGGGGCACGGGTTAGGACTGTCCATCGTCCAGCGCATCGTGGAGCGACTGGGCGGCCAGGTAGGCGTAGAAAGCCAGGTGGGCCAAGGCAGCGTCTTTAGCTTTACTCTACCGGGAAAAAGCTGAGCCCCACCGTACCCGGCCCGGAGTGCACCGCCAGGGCGGGCGAAAGCGAAGAGATCAATACCTCCACGCACTCAAAGCGCTCCAAAACGAGGGCTTTCAACTGCTCTACCTGTTCCAACGCCGCGACGTGGGTAAAGGCAACCTTGATGCGCCTACCCTCTTCGACTTTCCGCAGCATCAATTCGACCATCCGTAGATAGGCCTTTTTGCGACTGCGGGCGGTGCCCAGGGCGATGATTTCCCCCTCGTCCATGCCGATCAACGGCTTGATGTTCAACAGGGAACCGACCAGATGCTGCGCGCGGCCGATCCGCCCGCCCATGTGAAGATAGCGCAGCGTGTCGGCGGTCTGGATCATCATCCCACTCCGCGCGACGACGAGCGCCCGCTCGACCACCTCGTCCAGGCCGAGCCCGGCCAGCGCCGCCCGTGCCGCCTCAATGGCCGTCCACCCCAGCGACATGGCCACTTGCAGCGTATCGATCACGGCGACTCGCACCTGCGGCATCTGATCCTGAAACGCTTCGACCGCCGCCCGGCAGGTCTGATAGGCGCCGCTCCCTTTAGAGGTCATGGTCAGTACGACGATTTCGCCCGTCCGCTCCGCCAGTTCCCCCAGCTTCACCAGGTAATCGCCAGGGCTGGGGTTGGACGTCGTGGGCAACTTGATCGCAGTCTTGAGATAATTGGCGAATTCTTCGGGCTGCACGTCGACCATGTCGCGCAACGTGCCCAGGCCCAGGTTGATATAGTAAGAAACCAGCTCAATGTTCAGTTTCTCGGCCAATGCCAGGGGAATACTTGCTGTCGTGTCGGTGATAATGCCAACTTTCATCGCGCAGCTTCCTCCGCAAACCAATGACCTCGCCGGCCAGCATCACAACAAGGGCATTGGAGTAAGTTGTGGTGTGCCTGGGCCGACGGATGCCCAAACGACGTAGGCGATCACGGCAACCACAACCAGGCCAATCACAATGAGCAAGCCAACCAGCACTTGCTGTTCCTGCTTCTTTTGTTTCGCTCGCGCTGCCGCCAACGACCGGCGCCGCTCCTGTTCGTCGACCCACCACTGCCCCATCCGCTCCTGGGAAGCTGCTTCCGCCTCGTCCTTGAGGGACTGGGCCTGAAGGCGGCTCTGGGCCAGGCGCTCGCGGGGGGTCTGCAGCCGGTGCTGGAGGACAAAGCCGACCAGGTCCAGAGCACGCCCGCAGGAGTTGCAGTACTTGGCGGTCGGCGGATTGTCCGCCCCACAGACCGGGCATCGCTGATCCTCCATCTCATAGGTCGCATCACATTGGGGACAGACCAACCCTCCGCCGGGATGCGGCACCAACGCCGACTCGCCACAGGACGGGCACAACAGCTCGCTTTCCTCCATCTCACTCTCCCCCCTGCACGACCCGATTCGGCAGCAGAATGTGATAATAAAAGCCGTTCATGCAGACGTGCTCTACTGGCTGATAGTGTTGTCCAATCGCCTCGAGCACCGGCTGCGGGTAGAACTGGGCGCGAAAAATTACCACCCCAAACTCTTGCGCCTCGATGCGGCGGACAATCTCGGTCGAGTCCAAGAGCCCGTTCTTGTCCAGGTTCAACAACTGGGTGGGATTTGTGATCACCGGATGGTTCGCTAACAAGCTGAACGCCGCCTCCTCGCTGAACGGCAGGCCGTCCGCCTGGCGGGCGTAGGCCAGGATTTGCTCGCCAGCCACATAGTCCGCCGGGGTCAGCAGGTGGCCCAACTGGGTGTAACCGCCGCTGTCATAATAGTCGAACGTCGCGCAATCCCCCTCGACGCGGCGGTCTGCCACGCCCAGGACCTGGGCCAGCGGCCCGAAAAGCGGGCCGGAAGTCGGCAGGTGCAGCGTGCGGGTGGATTGCACCAGGAATAACAGCGGGACCAGGAGCGGAACGGCCGGCGCTACCCTGGGCCACCGCCGGGGAAGCGCCAGCTCCAGGCGAGCCAGGGCCCGCCCGGCAAGGATGCAGACCGCGGCGATCGAGGTGATGAAATAGGCCGGTCCGGCCCCCCATTTGCCGCTCAACAGCCCCATCCCCACGGCAAAGACAAACCAGATCGTATAAACCGACAATCGTTCCCAGAACAATTCGTATACCGCCAGCCCCCCGGCCAGGAGGATCAAAACCGGATGCCACAAGAACCACTGTCGCAAAAAGGCCACGGTCTGGTGGTAATCAAACTCGTTGACGTTGGCGTGGATAATGTTGAGCATCCACTGCCCCTCGGTGGCCCAATCGATGAGCAAAAACAGCCCCCCCGCCACCACCGCCAGCCCCAGCCCGGCGAGGACGCCGCGGCGCATATCGCGCAAAAAGACATAGCCGATGGCGGCCGCCACGGTAAAGACTGCCAACTGCTTGGTGTACCCCGCGCACAGCAAAAAGAACAGCCCCAGCAGCAAATTGCGCGTGCCCCGCTGGGGATGTTCAAAGCCGGCGATGACCGCCACTGCCAGCACCTCGAACATGACCATCGTCGTGTGCAGGCGGCAGAGCGGGCCGACCTGGTAAACAATGTTCGACGCCAGAAAGGCCAACCCGGCCAGAAGGGGCAACAACCAGCCCCGGCTTTCCCGCCGCACCACCGCGGCAATGACCCCGGCAGTGACCAGCGTAGCGGCAAAGGAGACCAGTCGACCGGCAACAAGCCGGACCCCCAGGAGCGGCAGCAGCGGCACGATCAGCAGGTGAAAAAGCGGCGGGTAATTCGAGGCGTAGAAGGGAAACTCGGCATTGTCCCGGTAGGGCCACTCGCCCTGGCTGTACAATACCGCGTCGTACAGCTCGAATCCCTCGCCCTGGTCATAGTCGTAGGGCCAGCGAAACAGTGCGACCGCATAGACACCATAGACGACCAGATACCCGACAAAGACTACCAGGGCCAGGACGGCGAGAAAGATTGCAGCGAGCTTGACGATTCTGGAAGGCATAACCATTCAGGCCGGACGACGGCCGATGCGGATGAGAACCCCGCCGATGGCCACCAGGACCAATCCGGCTACAAGAGCAATCCACTGCAGCGGGCCAAAGCCGCTCCACTCCCCGGCGCCCAACCAATCCACAGCGATTGCGGCGCCCACCAGCAACAGGCTGACGACGACGAGGAAAACCCCCAACTGGCGCTTGGTGACGACGGAACGATTCATCATCTCTGCCCCTTGCCCCCCTACCCTCCCCGAGTCGCCACCCATTTTAACACGTTTCGACGACGACGCAAGACTCACAGAGGGGACTCGGGCCCGGCGTTGACAACTCGCTCAATCACACTATAATGCCCCCCATGCCCGAGTTGCCAGAAGTCGAGACCATCGCCCGCGGACTGCGCGGTATCGCGGGCCGCCGCATCACCGGCGCAATTGTATACTGGGAGCGGACAGTCACCAGGCCAGAAGCCGGCGAGTTTGTCCGCCGCCTGCGCGGCCAGCGCATCGACGGCGTGACGCGGCGGGGCAAGTGGCTGGTGTTTGGCTTTGCGAGCGGCGAGCACCTGCTGATCCACCTGCGGATGAGCGGGCGTTTGACCCTCGAGCCGGCCGGCAGCAGGCCAGACAAACACGCACGGCTGCACATCGTCCTCGACGATGGCCGGCAGCTCTGTTTCTCCGATCCGCGCAAGTTTGGCCGCGCGGCGCTGGTGGATGACCCGTCCGTGGTGTTGGGCGACCTGGGGCCAGAGCCGTTGGGAGAGACGTTTACCGCCGCATGGCTGGCCGGGCGCCTGGCAGGGCGGCGGGCACGGATCAAGCCGTTGCTCCTCGACCAGCGCTTCCTGGCCGGGCTGGGCAACATCTACACCGACGAGTCCCTCTGGCGCGCGCGGATTCACCCGCTGCGCCATGCTGGGACGCTGAGCGAGGCGGAGGTGGCCCGCCTACGCCGGGCGATCCGCGACGTGCTGACCGAGGCCATCGCCCAGGAGGGCACGACGCTGGACGACCAGGGCTACGTCGGAGTGAACGGGCGACCAGGGGCGTTCGGCGGGCATATTGCGGTCTATGGCCGGGCGGGGGAGCCCTGCCCCCGCTGCCAGGCGGAAATCGTCCGCCTCGTCGTCGGGGGGCGGGGGACTCATGTCTGTCCCGGTTGCCAGATACAGAAAGGCTAATGTGCATTCCTGTTATTGCGCCCCTACAGTACGCCATCGAATACAGGGTCGGCCAAGCCAGGAACGGTAGCCGGGCGGACCGGATGGCCGAGGCCATCCAGGACCGCCTCTAGCAGCGGCAGCATGTCGGCGACCCGCCTGGCCCGAATCACCCAGTCCCACAGCGGCTCGAATTTCTTCCACCCGCCAGCGTACGCCAGGTGCCGCAGCCGCTCCGGCCATCCCTGCTTCGTCCACGCCCCGCGCAAGATCGAGCCCCAGCGATAAAAGTCGCGGTAGGCGCGCCAGTACCCCGCTTCCAACGTCTCTGCGGGCATCCCCGCCGGGCGAAAGACGACGTGCCGCGTGTCGTACAGGTCCCAATCGCTCGTGACGATGCGCCCCTGCGCTGCCATGCGCTGGTAGAGGCGCGTGCCGGGATAGGGAGTGAGGATGTGAAACGTCGCCGTTTCGATCCCCTGCTGGATCGCCCAGCCCACCGTGCGCTCAAAGACCGTAGCGTCATCGCCATCCATCCCAAAGACGAAACTGGCATTAACCATGACCTCCAGATCGTGCATGCGGCGGACCGCCAGGGCATAGTCCCGATGCAGGTTATGGCGCTTGTTCTGGGCGCGAAGGTTGTCGGCATCCAGGGTCTCAAAGCCGACAAAGAGACTGCGCAGGCCGCACGCCGCCGCTTTTTCCAACAAGCCTGGCTGCAGCGTCGCCTGCACCGTGCCGGCCGCCTGCCACACCCGTCCCATCCCGCGCATGCCATCGAACAACGCCGCAGCAAAGCGAGGGTCGCCAAAGATGTTGTCGTCCAGGAAAAAGAGGTGGCGGCCCGGCAGACGCTCGATCTCGGCCAGCGCCCGGTCGACGCTCAGGGTGTAAAAGGACTTGCCGCCGCGGAAAAAGGCCTCCTTGTAGCAGAAATCGCAAGAATAGGGGCAGCCGCGGGAGACGACGATCGAGTTAGGCGCCAGGTAAAGATGGCGTTGAATCAGGTCGCGGCGGAGCGGGGGCAGCTCCGCCAGCGTGCGTTCGCGGGAGCGGTAGACCTGGCCGGGCTGGCCGGCGCGGAAATCGGCCAGGAAGGCGGGCCAGGTATCCTCGCCAGGCCCCAAAAAGATCGTGTCGGCGTGGCGCGCCGCCTCCTCCGGCAGCGACGTCACGTGCAGCCCGCCCAGCGCGACGTGGGCGCCCCGCCGCCGATAGTGATCGGCCAGCTCGTAGGCCCGGCGGGCGGAAGTGATATAGACCTGGATCGCGACCAGGTCGGGCCGGTCGTCCAGGGTCAGCACCTCGACGTGCTCGTCCTGGATGACGACCTCGTCCGACGCGTCCAGGTATCCGGCCAGCGTGGCCAGCCCCAGCGGAGGGAAAAGCGAGTACTTGATGGGCCGCCAGAAGGGGCTGCGGGCCTCGGTCAGGGCGGGCAGGATCATCTTGACGTTCATCATCTTGCTCCTATGTCTCGGTATATTTCAGCCGGGCTTTCCGGCCAGACAACGGCGCCGGCCAGGCCATCAGCAAGGCGGGCAGGGCCATCATCGCCAGGGCGACCAGGAACAGCGGCCACTTGAACGGCTCGGGCCGGATCGTCTCCCAGTCTGGACGGCCCTGGAGCAGGGCGTGGATGGCGTCGGACATAAAGACGTACAACGCCAGCAAGCTTCCGGCGGCCAGCGTCCCGATGCGGGCGGGGGTGATGCCCAGGGAGCGCCGCCGCTCCAACCGCAGCACGACCAGCACGGCGGTGACGCAGACCAGCGCGGCAATCAGCAGCGGGGCAAGCACCGGCCCCCACCAGCGCAGAGGGATCAGGAAAAGAATGTCCCAATCGAGCAGCGTCTCCGGCCAGCCGATCAGCACCCGCAGCCAGAAATAGTAAAAGACGTCCCACAAGCCAAAGGCAAACATGCCATAAGCCCAGCGGTCGCTCCAGCGCCGGCCGGCCAGCCAGCCCACGGCGACCAGCATGGCAATGGTCGCCGCTTCGCGCCAGACCTCCATCGTCACGTACGGGCCCAGGGAGACGCGATCGGCTGTCACGTCGATCAGGGCCCGGATGTAGGCGACGACCACTGCCTCCAGCAAGGCCATCGCAATGGCATAGATTGATACCCAGGCGAACCGATTGCCAATGTCTCGCACGTCCTCCCTCCTCAATGGTCCAAGGTCTGAAAACAGTGTAGCATGTTTGCAAGTTCGTTTCCACTATTCGGGTACAGGTTTGGCTGCACCCGCGTGCTTGACAGAAGGCGACGAATTTGCTATGGTGGGAGAAGGAGGCAAAATGCTGAAACTGCTGCTGGTCGAGGACAACGACGCGCTGCGCCGCGCGCTGCAAACGGGCCTGGAGGCCGCCGGGGCCGTGCAAGTCACGGCGCAGGTCGCTTCCGGCGAGGAGGCACTGGCCCGCTGCCTCGACTCCCCTCCCACGGTCGTCCTGATGGACGTGCAGTTGGCGGGGGAGATAAACGGCGTCGAGGCCGCCATCGCCATCCGCCGCGAGTTTCCACGCCTGCCGGTCGTCTTTTACTCCATCCAGGACGACGACGCCTACTACCGCGACTTTCTCCGTTCGGGCATCCTCAGCCACTATGCCTACGTCCGCAAGAGCAACTACCTGCTGCCGCAAAGCATCCTGCCCCTGCTGCAAGACGCCGTCGCCGGGCGCAGCTTTATCGACCCCGAGATCGAAGCGCGGGTGCAGGAGGTGCGCCACCGGGATGAATACGATCCCCTGGCGCTGTTGGAATCAAACGAGCGAGCGGTGGTTGCGCTGGTCGCTCGAGGCCTGACCAACGAGCAGATCGCCGCCCGGCTGGGCTTTTGCGACAAGCGGGCGGTCAGCCGCACCAACGGCCAGATCTATGCCGCGTGGGGCCTCAACGAAACGGCGACCGACGAAAAAGTCGCCCGCACGCGGGCGGCCATCATCTACCAGCGGCGGCAGCTCATCATGTGGGACGAGGACGGAACGCCGCGAGTGATCGACCCGCAGGGAGAATGGATCCCCCTGGGGGAAACCGACTGAGTATTGCGAGGAGACATGAGCGGAAAATTCCTGCTCGACTGGGCGATCATGGCCGTCTCGCTGTTCAACGTGATCATCCTGCTCTGGCTGGGGTTGATGGTGCTGCTGAACGCCGAGCGCCGCACGTGGGGCGTGTGGATGGCTGGCGGTGGAATGTTGATGGGCAGCGCTTTTTTTGTCAGCCACTCGGCGATTCTGGGCCACGGCCTGCACACGGCGACGTTGGGAATGGATTTCTGGTGGCACGTCGGCTGGGCGCCGGTCGTCATGTCGCCCCTCGCCTGGTACGTGGTGATGCTCTGGTACACCGGATTCTGGGATCGCGGCGCGCTGTATCGCCGGCAGCGGGTCTGGTTTTTTGCGATCGTGGTGCTGGCCCTGGGGGCGGTGGCGCTGCTGTTCTTTGGCAACCCTCTCCCCTCCTACTGGCAGGTGACGCAGCTCGACCTGTCGGCCACGCCGTCGCTGGGGGACGTTCCTCTCTTGATCCTGGTCTACCCCGCCTACTGCCTGCTCTGCATCGCCCTCTCGCTGGACGCGCTGCGGCAACCGGAGCAGTCGGCGCAGTTGATGGTCGACCTGGCGCGCCGGCGCGCCCGCCCCTGGCTGGTGGCAGCGACAATTGCCCTGCTGCTGGTCGGCCTGCTGGTGGCCTGGGTGATGTTTTGGATCGTGCTCAATGCCCGCCAGCGGGCAGTCTATGCCCTCTACGCCGAAATGGCGCTCACGGTCGCCGGGTTCGACCTGGCGATCGCAGGGCTGATTGCCCTCTCCGGCCTCATGCTGGGTCAGGCTATGGTCTCGGGCGAGGTCTTTTCCGGCAAAATCCTGCCCCGGCGCGGCTTTTTGCGCCAATGGCGCAGCGCGGTCATCCTGGCGGCAGGGTACGGCGCGGTGGTCGGATGGAGCCTGACCATCCAACTGCGCCCCATCTACAGCCTCTTGCTGAGCACGACACTGCTGGTCGTCTTTTACGCTCTCTTTGGCTGGCGCTCCTACGTCGAGCGAGACCGCTCCATCGAGCACCTGCGCCCCTTTGTCGCCAGCCAGCGGCTGTACGAGCGGCTGCTGGACCCCTCGAACGCACTAGACGTTGAAGCCAACGAACCGTTCCGGGCGCTCTGCGGCGACATCCTGGAAGCGGAGCGGGCCTTCCTGGTCGCCCTGGGGCCATTGGCCCCTCTCGTCGGCCCGCCGCTGGTTTACCCTGCCGACGGCCCGTCGCCGCCGGGCTCCCTGGTCGAAATCGCAGCCCGCTTCGATTCGCCGCAGACAATCTGCCTCGCCGTCGATCCACAACGTTGTAACGGTGCGACGTGGGCGGTGCCGCTGTGGGGGGCGCGGGGGCTGGTCGGCCTCCTGCTGCTGGGGCAGAAACAGGGCGGGGGATTGTACACCCAGGAAGAAATCGAGGTCGCTCGCTCCAGCGGGGAGCGGATCATCGACATGCAGGCCAGCGCCGAGATGGCGCGGCGGTTGATGGCCCTGCAGCGTCAACGCCTGGCCGAGAGCCAGGTGGTCGATCAGCGGACGCGCCGCCTGCTGCACGACGACGTGCTGCCCCAGCTTCACGCAGCGATGCTGACCCTGAGCAGCGGCGAGCCCAACGACGCCATCGCCCTCATGTCGGACGTCCACCACCAGGTGTCCAACCTGCTGCGCGACATGCCAACCGTGACGGCGCCGGAAGTGGTGCGCCTGGGGCTGGCCGACGCGCTGGTACAACTGGTGCAGGAAGAATGGGCCGGCGCCTTCGATCAGGTGACGTGGGCGGTGGAACCAGAGGCAAAGCGGCGGGCGCGGGCCATCCCGCCCCTCACGGCCGAGGTTCTCTTTTACGCCGCCCGCGAGGCGATCCGCAACGCCGCCCGCCACGGCCGCGGGCAAGAGCGCTCGCGCCCGCTCTCGCTCTCCATCGGCATCCAGTGGCGGGAGGAACTGCAGGTCGTCGTCGAGGACGATGGCGTCGGCTTCAGCCCGTCAGCGGCGACCGCTGCTGGCACGGGCCATGGATTGGCGCTGCACAGCACGATGATGGCCGTCGTCGGGGGAACGCTGGCAGTGGAAAGTGCAGCCGGGGCCTATACTCGGGTGCTGCTGACGCTGCCGCAACAGCTATAGCATTTAAGCGGCCGCTCTCGATCGATCAGCTCACCAGCATTCCCACCGGACGCGCGTTTCGTCATACTGAGTCCGTGCTGCTTTCTCCTCCGCGGGGTGACCGATGGCAAGTAGATTGAGCGGGATCATCGATCCCGGGATGCCCAGTACCTCCCGCACAGCAGCGACGCGCTCTTGTTGGGGGTACACGCCCAGCCAGACCGCACCCAGGCCCAGGGCAGTCACCGCCAGGAGCAGGTTTTCCGTCGCCGCGGAACAGTCCTGGACCCAGGAGTGCTCCGAGATGCCCGGATCGCCGCAGACGGCGATGCAGAGCGGGGCCTGGAACAGCATCTTGGCATAGGGGTGCCGCTCGGCAAGAGCATCCAGCGTCTCCCGCCGCGTCACCACCACAAAGTGCCATGGCTTGCGATTCGACGCCGATGGCGCCGCCATCGCCGCCTCCAGCAGCGTGCGAATCTCGTCCTCTCCAACAGCTTTATCTGTGTACTTGCGGATGCTGCGCCGCGCGAAAATGGTTTGAATCAGATTATTGTTCATGTTTCCCTCCACAAAAAAGATCGCATATCGGATTAGGGGCCCAGCATGCTGGCGGCGCCCCCCCCATCCGTAGGGCAGGTTCTCATACCTGCCCCCATGGCGGGTAAGAAACCCGCCCTACAATTGCGCCACGGTTATAGTTCTACCGCCCAGCCTGTGGGCTCCTAATCCACCATTATAACCGGCAAGTGCAAGAACCATCTTGCCGGACAAGTCCAACACTCATCCGCGCCGAGGTCGGGACCGCTGCCCGCGGGCCGGCCTTCGCCGTCGATGTCGAGGGTCACCCACGTCGTGACGCCGACGTCAATCGCCGCACTGCCGCGGCGCAGGTGGTAGTCGCCTGCAACCGGGGCGGAAAAGCCCGGTGGACCCCAGCAGTTGACCGTCCCGGTGACGATGCTGCCCCCCCCTCCCCAATCAGTCCCATTGCCCCACAGTGTCCCTTCCAGGCTCGCCGCACTGCCCGGCGCAACGGTGATGCCGACATTGTGACTGACCAGGACGGTATTGGTCAACCGCACCGCGCCGGAAATCGCCGCGCCGCCGGCAACCCAGACGCCGCCCTCCCCGTTCAGGGCGATGGTGGTGTGCAGCAAGTGGGAGACGCCGCCGGCAATGTAAAGGCCGCCGCTCCCATCGTCAGCGTGGTTGGCGGCGATCCAGTTGTTGACCAGCACGGCGTCGTGCAGGTAGAGCCCGCCGCCGCCGCCCGCGCTATTGGCGAGGATCACGTTGCCCTCTACAAAGCCGCTGCCACAACCTCCGCCGCCATTCCCCGCCGCCCAGTTATCCTGAATGAGATTGTCCCGCACGACAACGTCGCCGCTGCCCAGGTAGAGCCCCCCGCCGTCGCCATACGCGACGTTGTGAGCAATCGTGTTGTCCGCCAGAAGGGTGTGCTCGCTGCTCCAATCCAGGTAGATCCCGCCGCCGTCGCGGCCGGCGGTGTTGGAGAGGATGGAATTGCCGCTCAAGTCGGGAGTGCCGCCGTCCCCACTGAGAAAGGCCCCACCGCCATCGGTGCCGGCGTCGTTGCCGACGATCTGGTTGCCACTCAGGGCGATTGCGGCCCCTTCGCCGCCCGGTCTGGCGACCGCCTCTCCAAAGCAGATTCCCCCGCCGCGCCACCCGGCGTGGTTGCCGCCGATCGTATTGGCCAGCAGCGCGGCCCGGCCGCCATAGACCTCGACCATGAGCCCGCCACATTCGTCCTGGGCGGCGTTGGCGGAAACGACGTTGAGCGTCAGCGTCGCCACGTCGTTCGCCAGGTAGAGCCCCCCGCCGGTGCCCGCGGCGTTGTGGTCGACAAAATTCCCGGCCAGAATGGCCGCACCGCCGCCCAGGAATCCCCCTCCACCCAGGTACTGTGCGCTGTTGGAGGCGACTGTGCTGTACGTCAAGGTCAGGGCAGAGTTATACGTATACAATCCGCCGCCGTTGTCGCCGGCATTGCCCACAATTGCGCAGCGGCTGATCGTCAGCGCGGCGTCAAAGGCATAGACCCCGCCGCCATATTGCTCTCCCCACAGGCCGCCGACCCCGGTGGCATCGCCGCCGGTGATGTACAGCGCCTCGATGGTCGGGCTGACCGGTCCGACGATGAGGAGCACGCGCCCTTGCCCCCGGGCATCAAGAATGGTTGGGTAGGCAACAGGGTCCGGTGGGCCGGCAAAGCCGTTCGTGGTGGTATACCCGCCGCGGATGGTGAGGCTCTTGCCGAGGTAAACCGATTGGGTGAGCGGGCCGACCGGTCCGATGCGCACGTGAATATCGGTGTAGACGCCGGCGGCGACCTTGATTACCGCACCCGGCAAGGCGGCATCGACGGCGGACTGGACGGCGCTGTAATCGCAGCCGCCGCTCTGGCAGACAGTGATGATCTCGCCTGGCAGCAGTGCGGTCTGTTGGGAAGAGGTAGGAGGGGCTGCAGCAGTAGGCTTGCCGTTCAATAGATAGGACAGCATCAATACCAGGACAATGCCGGTAATGGCTACTGTGAGTATGATCCAATATCTCGGTCTCGTCATTTCCATTGTGCCCAAGGCCTGAAATCTTTCTTGTCCCCTGGTGTCACCCTGTCTCCTTATCGTAATTTGGTTTCAACCGGGTCCTGCAGTCGGGATAGCGGATGCAGCCCCAGAACACACCCTGTTTCCCCCGCCGCTCCACCAGGTCGGCACCGCATTTGGGGCACGTACTGACCGCCAGCGGCGCAGTCCATTTGCAGCGGGGAAAGTTGCTGCAGCCGCGGAATGGACCGTACTTGCCCTTCCGTACCGTGACTGCTCCGCCGCACTCGGGGCACCGCTCCCCCGGCGAATCCGCCGCTCCTCCCTCCCGGGGGACAGTAAGCACCGCCGTTTGTGCAATGCCCTGTGCCTTCTCCAACGTTGCGGCGAAAGGGGGGTAAAAAGCCGCCAGTACTTCCACCCACCCCCGCTCACCCCGGGCGATGCGGTCCAGGTCCTCTTCCATCCCGGCGGTAAAGCCCACCGCAAAGAGGCCGGGAAACTGCTGCAGCAAAAAGTCACAGACTATGAAACCGAGCCCGGTCGCCCGGAGCGACTTGTTCTGCCGTTCCACGTACGTCCGCTTAACGAGGGTACGGATGATCCCGGCGTAGGTGCTGGGCCGCCCGATGCCCAGTTTCTCCAGCTCCTTGACCAGGCTGGCCTCGGTAAAGCGGGGCGGCGGCTTGGTAAAGTGCTGTTCAGGAAAAAGGCCGTGCAGCAGCAGCGGTTCGCCGCCGACCAGGGGCGGAAGGGCCTGGTCGGCAGCGTCTTCTTCCGATTCCTGCTCGGCGATCTCGTAGGCGGCGAGAAAGCCGGGGAAAAGCAGCTCTCGCCCCGTAGCCCGGAAGAGATAGGGCAGGTCCTGGCCATCCCGGGCGGAGGCGACGTCGACAGTGGTCACATTGTAGAGCGCCGGTTTCATCTGCGCGGCAATAAAGCGGCGCCAGATCAACTCGTAGAGCCGGGCCTGGTCGGGAGTCAGGTGCTCGCGCAGCGCGCGGGGTGTGCGCTGGGACGACGTGGGGCGGATCGCCTCGTGGGCTTCCTGGGCGACCTTGGCTTTGGTCTTGTACTGGGGCGGTTTGTCGGGCAGGTATTCATCGCCCCAGAAGCGGGCGACGACCTCCCGCGCTTCCTGCTGGGCCAGCTCGGAGACGTGGGTCGAATCGGTGCGCATGTAGGTGATCAGGCCGACGGTTCCCTCACCAGGCAGATCGACGCCCTCGTAGAGCTGCTGGGCAACACGCATCGTCTTTTCGGCGCTCCAGTTCAGGCGGTTGGCGCCGTCCTGCTGCAGGGTGCTGGTCGTGTAGGGGGGATAGGGCCGGCGGGAGCGCTGCCGCTGCCCGACCTTGAGCACGCGATAGTCGGCGCCCGCCAGCGCCGCGACAACGGCCTGGGCATCCGCCTCGGTCTTCAAGTCTGGTTTCTTTTTGCCGACGCGCACCAGCCGGGCGCGAAAGCGGCGCGCGTCATCGACCTTGGAGAACTCGGCGTCCAGCGTCCAATACTCCTGGGGCACAAAAGCCGCGATCTCCCGCTCCCGCTCGACGATCAGACGCAGGGCGACGGTCTGCACCCGGCCGGCAGAGAGCCCCTTGTGGCCGCGGATCGCTCTCCACAGCACCGGACTGACCTGATAGCCCACCAGCCGGTCCAGGACACGCCGCGCCTGCTGGGCGTTCACCAGGTCCAGGTCCAGCTGGCCCGGCTGGGCCAGGGCCGCCTGAACTGCGGGGGCAGTGATCTCGTGGAAGGTGGCCCGCAGCACGGGCTTGCCCTTGAGCTCCTTGCGCAGCACCTGGGTAACGTGCCAGCCGATCGCCTCTCCCTCCCGGTCCGGGTCGACAGCGATATAGATCGCCTCGGCCTGTTCAGCGGCCTCCCGCAGCCGCTGGATTACCTGGCGCGCTCCCTTGCGCTGATGGTAGGTGGGGCGAAAATCGTGCTCCACGTCAACCCCAAGCTGTTTTGGGGGCAGGTCGCGGATGTGGCCCATCGAGGCGACGACGCGGTAGCCGCAGCCCAAAAAGCCGCGCAGCGCCCGGGCCTTGGTCGGCGATTCGACGATGACGAGCTTCATGGAAGCCATTATGCCCTTTCTCGAGCCGGACGTCAAGTAGGCTGGCGCACTTGTACTTTCCTCAGGCCTTGAATTGAGGTATAATTCCCCCTCGAGGCAATTCGTACTTGGCACGTATCTTCTCAATAAATTGGGGGTTGGGGGTTCGCGGGCGGCTTCGCCGCCCGCGAACCCCCAAATCTCCCGCCGTTTTTTGAAAAG
>JAFGEI010000087.1 GCA_016931695.1 Anaerolineae bacterium | reverse complement strand
GCCGCTCTACGCTTCGCTCCGAGCGGCTCCGCTCAGGGACCGCTTGCCTACCCTCAATCCCCGTGTTATTTTGTTAAACTTCATAAGTCGGCCTACCGGGGGCCTGCGGCCGGGCGTCGGCCTACGCCGACGCCGTATATCCCGGCGGTTTTCCGCCCGCGCAGGCGGGCGGCCGGCGCGCAGCGCCCTTCGGAAGGCCGGTTTCAACCAGCGCGCGGTAGGCGCCCGGCGTTAAGTCAACGCTTGTAGGGCAGGCCCCCGGCAGGGGGATGTGGAGGCCGGCCGAGAGGCTCCCAATGGGCCCCGCTACGGCAGCGCCTCGACCTCGCCGACGAAGCGATACCCCTGCCCGGAGACGGTCTTGACGTAGCGGGGCGTGCGGGCATTGTCCAGCAGGGCGTGCCGCACCTCCCAGATCGAGTTGTCCACCGAGCGGGTGCTGAACTCGTCGGAATAGCCCCAGATCGTGTTGAGGAGGCGTTCGCGGGTAATCAACTCGTCAGGGTGGGACATCAGGTACTCGAGGACGGCGAACGACTTGGGGCCCAGATCCAGAGGTCCGCCGTCCAGGTAAGCCCGGTTGGCCCGGCGGTCCAGGAGGAGAGCGCCACTGCGCAGCCGCGCCGCCTTGCCCAGCGACGGTTCGTTGCGCCCCATGCGCCGCAGAAGGCCCTCGACGCGGGCCTTGAGCTCAAAGAGATCGACGGGCTTGTTGACATAGTCGTCGGCGCCTTCCTGGATGGCCACGCCCCGCTCGATGGCGTCGCCGACCTTGCTGAGCATGATCACCCGGACCTCTTCGTTTCTCCGGCGCAGGTGGCGGAGGACCTCGCGGCCGGTCATGCCGGGCAGGAGTACGTCGAGGACGATGACGTGGGGGGCGAACTGTTCCGTTTTGGCCAGGGCTTCAGTACCGCTGGTGGCGAGGGCCACGGCGTAGCCGGCGCGCTCGAAAAAGGGCGCGAGGACGTCGCGGATCTCGGGTTCGTCGTCCACGATCAGCAGGCGGGGGTGGTCGATCATCGTCGGTTCCCTCCTGGCAGTCTGATGGTCGGGCGGGCCGGCGGTTCCTTTCGCCTATGCCGTCCTGTGTGCGCATTGTACCACGACGCCGCGGCCCCCGTCAAATCTGTTCGGCTGACGCCCCCCCGATCCGACCATAAGCGCATTTGACGGGACAGCAAGCCGTATGGTATGATAAGCGGGGTTTGGCGGGATCGCTCCCCGCTTGACCACACGTATCGCGCACCTGACGTCTTTTTTGCTTCCGTGGGGTTGGACAGCAGGTCAAGATAGGAGCCGCCGTGGACAAAGGAGAGGGCACGATGAACGCAGACAAGCTGGTCACGATTCTCCTGGTCGCTGCTTTGGCCGCCGTCTCGGCCGGCGGTATCAACGCAGTGGCGCCGGGGCCGGACCGGCCCGACCCAGCGGCCGCTGCCGATGCGCTGGCCTGGCATATTGAGGCGCTGGACGACGCTGCCTGGGGTGGGGCCTCGCTGGCCCTCGATGCCGCCGGTCAGCCGCACATCACCTACTACGACGGCGCCCTGCAGTACGCTCACTATGATGGCATGGCCTGGTCCTTTAGCACCGTGGACGGCAGTGGGGACGTCGGCTACTGGAACTCGCTGGCGCTCGATAGCAACCTGTCCGAAGGACAGGCTCGGCCGCACGTCTCCTACCGCGATTGGAGCACCAATGACCTGAAGTACGCCTACCATGATGGCACGACCTGGAACAGTGAGACCGTCGACAGCGCCGGCAACGTCGGCGGGTTCACCTCCTTGGCCCTGGACGGCAGCGACCTCCCGCACATCAGCTACTGCGCCTTTTCTCCGGACTGGGATCTCAAGTATGCGCACTACAACGGCACGACATGGGACATCGAGACCGTCGACGGCCCCGCCGAGGTGGGCCGCTACAGCTCCCTGGCGCTGGACGCGGCCGGCCGGCCCCACATCGCCTACTATGACGACAGCAACAAGGACCTCAAGTACGCTTACCATGATGGGAGCGGCTGGCAGCTTTCGACGGTCGATCACAGTGGGGATGTGGGCCAGTATACCTCCATCGCCATCGACCCGCTTGGCCGGCCGCACATCAGCTACCACAGCGGCGACCCCGACTGGGATCTGAAGTACGCTTTCCATGATGGCAGCACTTGGCAAATCGAAACCGTCGATGCGGCGGGGTGGGTTGGGGTGGACACCTCCCTGGCCGTCGACGCCGGCGGGCAGATCCACATCGCCTACCGCCAGTTCGGCGACTGGGACCTGCGTTACGCGCACTACGATGGTGCCGTCTGGCGGACGGAGACGGTGGACCACGTGGATGACGTGGGCGCGTTTGCCTCCCTGGCCGTGGACGCGGCCGGCCGGCCGCACATTGCCTACTACGACGATACGGCTGGCGATATCAAGTATGCCTGGGGTGAGTGGGGCTGTTTCGTTTACCTGCCGCTGCTGTGCCGGGGCTGCGTCACGCCGGTGCGGTAGGGGATTGCTGCCGACACGGGACTTTCGGGGGGAGAGGTACCGTGGCGGCGGGCTTATCCCTTGCGCTCCGGTCAATTGAATGGGCCGGCAAATCATGAGATAATCCTTACTCCCCGCCAGTTCTGGGCCCTGGAAGGCTGCTCCCGCGCCCCGAACGCTTCCGGCTACCCCCACATCGCCTATGGCGCTGATTTCCTCGGCTTTGAGGAGAATGCCGGCGGGATGTCGGTCGGAGCCAGCAGTTGCGTCAACAGGGACTTGACAAACCCCTCAGGGCATGGTATTATGGATAAGTAAAACGTTTCACCTATCACCTCGCTCTCGCGACCAAATCCTGAGGATCAGTATGGACCCAGACTTCCGGTGTGCCTACGGCTGTTTCTCTGAGGATGGCAGGGAGTATATCATCTCCACTCCTTTGACCCCGCGCCCCTGGGGCAACGTCATCAGCAACGGCGACTATGCGATGATGGTGTCTCAGACCGGGTCGGGCTACAGCTGGCGGGGTAACGCCGGGCAGAACCGCATCACGCGCTCGTTCCAGGATCTGGTCAAGGACAACTGGGGCAAGTACCTCTACATCCGCGACCTGCAGACCATGGCGTATTGGTCGGCCGCCTACAAGCCGGTGATGCACCCATACGACCGATATCGCGTGGTGCACGGCCTGGGCTACACCCGCTTCGAGCAGGAGATCGACGGCATCCGCAGCGAATTGGCCGTCTTTGTCACCGCGCAGGACCCCGTGGAGATCATGGAGCTGCGGCTGACCAACACGGGCGCGACACCCCGCCACCTGGACGTCACGTCCTACGCCGAGTGGCTGCTCGGCTTTGCCCCGGATGAGCATCGCGAGTTCCACAAGCTGTTCATCGAAACCTGGGCGGAGGGCGAAGGGAGTGCCCTCTTTGCCCGCAAGTACCTCTGGGGCTTTCCCGATGACCAAGGCCGCCACAACAACGTGGATTGGCCCTACACGGCCTTTATGGCCGTCAGCGAGCCGCTCAAGTCGTTCGACTGCGACAAGGAGAGCTTCATCGGCCTCTACGAGAGCGAGGAGCATCCCCGGGCCATGCGCCTGGAGCGCCTGGCCGGGCGGAGCGGGCGCTTCGGCGATGCCATTGCCGCGCTGCAGGTCGAGGTCTGCCTGCAGCCCGGGGAGAGCAGGACGGTCGTTTTCACCCTGGGAGCGGCGGAGAACGACCGGGAAGACCCGCGCGAGCTCATCACCCGCTATACCGCTCCCGAGAAGAGCGCGTCAGCCCTCCAGGAGGTGCACGCCCTCTGGTCGCGCTTCGTGGACCAGGAGCACGTGGAGACGCCCGACGAGGCGCTCAACCTCATGACAAACTACTGGCTCAAATACCAGGCCATCTCCTGCCGCCTGTGGGGCAAGTCGGCGTTCTATCAGGTATCGGCGGGCTACGGCTTCCGCGATCAGCTGCAGGATTGCCAGGTCTTTTTGGCCGGCGAGCCGGAATATGCCCGCCAGCAGCTGCTCCTCCATGCCGCGCAGCAGTTCGTCGAGGGGGACGTGCTCCACTGGTGGTTCACGGTTCGCGGCGGCGGGCCGCGCACCAACTGCTCGGACGACCTGCTCTGGCTGCCTTTTGTGCTGGCATCCTACCTGAAGGAGACCGCGGACTACAGCTTGCTCGACGAGCCGGTACCCTACTTGAACGGGCCGGCCGAGGACCTCTATCACCACTGCAAACGCGCCATCGAGCGCGTTTTCTCGCGCTTCTCGCCGCGCGGCGTTCCCCTGATGGGCGACCACGACTGGAATGACGGCCTGAACGCCGTCGGCACGCTGCTCAAGGGCGAGAGCTTTTGGATGGCCGAATTCCTCCACTACGTCCTGCGGGAGTTTATCCCCCTGGCGCGTCGGCGCGGCGACGCGCGCTTTGCCGCCAGGTGCGCAAGCGTCTGTGCCGGCCTGAAGGGGGCGCTGGACCGTCACGGGTGGGATGGCGGGTGGTACCTCCAGGCCACCACCGACGAGGGCCTCTTGCTCGGCTCGCAGGAGAACGAGGAGGGCCGCATCTTTTTGATGCCCAACATCTGGGCGGTCATCAGTGGGGCGGCGGACGAAGAGAAAGCGCAACGGGCGATGCAGGCGGTGACCGAGTATCTGCTCAAGGACCATGGCACGCTGCTCAATACCCCGGCCTTTACCCGCCCCCGCCCCGATATCGGTTACGTGACCCGCTACGCGCCGGGGCTGCGCGAGAACGGCGGTGTCTACACCCATGCCGCCACCTGGTCGGTGTGGGCCTATACCCTGATCGGGCAGCCGGAGCTGGCCTATGAGGCCTACCGGCGCATCTGCCCGCCCAACCGGAGCCGGGATATCGACGTGTACAAGGCCGAACCTTACGTCACCCCCGGCAACGTGGACGGACCGCTCTCCGACTACTACGGCCGTGGGGGCTGGACCTGGTACACCGGCTCGGCCCAGTGGTTGCACCGCGTGGCAACGCACTGGATCCTGGGCATCCGCCCGCAGGAGGACGGTCTGCTTGTGGACCCGTCCATCCCGGCCGGGTGGGAGGGTTTCACCGTCCGGCGCAAGTTCCGCAATGCCGTGTACCATATCGAGGTCAGGAATCCGCGTCGCGTCAATCGTGGTGTGCGCTCACTCCAGGTGGACGGAGAGGCGCTCGAGGGACAGCTCATCCCCGCCTTTTCGGATGGCCGGACCCATCTGGTCGAGGTACAGATGGGATGATCGAGGCGGGCAAGGCAAGGAGGTGAACCGAGAGAATCCGAATCACTTTCGCTACCTGCAAGCCGGACCTTTGGCGACAAGTAACCAGGAGGACACAGATGGAAGCGCGCAAGATACTCTACTTTGTCATGATCGTGGCCATGTTGATCGGCGTCCTGGCCGGATGCGGCCCTACCTCTACCCCCGTTCCTGCTGCCACTGCGAAGCCAGCGGCGACCGCGGTTCCCCCCACCGCGGTTCCACCCACCCCGGTTCCCGAGCCCGTGACCCTGCGTTACGCCAACTGGAACCTGGGCACGGAAGAAGAGAACAATGTCCAGCGCCAACTGGCCAACAAGTACGTGGAGCTGAATCCCCATGTGACCATCGAGTTCGTGGACATGTCCGGCGAGGAGTCCTGGGATGACAAGCTCACCGCCCTGGCGGCCAAAGGCGAGCTGCCGGACGTCTTTATGGCGGACAAGACCCCGCTCTACGTCAAGAACGGCTGGCTGGCCGACCTGACCGCGATGGTGGGCAGCGACGCGGACTGGCAGCAGGTACCGGAGGTGCTGCGCGACGCCGTCACCTACAGCGGCAAGGTCCTGGCGCTGCCGGCGGCCCAGTTCATCATGGGCTATTTCGTCAACCTGGATCTCTTTGAGGCCAGCAACCTGGATGCGCCCACCTATGGCACCTCGGTGGAGGACTTTACCGATGCGGCCATGTCGCTGACCGACGTCCAGAAAGGCCGCCTGGGTCTCGACGAGATGGAGTTCATCTTGGGCTGGTATCCGAGCACGCAGGATGCCAACCTAAAGTGGTTCGGTTTCGACGGCGAGCACATGAACTATAACTCGGATGCCTTCAAGGCCGGCGTCGCCGAGGCGGGCGAGCTGAAAGCGCACACCTGGCAGGGCCTGACGGACGAGCAGAAGGCCAACTTCAAGTCGCAGGGGCCGTGGGAGCTGTTCCTGAACCAGGAATGCGGCGTCCGTTGGGATGGCGGGTGGGCGGTGACCGGCATTGCGACGCAGGCAACCTTCGAATGGGATTTCCTGGGCATCCCCGGCGGCAACCAGGCCCTGGTGGGTGACTTTATCGTCGTCTCCAAGACCGCGGTCGACCTGGAAGAGGCCTTCAAGTTTGCCAAGTGGATGACCTTCTCGCGCGAGGGCTACCTGGCCGAGGCCGAGATTGCCCGTGCGGTCGATCAAGTGCCGACCCGCATGCCGGTCTACGTAGACGCCGATACGATCGACCTGTACCTGTCCTTCGTGGGCGACAAGCCCGGCCTGCGCCAGGCCTTTGAGAACCTGGACGGCAGCCTGCTCGAATCGCTGGCCAAGATCGTGCCCGGCTACGTCGCCGCGCGCTGGGAAGGCAAGCCCGGCATTGACATCGGCGAGGACAAGGACGTGAACATGTGGTACATGTTCAACTTTGCCAACGACGGCAAGTACAAGTACGAGGACTATGCGGCCCAGTTGGAGGAATTCGCCAACCGCCTGATCGATGAGGCCCGTGCGGAACTGAATCCGTAAGGGCAGCAAGGGCCGGGAGTCGTCTGGCCTTTGTAGCTGTTCAGGCGGCGATAGAAACCCGGTTTCTTCTAGCCTTGGGGGGCCGGTGGAACCAAGCGGATCACGAGCACTGCTTACATCACGGGCAAATGTCCAAGCGCAGTAGAAACCGGGTTTCTTCCTGGCCTGAAATCCTTGACATGGCGCATTCTGCACAAACAGAGCAGAATCAGGACGCAGATGAAGACGTCACCTGCCCGTTTCCTGGCCATCTCCTGGACAGTCGTCCTGCTCCTGGGACTCTCCCTGGCAGGGCCGGCGCCGGCGCGAGCAGTTGAACCACCCGTTGTCCCTGCCAGGGCGCCGTTCACGGCCGTGCTGCAAGGCCGGCCCATTGAAATCCGCGCCGATGCCTTTGGCCTGCCGCTGGCCGACCATGATCTGGTGCGCCAGTACGGCAAGCCCGCGGTCCGGCTGGAGCGGGGGGACCGGGCCCGCTTCTCCGTCTCGATCGAGGCAGAAGGGGACTATACCGTCGCCTTTGATGTCGTCGCGCCGGAGGAGGTGCTCGTCACCGCGCCCGAGGGGCAACTCCTGGTGGACGGTACCCTGCCGGTTGAGGATGCCCGGCGCATCGTCTTCCCGGTGTACTACCGCAACTCGGCCGGCGAGTTCCCCCTCGACCACTATGGCAACGAGACGCTCATCCCGCCGGTGCGCCTGGCGCGCTGGGCGCAGGTCTACCTGCGGGACGTCAACCTGAGCCAAAAGTACCCGCTGGCCATCCATCTCTCGCCGGGTGCGCATGCCTTCGAGTTTTCCCTGACCCGCGAGACCGTCCTGTTGGGCAGCATCTATCTCCGGCCGTTCTCGCCCGACCCGTCTTACAGCCACTATCTGGCCCAGGCACCTGCCCCGGATTCCTCGGGGGTGCTGATCGAAATCGAGGCCGAGTGGCCGAGCTACAAGAATGACGTCTCCATCCGCCCTCTCAACAGCCGCAGCCTGGACGTCACGCCCTATGACACCTACCGGTTGCTGCTGAACACCATCGGCGGGGAGAGCTGGCAACTCAGCGGGAGCTCCCTCCACTACGAGGTGGAGGTGCCGCAGGATGGGATGTACCTGATCACCCTGCGCGCCCAGCAGAGTACGCGCAACAACTTGGTCGTCTTCCGCCGCATCACGGTCAACGGGGCCGTGCCCTTTGACGAACTGAACAGCGTGCCGTTCTGCTACGCCACCGAGTGGACGAACGTCACCCTGCCCTATCGCGTGTACTTGCAGCGCGGGGCCAACATCCTGGGCCTGGAGGCTACCACCTCTCCCTACGATGCCGCCATCGAAAACATCCGCCAATCCATCCTGGATATCAATGCTCTCTCGCTCGAGATCAGGCACCTGACGGGGAACCAGGTGGATCGCTATCGCGAATGGGAGATCACCGAGTACATTCCCAACATCGACGAGCGGCTGGCAGACATCGCCGCGAAACTGGATGCCGACAAAGCCGCCCTGCAGGCCATCAACGGCGGGTTGAGCTCGCAGGAGATTATGAACTACCAGATAGCCCTGGACAACATCCTCCTGCTGCACGACGACCCCAACAAGATCCCGGTGCGCATGAACCGCCTCTCGGAGGGGCCGCAGTCGGCGGCGCAACTGCTGGGGAGCGTGATGGCTGCCCTCCAGAAACAGCCGCTCGCCCTCGACAAAATCTACCTGCACTCGCCGGATATCACGCCGTCCGAGCCGCATGTCTCGGCCTGGGCATCGTTCTGGGAGGGACTCAAGCGCTTTCTCCATTCGTTCGAGCGCACCCCTTATCAACCCGTCAGCGCGAGCCAGGGCGAGATCCAGGTTTGGGTCAACCGTCCCCGGCAGTACGTGGCCCTGATGCAGCAGATGGCCGACCTGTCCTTCACGCCGCAGACCGGCATCCGCGTGCAGTACTCCCTCATGCCCGACGAGTCCAAGCTGGCCCTGGCGATTGCCGCGGACATCGAACCGGACGTGGTCCTGGGCCTCAGCACGGGCATTCCCTACGAGCTGGCGCTACGCGACGCCCTGTACGATTTGCGCTCCTTTGAGGACTTTGACTCCTTTATCCGCATCTACTCGCCCGGCTCGCTCCTGGGCTATATCATCAACGACTCGGTGTATGCGGTCCCGGAGACGCAGGACTTTTGGGTGACCTTTTACCGCCGGGACATCCTGGATTCGCTCCAGCTGGCCGTGCCGCATACCTGGGATGAAGTCATCGCCATGCTGCCCGATCTGCAGCGCTACGGGATGAACTATTACACACCGCTCTCGACGGGCAGCGGTCTCAAGGGGTATCTCATCACCGCCCCGTACATCTGGAACCTGGGCGGCGAGCTGTACAGCCCCGACGGGCTGAGGACCGGCCTGGGCAGCGACGAATCCATCACCGCCATCAAGTTCATGGCCGAGCAATTCACCGTGTATGGGATGCCGCTCACGGCGGTCAGCTTTTACGACAGCTTTCGCAACGGGAACCTGCCGGTGGGGATCTCTAACGTGGAGGCGTACATCAAGCTGCGCACTGCCGCGCCCGAGATCGAAGGGCTGTGGGGCATTGACCTCTATCCGGCCACGCTCCTCCCCGACGGGACGCAGAACCGCTATGCCACAGGTTCGGCGCAGGTCTGCATCATCCTGGCAGATACCGCCAAGCCGCGGGACTCCTGGGAGTTCCTCAAGTGGTGGATGTCCACCGAGACGCAGGTGGCGTTCGAGCGGCAGCTCATCATGTACTATGGGCCGGAATACTTGTGGTACACCGCCAATGTGGAAGCCTTCCGCTACCTGCCCATCCCAGAGGAGCACAAGGACGTCATCCTGGCGCAGTGGGAGTGGCTGCGGGAGCCGGTCAAGCTGCCCGGCACCTACATGCTGGAACGGTCGTTGAGCAACGCCTGGAACCAGATCGTCTTTGACGGCATCAACCCGCGCGTGGCGATCGACAACGCCATTCTGATCACCAATCGGGAGATGGCGCGCAAGATGGAGGACCTCGATTACGTCCGCGACGGTGTGCTCGTACAAGAGATCCGCATCCCCTCCATCGAGACGGTTCGTCAGTGGGTCGAGGGGGCGGGAAGATGACGATGAGAGTCTCGTTTCGGCGATGGTTGCGCAAGGAAGGAAGCGCCTACGCTTTCCTCTCTTCGTACGCCGTCCTGTTCATCGTCTTTATCGCCATTCCGGTCGTGGTGGCCTTTTTGCTCTCGTTCACCTATTTCGATACCATCCAGGCCCCCAGGCCCATCGGCTTGCGCAACTATATCAACCTGCTGACGCAGGACGACGTCTTTATGAAGTATGTCCTGCCCAACACCATCGAGTTCGCCGTGCTCGTCGGGCCGGGCGGGTACATGCTCGCGTTCCTGCTGGCCTGGATGCTGGCGCAGCTGCCGCGCATCCCCCGCACCCTGCTGGCGCTGATCCTCTACTCGCCCTCGATGACCTCCGCGGTGACCATGGCGGTCGTCTGGAAGACCCTGTTCAGCAGCGACCAGAGCGGATACCTGAACAGCCTCTTGCTCGACCTGGGCATCATCCAGGACCCGGTGCAGTGGCTGCAATCGCCCCAACACCTGATGCCGATCATGATTGTGGTCACGCTCTGGAGCAGCATGGGGGTGGGTTTCCTGGCCATGCTGGCTGGCATCCTGGAAGTCAACCCGGAGCTCTACGAGGCCGCCGCGGTCGACGGGTTGAGCAACCGTTGGCAGCAGATCTTTTACATCACGATTCCCTCGATGAAGCCGCAGATGCTCTTCGGGGCGGTGATGGCCATCGTCGGCACCTTTCAGGCCGGGTCGATCGGCGTAGCCCTCTCGGGGGCCAACCCCACTCCCCAGTACGCCGGCCAACTCCTGGTCAACCATATCGAGGATTACGGCTTTTTGCGTTACGAGATGGGCTACGCGGCGGCCATCTCGGTCGTGCTGCTCCTGATGGTCCTGTTCTTCTCCCGCCTGGCCAACCGGCTGTTCGGCGAAGAAGACCGATGACCCGGGGGGTTTGTCGTTTGCGCTGCAGCGCGCTCTTGCGGATGAGAACAGCGTTCCGCATTTTCTGTACGATAAGGTAGGCCACCGATGAGGTCACGTTCCCGCCGAAAATCCTACAGCCTGCGCAACAGCGGCATCAACCCGTCGGGCTTTCACCCCAGCCAGATCCAGTTCTACATCATCCTGGCGCCGGTCGTGGCCTTTATGCTGGTGCCGATCATCTTTATCGTCTCCAACGCCTTCAAGCCGCCCGAGGAGCTCTTTGCCTACCCGCCGCGCTTCTTTGTGGTCAACCCGACCGGGAAGAACTTTGCCGATCTCTTCACCCTGTTCTCGGCCTCCGATGTGCCGGTCAGCCGCTACCTGTTCAACAGCATCATGGTCACCGTCGTTTCCATGGCGGCCTCTCTCATCGTCTCCAGCACGGCGGCCTTTGCCCTCTCGAAGAAGCGCTTCAAGCTCAAGCAGACGCTGTTCGCCGTCAACACGGTGGCGCTGATGTTTGTGCCGGTCGCCGTCGCCATCCCGCGGTTCCTGATCATCGCCCGGCTGGGGTTGATCAACTCTGCCCTGGTGCATGTCCTCCCGGCGCTGGCGATGCCCGTCGGCTTGTTCCTGCTCAAGCAATTCATCGACAGCATCCCCAACGATGTCATCGAAGCGGCACAGATCGACGGGGCCAGCGATTTGCAGATCTATTGGCGCATTGTCCTGCCGATGGTCAAGCCCGCCCTGGCCACCATCGCGATCCTGACCTTTCAGGCCACCTGGAACAACGCCGACACTTCGGCCATGTACATCAATGTCGAGGGCCTGAAGACCTTTGCCTTTTACCTCAGCACGCTCTCGTCCACGACCACCGGGGCGAACCTTGTTGCCGGGCAGGGGATGGCCGCCGCGGCGGCGCTGATCATGTTTGTGCCCAACCTGCTCTTGTTCATCATCCTGCAGAGCCAGGTCATGAGCACGATGTCGCACTCGGGGTTAAAGGGATGAAACGCGCGGCCGGCCTCCTTCTTCCAGTGGCGCTCCTGGTCTCCTTCCTCGCCTTTGCCGCACCGGCGAGCGCGCTGCCGCCCTACACGACTTGGGCGCTGGGGCCGGGCGGCTCCCTCTATCCGACGCAGGACGCCTATCTCCCCCTCGCCGAGGTGACCCTGCCGCTGTCGGGGGCCCAGGACATGTTCATCACGCCTGCCGGGGACATTTACATCGCCGATACGGACAACGACCGCATCCTGCGCCTGGACCTGGACATGCAGCCGGCCGCAACCTACGGCGAAGACCTCCTGCAGGGACCCAGCGGCATCTTTGTCGACGAAGAAGGGACGATGTACATCGCCGACGCCGGAAGCAATACCGTCGTCATCCTCGACCGCGACGGGGCGCTGATCACCCAGTTCGGCCGGCCGGACGAAGCGCTCTTCGGCCAGAAGAACGAGTTTCGGCCGCGCAAAATCGCCGTGGACACGCGCCAAAACCTCTATGTCGTCAGCGAGGGTTCGACCGACGGCCTGGTGATGATGACCCGAGAGGGCCGCTTCATCGGCTACTTTGGCGCGAACCCGGCCACGATGTCCCTGAAGATGATCCTGCAGCGCCTTTTCCTCACGCCGGAGCAGCTGGCGCAATTCATCAAGAACGAGGCCGCCTCGCCCTCCAACGTGACCGTCGACGCCGAGGCCATGGTCTGTACCGTGACGGCCGGCACGGCCTACGAGCGGAGCATCCGCCGCTTCACCGTCTCCGGGCGCAACGTCTTTCCCGAAATCGTCGGTTCGACGAGCTTCCGTGACCTCCATGTCAGCCCCAACGGCCTGGTGACGGCGGTGGATGCCGATGGCGGGATCTTTGAGTTCGACCTGAAAGGGATGCTGCTCTTTATCTTTGGCGCCAAGGACCGGGGCGAGCAGCGGCTGGGGATGCTGGCCAACCCCACGGCCATCGAACGCCATCAAGACCGGATCTATGTGCTGGACAAGGACAAGAACGCCATCGTGGTCTTTCAGGAGACGAGTTTCGCTCAGCTGGTCCACGATGGCGTGCGCCTCTACGTGGAGGGCTTTTACACCGAGGCGCGGCCCTACTTCCAGCAGGTGCTGCGCTACAACGGCTCGTTCATCATGGCCTACCAGGCCATCGCCGACGCCTACTTCAAGGAAGGCGACTACGCCCAGGCCCTGCGCAACTACCGCTATGCCGAGGACCGCGAGGGCTACTCCCAGGCCTTTTGGGAATTGCGCAACGTCATCCTGCAGCGCCACCTGGCCACCGGCCTCCTGGTGTTGCTCGGCCTCGTTGCTGCGCAGAGTATCCTCAAGCGCCTCGATCGGCGCTACGGCTGGTTCGATCCGGCGCGCCGCTGGCTGGCCTGGCTGCGCGGGCGGAAGGTGGTGGACGATCTCACCTTCCTGTTCCGCTTCATCGGCAAGCCGGCCGACAGCTTTTACTACATCAAGACGAAAGCAAAGGCGCAGCGGCGGGGCCGCCTGGGCTTTGCCCTCTTCATCTACCTCTGGGTGGTGGCCGTGCGCGTACTGACGCCCTACCTGACCGCCTTTGTCTTCAACCCGTACGCCAACCCGGGCCAGATCCGGGCCGAGAACGAGGTGGTCTACACCCTCCTGCTGATCTTGCTCTGGAACGCGGCCAACTACCTGGTCTCGACCATCAGCGACGGCGAGGGCCGCATGCGGCACGTGTTCATCGGCAGCGCCTACGCCCTCTTCCCGTATGCCCTGTTTGCCCTGCCGCTCGCCCTCGTCTCCAATCTCTTGAGCACCAACGAGGTCTTTCTCTACACCTTTTCCCTCAACCTGATATGGGCCTGGGTTGGCCTGATGCTCTTCCTGATGGTCAAGGAGATTCACAACTATTCCTTTGGCGAGACGATCCGCAACGTCCTGCTGACCCTCTTTACGATGGCGGTGATGATGCTGACCGGCTACATCCTGTACGTGTTGTTCGTGCAGCTGATCGACTTTGTCACCGCGCTGCTCAATGAGGTGCGCTTGCGTGGCTGAGATGTTCCAGGGAGAACCTGGCCGCGCGTATGGTGCTGGGATTTCGGGCCTGCTCGAGTGCCCTGCCCCGTCGTGCCGCGATCGGGGCGAGTTGGCGGAACATGCTCGCCCGGCCGCCGAGGCGGCCTCGTGGTAACATAACAGGCGGAACAAGATGAACAGAACCCGTCTTCTGACGCAATGCTTTCTTCTCCTCCTTCTCCTCGCCCTGCCGGCGCAGGCCGCCGTGGGGCCCGCTCCCACCGGCGTCCCGGAGACTCCGGCCCCGGCAGTGAAGAACGCCGCTTCCCGGCCGCAGGTCGACCCCGCGGCACCGGCCGCCTGGGCGCCCCCGCCGGGCGCTGGGCCGGCGGGCTACGACCCGGTGGCCGAGAATACCGCGTTCTGGCTGTACGTCGACCCCGCCACGCTGGCCTTCCAGGTCGTGGACAAGCGCAGCGGCTACACCTGGTACTCCAGCCTCGCCGAGCGCGCCGAAGACGACCGCCTCAACAAGACCTGGACGGCTTTCGCCCAGAGCGGCCTCAGTATCGACTACCTGGACCAGAAGGCCAATACCAAGCGCGCCGCCATCGCCAATGCCGAGCACGTGCTCGAGATCCGGCCCATCGCCAACGGCATCCACGCCGAGATCGCGTTCACCGAGGCGGCCATCTCGCTGGGGCTGGACCTGATCCTGGAGGAGACCGGGGTGCGGGTCGAGGTGCCGTTTGCCACCATCCGCGAGGACGGCGACTTTCGGCTGGGCATGCTCCATCTCTATCCCTGGATGGGCGCGACGCGAGGCGGCGATACGCCCGGCTACATGTTCCTCCCCACCGGGTGTGGCAGTCTCATTCACTTTGCCGCGGAGACGAAAGCCCAGAACATGTACTATGGCCGCTACTATGGCGCCGACCTGGGCATGGCGGTCTCGCTGCCCTACGATCCCACCGTCAGGCGGCCCTATCCCCTCTCCCTCCCGGTCATCGGCATGGTGCACGTCGAGGGGCAGAACGCGTACCTGGCCGTCCTGGAGAAGGGCGCCTCGTATGCCGAGATCCAGGGGCATCCCGCGGGGATCATCACCAACTTTAACTTTCTCTACAACGCGTTCATCTACAACGAGAGCTACTTTCAGCGGACCAACCGCGCCGGCGACGGCGTGACCGTCATCCAGCCGCGGACCAATCCCTATGACATCGTCCTGCACTACCGCTTCCTGACCGGGGCGGAGGCCGACTATGTCGGCATGGCGCGCAGCTACCAGCGATACCTCCTCGAAAAGGGCTTGCTTCGCCGGCAGGATATGCCCGCCGACGGCATCGGCATCCGCCTCGAGTTCCTGGCGGCCGAGCAGGAAAAGATCCTCTTCTGGAACCGCACCATTCCGATGACCACGCTGCCCCAGATGGAACAGATCCTGGGCGAGCTCCAGGTCGCCGGCCCGCAGGTCATCTACTATGGCTGGCAGCCCGGCGGGGCCTCGGCGATGCCTTCCACCCACCTGTGGCTGGACCGCGCCCTCGGCAGCGTCGCCGACCTGCGGGAGGCGGCCGAGCGGGTCAACGCCCGCGGTGGGACCTTGGCCCTGTATCTCGATCCCCTGGCGGCGATCAGGGACCAGGGTTCCTATTCGCGCCACGACCTGGCGGTGGCCATCACCGGCGACTACCTCGATGGCTACCGGCGCGGGAAGCGCAACTACTACTTGAGCTTCGCCGCCCTCGAGGCGCGCCTCGCCGCCCTCAGCAGCGAGGTGCAGGAGAAGCTCCCGGCCGGCCTCGCCCTGGACAACATCGGCGCCACGCTCTACGCCGACTTTCGCCGGGGCAGCCCCCTCAGCCGCGAGGAGACCATCGCCGCCTACCAGGGCCTCCTGGCCGGCAGTCCTGTTCCCATCGCCCTGTACACGCCCAACGATTTTCTCTTTGCCCATGCCCGCGCCTACTACGATATCCCCATCACGGACAACGGCTACATCTACACCACCGCGACCGTGCCCTTCCTGCAGATCGTCCTTTCCGGCTACGTGCCCTACTACGGCGAGGCACTCAATTTCTCCCCCGATGTGCGCGGCGACCTGCTGCGACACGCCGAGTATGGCGTCTATCCGTCCTTCTTCCTCACCCACGAGGAGACCGCGCGCATATTGGAGACCGGCTCGTACTGGATCTATGTCTCCGCCTACCGCCAGATGGAGGCGGACATCGAGGACGGTTACGCCTGGCTGAACGCCCTGCTGGAGCCCGTCCGCGGGGCGAGCATCGTCGGCCATGGCCAGATCGCCCCCCAGGTGTTTGCGACCACCTACAGCAACGGCAAGCAGCTCCTGGTCAACTACGGCGCGGGCCCCGTCACCCTCGGCGACCTCACCGTCCCGGCGCGGGATGCCGCTCTGAGGGAGGTGAACCCGTGAAATCGCCCGGCCGCCCGCGCTTCTCCCTTCGCCACCGCACGCGCCAGGCCCTGCAGGGCTATGCGTTCGTGGCCATCTGGATCGTCGGCTTTGCCTTCTTCACCCTTGTTCCCCTCGTCCAGACTTTCCGCTACAGCCTGAACCAGGTCATCGTCTCGGCCACCGGCGTGGAGGAGACCTTTGTCGCCTGGCAGAACTATACCCAGGCCCTATTCACCGACCCGACCTTTGTCGAATTGCTCATCGAGTACGCCATCGAGACGGCCGTCTCCGTGCCGATCATCCTCATCTTTTCCATGATCATCGCCCTGTTCCTCAACCTGAAGCTGCCGTTCAAGGGCATCTTTCGCACCGTCTTTTTCCTGCCGGTGGTCATCACGAGCGGGCCGGTCATCCGCGAACTCGTCTCGCAGGGCGCAACCTCCCTGCCGCAGGTTGCGCAGTCGCCCGTCGTGCTCGAATTCCTCGCCCAGCTGCCGCCCGTGCTCCGCGGTCCCGCCGAGTACTTGATGACCTCGTTCATCCTGATCCTCTGGTTCTCCGGCGTGCAGATCCTCATCTACCTGGCGAGTCTGCAAAAGATCGACCGCAGCATCTACGAGGCGGCAGCGATTGACGGGGCGTCGGCCTGGCAGTCATTCTGGAAGATTACCCTGCCCTCGCTGTCAGCGACCAACGTGGTGGTCGCCATCTATACCATTATCACCCTTTCGCACTTTTCCGAGAACAAGGTGGTGCGCTATATCTATTCCCAGACCTATGACATCAAGGGCGGCATTGGGTATGCCAGCGCGATGTCTTTCCTGTACTTTGGTGCCCTTCTGATCATCCTGGTCGCCGCGTACCTGGCCCTCCAGTCGCGCGTCAGGAAGACGTGAACGCAGGACCTGGCCGGCCGCGCCAGGGCAGAAAAGATTGACTCGGAGAGAACGATGAACATGCGCTCCAGGTTGCAAGACAGCATCCTCTCCTGGCGGGACGCTCACCTCGGAGGGTTTCTCGCGCGCCTCCCCCGGCAGCGGGACAAGGTGCGGGGCCTGCTGCTCGGCACGCGTGCCAGGTACGGCCTGGTGTTCACCGTTCTCGTCTACGTCCTGCTCATCGTCATCGGCTTTGTCTACCTCTTCCCCCTCCTCTTTATGCTCATCACCAGCCTGAAAAGCCCCGGCGACCTGCTCAACCCGATGGTGCAGTGGGTGCCCAGCGAGCTGTACGTCGGCAACTACGTCAAGGCCTTTCGCGTGCTCGACTATCCCTCCACGCTGCTCTCCTCCATCCTGGTCAGCGTCGTGCCCTCGGTGATCCAGACGATCGTCTGTTCGCTGGTCGGTTACGGCCTGGCGCGCTACCGGTTCCCCGGCAAGCACCTGATCTTTGCGCTGATCCTGGCCACCTTTATCATCCCACCGCAGAACACCATCATTCCGCAGATGCTGACCTATCGGCAGCTTGGCCTCCTGGGAACCATCTGGGCGATGATCCTGCCGGCCCTGGGCGGGCAGGGCTTCCGCAGTGCCGTCTTTATCCTCATCTTTTACCAGGCGTTCCTCTCCCTGCCCCAAGTGCTGGAGGAGGCCGCCCGCCTGGACGGTGCTTCCGAGATGACGATCTTTGCCCGGATCGCCGTCCCCGCCGCCATCCCGGCCTATATCGTCTCGGTGATCTTTTCTACCGTCTGGTATTGGAACGAGACCTACCTGACCGTCGTCTTTCTCGAGGGCGGCATCCAGACGCTGCCGATGCAGCTGAGCAAGTTTGTCCAGGCGTACGAGAACCTTTACCCGCCCGGCACGGTCAACATCCTCGACCGCCTGAACGAGGCCGTCAAGCTCAGCGGCACTTTTCTCAACATCCTGCCGCTTCTGCTGATCTACTTTGTCCTGCAGCGATGGTTCGTCGAATCGGTCGAAAGGACGGGAATCGCCGGTGAATAGACTGACCGCTCTCCTCCTGGCTATCTTTCTCCTGGCTGCCTGCGGCGCACCTCAGCCGTCCCCGGCCGCGGTGCTGATGACGCCTGAGGCGGCCTCGCCGCCCACCCAGGCGGCCACCTGGGCCCCGCCCACCCCAACGCCCGCTCCCACGGCGGCGGCCGTCGCCGACATCATCGCGTGGGAGATGCGGGGCAGCTTTGACTTTTTCTGGGAGCAGGCCAACACCGATGCGGGCAGCCCGGGCTATGGCCTGATTCGCGACCGCTATCCCGGCGCGGCAGGCATTGCCAGTATTGCCTCGATCGGATTCGGCCTGACCGCCTATGTCATCGGGGCGGAAAAGGGTTACGTCACCCGGGACCAGGCCTGCGAGCGCGTCGACGGCACCCTCGCCACCCTCCTCGCCCTCGACCGCGAGCACGGTTTCTACTTCCACTTCCTGGACATGCAGAGCGGCAGGCGCGCCTGGCAGAGCGAGGTCTCGACCATCGACACCGCCATTCTGCTGATGGGGGTCCTGGCCGCCGGCGACTACTGCGGCGGCGAGATCCAGGCCCGAGCGGAAGAGATCTATGCCGGCGTGGACTGGCCCTGGTTCGTCGACCCCTCCCGGAACATGTTCTACATGGCTTACCGCCCCGGGGAGGGTTTCGCGGGCCACTGGGATTTCTACGCCGAGCAGCTCATGCTCTACGTCCTGGCCGCCGGTTCGCCGACGCACCCGATTGACCCCGCGGTGTACTACGCCTTTACCCGTCACGAGGCCAAGTACGGCGAGGGGCAGCCCTTTATCCACTCCTGGTTCGGCTCGATCTTTACCTACCAGTTCAGCCACGCCTGGATCGACTTTCGCGGCCTGCGGGACCGCCGGGGCGTGGACTGGTTTGAGAACTCGGTCGAGGCGTCGCTGGCGCACTACAACTTTGCCGTGGCCATGGACGAAAAGTACCAGACACTCGGCCCGCTCGCCTGGGGCCTGACGGCCTGCGACAGCCCGCATGGGTACGAGGGACGCTACGGCGCGCCGCCCTCCGGCTACGATTTCAAACAGCACCTGGTGGACGACACCCTCGCTCCCGCCGGGGCCATCGGATCCATCCTCTTCCTGCCCGAGCAGGCTGAACAGGCGATGCGGTACTATGATTCGTTCCCGGAGCTGCAAGGGCCCTATGGCTTCCGCGATGCGTTCAACCTCACCGAGGACTGGTTCGCCGGCGACGTGATCGGCATCGACAAGGGCATCTCCCTGCTCATGCTGGCGAATTACCAGGACGGCACGGTCTATACAGTGACGATGAAGAACAAGTACCTGCAGAACGGGCTTGAAAGGCTGGAAATCACGAGATGATCACGATCAAAGACGTTGCCCAACGCGCCGGTGTCAGCATCACCACCGTCTCCTATGTGCTCAACGGCAAGGGGAGCATCAGCGAGGCCACCCGCCAGGCCGTCCTGGCCGCCGCCGAGGAGCTCAACTACCACCCCAATGCCCACGCCCGCCATCTGAAGAGGCGGCGGACGCGCACCATCGGCGTCTTTGTCGGCGCCCTGGGCGGCCTGTTCTACGAGGAAATCCTGGACGGCATCCACACCACCATCCTGCAGACGGACTATGAATTGATCATCTGCCCGGAGACGCGTGCCCCCAGCCGCATCCTCACCAATCGCCAGGTAGACGCGGCCATCATCTTTGACGTCAAGATTCCCAGCGACCTCCTCGCCAGTCTGGCCTGGAAGCGCTTCCCTATCGTCACCCTGGACCGCGGCTTGGAGGCAGCGTGCGTCTTTCCCGTGTTGATCGACAACGCCAGGGGAACGCGAGCGGTGTTCCATCATCTTTACGACCAGGGGGCGACTTCCCTGGTCTTTGTCGCCGGCTCGCCCGACTCCTTCGACAACGCGGAGCGTCGGGAGACCTTCCTCCGCGAAGCCGAACGACATGGCCTGGCTGTCCGCTGCTGCCAGGGCTATTTCACCGAGGCCTCGGGCTACGAGGTTGCCCAGGAGATCATCGCCTCGCGCGACCTGCCCGAGGCGGTCTTTTGCGCCAACGATCAGATGGCGATCGGCTTTCTCCATGCCATGGGGGAACACGGCCTGCGCGCCCCGCAGGACATTGCCCTGGTCGGTTTCGACGACATCCCGGTGGCCCGCTACTTGCAGCCGCCGCTTACCACTGTCCGCGTTTCGCGCCCCGACTGGGGCGCGCGGGCCGTGACGCGGCTGATTGACTTTCTGGAGCACGAGGCCCCCTTCCCGGCGGAGCGAATCCCGGTCCGCTTCATTGCCCGGCAGTCGTCGCACATCGAATCGCCTCGCGTCCCACGGTCTTACCATGAAAGCCAATAATCTGCTGACCGATGAATTGCGGCGTTCGGTCCAGTTCTTCCTGGATCACACCAATCGCCAGCCAGGCAGCCCCGGTTTTGGCCTGACCGTGGACTCGACCAAGAGGCCGGCGGTGGCTTCGATTGCCTCGACCGGGTTCGCCCTCACTGCCTGGGTCATCGCCGCGGAGCGCGGCCTCCTCGGCCGGCAGGAGGCGCGTGCGCTGGCGTGCGGCACGCTGCACACGCTGTGGCATCACGCTCCCCACTACCGGGGCTTTTTCGCCCACTTTCTGCACCTGGAAGACGCCGGGCGCTTCGGCAAGAGCGAGTACTCCACGATCGATACCGCCCTCTGTCTGAACGGCGTCCTCACGGCGGCGGCATACTGGAGCGAGGATGCCGAGATCGCCGACCTGGCCGCCCGACTGCTCGCGCGCGTGGACTGGGCGCACTTTGTCTTCGAGCGCGAGGGGCAGGCGCTCTTCCGCATGGCCTACAACCCCGACCGGGGCGGCGACTATGTGTGCGGCGAGCCGGGCTTTATCAGCCAGTGGGACATGGCCGCCGAGCAGAAGATGATGTACCTCCAGGCCGCGCCGCGCCTGGAGGCCGATCTCGCCCGCCGCCTCTACGGTGGGTTCCGCCGCGACGTCGGCGATTGCCAGGGCCAGGTGGTGATCGTGAACCCCGGCGGCAACCTCTTTGCCTACCAGTTCAGCGAGGCCTGGCTGGACACCGCCCGCTTCCTCGACCCCGACGGCACGGACTGGTTCGAGAACACCCGCCGTGCCGCTCTCGCCAACCGCGCTTTCTGCGTCGAGAACGCCGGGCGCTTCAAGACCTACCATGCCGGCAGCTGGGGCCTGAGCGCCGGCGACAGCCCGCGCGGCTACCGGGTGTTCGGCGGCCGGCCCTGCCTGGGCGAACCCCACCACGACGGCACGGTCTGCATCTCCGCGGCCGTCGCCTGCCTGCCCTTCCTCCCCGCCGAGACGCTGGAGATGATGACCTTTCTCCATCGCCACCATCCGCGCACCTGGGGTCCGTACGGCTTCTTCGACGCCTACAACCTGGACGTGTCCCCGCCCTGGTACGGCCGGGCCGTCTATGCCATCAACAAGGGCTGCTCGATGATCATGATCGAGAATCATCTGAGCGGGCTGATTTGGGATACCTACACCAACAGCCCCGAAATTCAGAAAGCACTGAGCGTCTTGGGCTTTCGCAGACGCCTGGAAGATACCCATGCATAGTCTGGACACAAAGGAGTGCGCTCTTGAATCCCACCTGTACTTTCCAAAACGGCCTCTTCTGGTTGGACGACCGGCCCCTCCTCCTCCAGGCGGGCGAGTTCCACTACTACCGCACCCCCCGTGAGCAGTGGGCGCACCGCCTCGGCCTGCTGTGGCAGGCCGGCTTCAACGCCGTCGCTTCCTACATTCCCTGGCGCTGGCACGAGCTCGAGGAGGGGCAATTCGATTTCGACGGGCACGGCCACCCCATGCGCGACCTGGCCGGTTTCCTCGACCTGGCCGCCGAGATGGGCCTGTACATCATCGCCCGCCCCGGCCCCTACATCATGGCGGAGACGATCAACGAGGGCATCCCCGATTGGGTCTTTTCCCACTACCCGGAGGTCACCTTCATCGATGCCCTTGGCCGGCCGCAGAACATTGTGAGCTACCTGCACCCCGATTTCCTGGCCTGCACCGACCGCTGGTACGGCGGCGTCTTTGGGGTGCTGGCACCGCGGCAGGTGACCCGCGGTGGGCGCATCGTGCTCGTGCAGCTGGACAACGAGATGGGCATGATGCACTGGGTGCGCAACATCCTGGACACCAACCCGCATACGCTGGCCCGCTTTGCCGCCTACCTGCGACAGGCCTATGGGGAGGGACTGGCAGAGCGCTACCCGACCACAGACCTGGTTGCCTTCCTGCGCGAGGGGCTGACCCTCCCGCAGCGTGTCCATGCCGCCGGCATCGTGGAGGACTACCGCCGCTTCTTCCGCGGCTATCTGCGCGAGTACGCCGCCCATCTGCTGAGCGCGGCTCGGGACAACGGGCTGGAGGTGCCGCCGGTCATCAACATCCACGGCTTTGCCAATGGCGGCAAGACCTTTCCCATCGGCCTGTCCCAACTGGTCGAGGTGATGGAGATGGAGGGCGTGGTCAGCGCCACGGATGTCTATCCCCGCACCATCGGCGAGGGCAACTACCACGAACTGCTCCTGGTCAACGAGATGACCCGCGCCCTCCAGGGCCCGGGGCAGCCGCTCTTCTCCATCGAGTTCCAGGCCGGCGGCAACCAGGACTTTTCCGGGCAGCAGAGCTCGTTCTTTGACCTGCACACCCGCCTGAGTCTCTCGGTGGGGATGCGCGCCATCAACCACTACCTGTTCTTTGACGGGGAGAACGACCCGCTGCTCAGCCCGGTGAAACGCCACGATTGGGGTCACCCGGTGCGCAAGGACGGCAGCCTGCGCCGGCACTACCATCGTTACCCCGGCCTCTCGGCCGCGTTGGCGGCCTACGGCGAGGCCCTCGCCCTGGCCCGGCCGCAGACCGTCACCACCGTCGGCTTCCGGCTGGACGACTTTATGACCGAGGTCAACAGCACCGCGACCGAGGAAGCCACCAGGGTCATCACCCATCAGCGCGAGGTCGTCCTGTTCGACCTGATCGCCCGCGGCCTGGCGCTCATCCACTGCCCTTTCCGGGCCCTGGAGCTGGCCCGTGCCGACCTGGATCCTGCCGAGACGCCCACCCTGTGGGTGATGGGCGAGCGGCGCTGCCAGGCGCTGGTCCAGCGCAAGCTGGTCGAGTACGTCCGGGCCGGCGGCCGCCTGGTGCTCATCGGCCGGCTGTGCCTGGAGGACGACGGCGGCCGGCCGTGCACACTGCTGCGCGACGGCCTCGGCGTGGTGGGCATCCAGGCCGACCCGCTCTTTACGCCCAGCCGCATCACGGCTTTGGGTTGCACGGACGTACCGGTCTCATTTGTCGAGACCTACCGGGGCGCCTTTGACCGCGTCATCGCGGCCCGCCAGGGTGAGACGGTCGGCTTCATCCAGGCGCTGGGTCGGGGAAAGGCCCTCGTCCTGGGCGCGGCGCTGGAGGCCAACACGCTCGAGGATCTCGGCCTCGTTCACTGGATGGCGGTGGAGATGGGCTGCCCCCCCGCCTTTGCCCTGAGCGACTGGGCCGACGTGCGCCTGAGCCGGGGCGAGGGGGGCAGTTTCCTGTTCATCAACAACTATCAGGATGACCCGATCGAGACGCACATCGCCTGGCAGGGAACGCCGCTCTTTGGCGGGGAGCCCATCCGCCTGCCGGCCCGCCAGGGCGCCATTCTGCCGCTCGATTGGCATGCCGCAGAGGGGGTCACCCTGCACTATCTTACCGCCGAGGTGCGCGCCCTCGAGCGCGGCGCGGATTCGATCGTCCTGCGCATGGCGCAGGATGCGTTCGCCGCCGAGTTGAGCCTCGGCGGCTGGAGCTGCGAGGGTGCGGAAACGCTTCCCGGGGCCCTCCCCACGCGCCTGCGGCTGCACGGCCGCGATGGCCGCATCGTCCTGCGCCGGGAGCTTCTGCCGCCGGGCAAAGCTGGCGGCTAGCAAGGGGTTCTCCCCGCGCGCATGCAGCCCGCAGCCCGGCGATTTGTCGCCAGGGGAGCCCCCGCCCATGCGGTCACCCTGCAAGGGCGGGTCAAGCCCCGCCCCTACGAGAATGACGCGGCCCCGTCCGGGACGCTCTCTGCCTACAAGGAGTCTGCCCATGCCTACTTCCGAACCCCGTATCGAGAGCCTCCTCGCCCAGATGACGCTGGAGGAAAAGGTCGGGCAGCTGAACCAGATGAACGCCCGTGCGGGTGTCGACCCCGACCTGCTGCGTGCTGGGCACGTCGGATCGCTGTTCAACGCTTCCGGCCCCCTGACCGGGCAGGGCTTTTCCGATTCCGGCGGCGCCGAGCTTGCCAACCAGTTGCAGCGCCTGGCGCTGGAGGCCCGGCTCAAGATTCCCCTGCTCTTTGGGCGGGACGTGATTCACGGCTTTCGCACCGTCTTTCCCATCCCGCTGGGGCAGGCTGCCGCCTTCGACCCCGGGCTGGCGCAGGAGGCCGCCGTGGTCGCGGCCCGCGAGGCCACGGCCGGCGGCATCAAGTGGACCTTTGCCCCGATGCTCGATATCGCCCGCGACCCGCGCTGGGGACGCATCGCCGAGGGAAACGGCGAAGATCCCCTGCTCGGGGCGCGCCTGGCGGAGGCCATCGTGCGCGGCTTGCAGGGCCAGAGGATGTCCGATCCCGACAAACTGGTCGCCTGCGCCAAGCACTTTGCCGGTTACGGGACGGCCGAGGGCGGCCGGGACTATGAGAGCGGCGAGCTCTCCGACCCCACGCTGCGGGATGTCTACCTGGCACCCTTTGAGAGCGCCGTGCGCGCCGGGGTGGGGACGCTGATGGCCGCTTTTGTCGATCTGAACGGCATGCCCGCGACCGCGAACCGCTACCTTCTGAGCGACATCCTGCGCGGCGAGTGGGGCTTTGACGGCTTTGTCGTTTCCGACTGGGAGTCGGTTGGCGAGCTCGTGCATCACGGCCTGGCCGCGGACGCGGCGCACGCCGCCCGTCTGGCCCTGCACGCCGGTGTGGACATGGATATGGTCGCCGGCACCTACCTGGATACGCTGGCCGGGAGCGTCCGCGCCGGCCTCGTGCCCCTGGCCGAGGTGGACGACGCCGTCCGCCGCATCTTGCGCATCAAGCACCGCGCCGGCCTGTTCGAGAATCCGTTCACCGATCCTGCCCGCGCCGCCCGCGACCTGTTGGCGCCCCAGGCGCGCGAGCTCGCGCGCAGGTTCGCCCGCGAGAGCATGGTGCTGCTCAAGAACGAGGCGGACCTGCTCCCGCTGCGGGACGTGCGCCGCGTCCTGGTGGCCGGCCCCTTCCTGCACGCCCGCGGCGAGCTTTTCGGCACCTGGACACCCGACGGCCGCGCCGACGATGTCGTCCCGCTCGACCAGGCCCTGCGCCAGGCCGCGCCGGGCGGCGTGGCGCTGTGGTTCGCCGATTACGCGGACCAGGCCCTGCACATGACGCCGGCGGTGGATGCGGTGGTCCTGCTGATGGGCGAGCACCCCGTGCGCTCCGGCGAGAACTGCAACGTCAGCGATCTGGGCCTGCCGCCCGGCCAGGCCGAGCTCCTCTTGGCGGTCGCCGCGCTGGGCAAGCCCGTGGTGCTGGTCGTCTTTGCCGGGCGCCCCCTGGTGCTTACCCGGGAGGTGGCGCAGGCGCAGGCCGTGCTGTATGCCTGGCATCCGGGGCTGGAGGGCGGCGCTGCCCTGGGCGAGGTCCTCTTCGGGCTGGCCGCCCCCGGTGGGCGGCTGCCGGTCACCTTCCCGCGCGCCACCGGGCAGGTGCCTATCTACTACAACCACAAGAGCTCGGGCCGGCCGATCGGCTCGGACCCGCGCTTTCTCACCCGCTACAATGACCTCATCCCCGCGCCGTTCTTCCCCTTTGGCTACGGCTTGGCCTACACCACCTTTGCGTACGACAACCTGCGCCTGAGCGGCGACGTGCTGCGCGGCCGGCTGGAGATCAGCGCCGAGGTGACCAACAGCGGGCCCCGGGCTGGCCGCGAGGTCGTGCAGCTGTACGTGCGGGACGTGGTCGGCTCGCTGACCCGCCCGGTGCGCGAGCTCAAGGATTTCCAGGCGCTCGAGCTCGGTCCCGGCGAGACCCGCCGCGTCACCTTTGTCCTGGAGGAGGAACAACTGGCCTTCACCCGCGCCGACGGCACGCGGGGCGTCGAACCCGGCACCTTTCACGTCTGGGTCGCGCCCCACAGCCAGGGCGGATTGCGCGGGGAATTCGTGATGCCTTAGGAGGGCTTTGAAAAACCCACTGCCGAGGTCTTTGCATAGCAAAGAACGCCGAGG
>JAFGEI010000086.1 GCA_016931695.1 Anaerolineae bacterium | reverse complement strand
TTTCCCCCTTTCCCGTGCTTGGTAGAGCAATCTGCTAAAATATGCAATTGTCGAATTACTCGCGGTATGCCCGCAATCCCGCCTGCAGCACTTCCAACGGCAGCAGGGCGCAGCGGCGACGGTTGGAGCCGATGGGCACCTCCAGGATGGCGATCGCTTCCTCCTCGGTGATCGCCGCCAGCTCCGCCAGCGACTTGCCCTTGATGTACTCGGTAAACATCGAGGCCGAGGCCATGCTGACCATGCAGCCTTCGCCCTCGAAAGCGACCTCGGCCACCCGGCCCTCGGCATCCAGGTTGATCTCGATGTGCACCTGGTCGCCGCAGGAGGGATCGTCGGCGTCGCCGACGATATCCGGTGCTTCCAATCGGCCCTCATTGCGCGGATTGGCATAGTGATCCAAAATGTGCTCTTGGTACAACTCGCTCATCACGCTTTCCTCAAAATCCTGGCGACCTTTTCCAGGTCCGCGGCCAACTGGTCCGCCTCCTGTGGGGTGTTGTAGATGTAAAAGCTGGCGCGGGCGGTGGCGACCAGGCCCAGGCGCTGGTGCAGCGGTTGGGCGCAGTGGTGGCCCGCCCGCACGGCGATCCCCTCCAGGTCCAACAGGTGGGCAATGTCGTGGGGATGGATGCCGCAGAAGGTAAAGGCGATGACGCCGCCGCGCTGCTCGGCCGGGGGGCCGGCAATGGCGAGGCCCTCCACCGCCAGCAGGCGCTCCATAGCATAGGCGGCGGTCGCGTGCTCGTGCGCCAGGACGTTTTCCATACCGATGGCCTGCAGGTAGTCCACCGCCGCGCCCAGGCCGATGGCCTCGACGATGGGCGGCGTGCCGGCCTCGAACTTGTAGGGCAGCTCGTTCCAGGTCGATTCGTACAGGCCGACGCGGCGGATCATGTCGCCGCCGCCGAGGAAGGGCGGCATCGCCGCCAGCAGCTCCTTGCGCCCATAGAGAACGCCGCTGCCAGAGGGACCGCACATCTTGTGGGCCGAAAAGGCGAGAAAATCGCAATCCAGGGCCTGCACGTCGATCGGCATGTGCGGCGTCCCTTGTGCGCCGTCCAACAGCACCACTGCCCCTGCCGCCCTCGCCCGGCGGACAATCTCTTCTGTGGGATTGATGGTCCCCAGCACGTTGGACATGATGGTGAAGGCAACCAACTTGACCCGCTCGTCCAGCAGGTCGTCCAGCCGCTCCACCTGCAGCCGGCCGTCGTCGGTGATCGGGAGATAGACCAGCTCGGCCCCTTTTTCCGCGACGAGAATCTGCCAGGGAACAATGTTGCTGTGGTGTTCCATCTCGGTGAGCATGACGCGGTCCCCGGGGCCGACGTTGGCCCGCCCCCAGGCGTAGGCGACGAGGTTGATCGCCTCGGTGGTGTTGCGGGTAAAGATGACCTCCTCTCGCGCCCCGGCGTTAATGAAAGAAGCCACCTTGTCACGGGCGTCCTCGTAACAGCGGGTGGCCTCTTCGCTCAGGCAGTAGACCCCGCGGTGCACGTTGGCATAACAGTCCCGGTAAGCCGCGTCCATTGCTTCCAGCACTTGCCGCGGCTTTTGCGAGCTGGCTGCGCTGTCGAGAAAGATCAACGGCTTGTCGTGGACTCGCCGGGAGAGAATCGGAAAGTCAGCGCGAATTCGTTCGGTATCCAGCACGGCAAATCCCCCTTGACGAATATGGATCGCCTGCAGTATAGCACGTATGGTCAGGGACGCAACCAGAGACCGTAGCCCTGCGGTAAGAACAGACCGCTGCAGCGGAGCTGCAATTTTTTGACACTCCTTCCTAACGATAGTATAATCATATCATTATCCGGCTTGCTCCCCCTGTGCCACAGCCCGGCAGCCCTGGGCGGCCCGCTGGTGCCACACCGCAGATCACACGTCTACGCAGACACGCCGGACAAGCAGGACGAGCGGCTACACAAGCCAAGGAACCAAACCGTTGTGAGGAATAAATCATGGGCGACAACGTACCTGCGCTCTCCAAAGAGGAGCGACGACAAATCTGGGCAGCGCTGAAAGGGGTCAACGATCCCGAGATCCCGCTCAGCATCGTCGACCTGGGAATGGTGCGCAAGATCGAGGACGTGGATGGAGAGGTTCACGTCACGATGGTCTTGACCTCCCCCATCTGCCCCATGGCCGGGATCATCCTCGAACAAGCGCGCCAGGCGGCCCAGGCGGCAACCGAGCGGACGGTCAAGGTCATCCGCAGCGTGGAACCGTGGGATCCATCGATGATGGCGCAAACGGGGGAGGAATAGGACGGCGGCAGGAGGCCGCGCGATGAAGGCGCTGATCGATTTCATGCAGCAGCACGGGACAGAACGACTCCTTGCCCCGGGCGAGATTATCTGTCAGCAGGGCTCGCCAAGCGATGGGGTCTACTATCTCAAGCATGGCCGCCTGGGCGTCTACCGGGAAGAGCACGGGGAGCATTTTCGCCTGTCCGAGATTGTGCCGGGGGAGATGGTGGGGGAACTGGGGGCAGCGACCGGCGAGGTGCGCACCGCCACCGTACAGGCCGAGCTGCCTTCCTACGTCATCTATATCACTACCGACGACTTTTTGCGCGCCATCTCGTCCAGCCCCGAGCTGATCGCCGAAATCGTCAGCCTCGTCGCCCGCCGGTTGACCGAGGCCGACACGGCGCGGATTACGCTGGGACAATCGTACCAATCGGCAATGACGCGCGTGCAGGCCCTGAGCAGCGAAAAAGCCCAACTGGAAGAGCTGTTGCGCCTGCGCGAGGAAATGGCCAACATGATCATCCACGACCTGCGCAACCCGCTGGGCATCATCACCGGCAGCCTCGACGTGTTGGAGCGGATCGCGACGGGCGTCCTGCAGATGGATGCGACCTCCATCGTCGACATGATGAGTCGGGCGTCGCAGCGGATGAAGCACCTGGTGGACACCCTGCTGGACATTGCCCGCCTGGAAGCGGGCGAGATGGTGCTGCAGCCGATATCGCTCGATCTGCATTCCATGGTCCAGGATATCCTGGCCGAGGAACGGGCAATGGCCGACAGTCTCGACATCACCCTGGAGAACCAGTTGCCCGCCTCTCTCCCCGCTGTCCTGGCCGACTCGACCCTGATCCAGCGGGTGATGATCAACCTGCTGGACAATGCCCTCAAGTTCACCCCCGCCGGCGGCAAGGTCTGGATAGCGGCGCAGCCCGGAACGGAAGTGGTTCAAGTCCAGGTCATCGACACGGGCCCCGGCATTCCCGCCGATGAGCGCGACCGCATCTTTGAAAAGTTTACCCAGGTAAAAGGGCGAGAAGGAGCCAGAAAGGGGTCCGGGTTGGGACTGGCGTTCTGCCGCATGGCGGTGGAGGCGCACCACGGGCGAATCTGGGCCGAAGAAGGGCCGGCCGGGGTAGGGAGCTGCCTGGCATTTACCCTGCCGGCCGCCGACTGACTGCCATCCAAAAGGAGGCCCCCATGGAGACGTTATTCCTCGTCAATGCGGGGATCGGCATACTGATGATTGTGCTGGCGATCCCAATGGCCTTGCAAAAGGTCAAGCCCAATTTCTGGTATGGGTTCAGAACGAGAAAGACGCTATCCGACGAGAGCGTGTGGTACGCTGCGAATCAGTATGCGGGAAAAGCGCTCTTGCTCGCCGGCAGTGTCATCGTCGTGGGAGCAATGATTCTCTACTGGCTGGCCCGCAGCGCGCAGTACGGGGCGTACCTGGGCAACCTGATGCTGTTTGCCCTGTGGATGATCCTGTGGGTCGTCCCGCTTGCCGGCTGCGTGATCGCCTCGTTGGTGCATCTGAAGAAATTATGAGGCGGGATGGGGGGGCAGGCGAGACGCCCGCCCCCCGTCCTTTCTCCAGCGACAGGAAAAACTAGATCACCCGGTACTTGCGTCTCCCCAATACCTCGGCCCCTTTCAGTTTTCCTGCGACAAGCTGCCGCGCCTGTTCCGGCCAGGTCTCGACGTACTTGGCGCCCATACCCGCCTCGGCCAGGATGGCGCGAATCTGTCCTGGTTCCAAAGCCGCTAACTGCTCATAGATGCCGATGCCGGCCGCCCGCAGCAGCTTTTCGATTTGCGGGCCGATGCCGCGGATGCGCTGCAGGTCGTCGGCCGCCGCCAGGCTGCGCTCCTCCAGCGGCGCAACCGCTCCAGCGCCAAATTCGACCGCCATCGGGCCGCGGGCAGCCTGGGACGCCCGCCAGCGATAATCGTTGTCCAGCGCCTGCTTGAAATCCTCCAGCACCCCCGGCTTGTCGTGCAGCGACCAGGCGTCGCCCATCCAGCGGTAGAGCAGGGCGCAGCGCACCTGCTGGGCGTAAGGTGTGCGGTTCCAGCGGTCGACCTCTTTGTATAGCTCGCGCACCCAGCCGCTGTTTTCGTTCTCCCAACCGTGCTCGTTGGGGCGATCGCACAGCGGGGCGCTGGCGCGACGGCAGATGTGGTTGGTCTCGGTGATATAGACCGGCACGTCCCGCCACCTGGCGGGCACCCGCTCCAGGAACTGGCGGTAGGTCTGAAAGTCGAAATAGTGATCTTTCAGCAAGGGGTCCGCAAAAGTCTTTAGACTGGTGATCGCGCCCGGTGCCGGGCCGTGGGTGTAGGCGTGGAGGATGATGCCGTCCAGGGCATCGATGCCCGCCAGCATGTCGGTGAAATAGTCGAGCGGGCGCCAGCGCGCGCCGCCCAGCAGCTTGAGCGGCGCCGAGTTGTAGGGATCGACGGCGCCGGTACAGACGATGGCATTGGGCAGCACGGCCTTGATCGCGGCATAGGCCTGGTTAAAGGCCTGCGCATAGAGCGCGGGCGTGATGTGCTCGCGCGGGTGCTCCCAGCCGCCCGGGTGCTCGCGCGGGTTGTTCTGCTCGTTGGCGATCTGGATGGTCCAGGTGTACTGCTCCGGCGCCAGCTCGGGCCGCTCGAGCATCAGCTCGGCGTAGCGGGCGCAGGCAGCGGCAAAGTCGCCATAGTAGCGGGACTCGGGCAGCGTGCCGGCCGGTTCGTAGCCGCGGTTCAAGCGCACGATGACGCCGTATCCCTGTTGGGCCCAATCCCACAGCCGGCTGCGGACGTCGTCGTTGGGGCCGACGTCCTGCGGCCCCTGCCCGACCTGCTCGGTGAAAAAGACCCATCCCTTGTGCGGCTTGCCGTGATAGAGACGGCGGATCGGGTCGCGGGTGTGGGGATCGTCGCCGGGGGTGACGGCGTGGATGCCAAAGATGTACGGGGAAAGGCCCTGGGGCAGGTCGCCGGCGACGGCAGGTTGGCGGTTGTCGGCCGCCGGCGGTTTCTTCAGGTACCAGGCGGCGACGTATCCCTCCACCTGGGAGGGGCTGCGCACCTTGAGCCACTGCTCCAGCCCCCCGATCTTGCCCGCCGTCGTGGCGGGGTCCTCCAGCGATTCGAGCGTCGTCCCGTGAGGCAGCCACCAGACCTGGGCGTGGGTCGTGCCCGGCCCCTGGCGCACCTTGAGGCCGAACTCGGGGCTCTCGACCCGCACGTAGCGCACTTCGCCCGGCGGCGGTTCGAGCGGCGGCGGCTCGACGGCGTCGGCGTGCAGGCGCAGGTACCAGGCCGCCGAATAGCCGCTGACGCCGGACGGGGTCTCGACGTGGAGCCACTCGCCGTGCTGCCCCACCTTGCGCTTGACCGTCGGTTCGTCCTCCAGCGCCGCCAGCACCGTGCCGTGCGCGGCCTGCCCCACCTGGGCGTAACCGGTCCCCGGCCCCTGGCGCACCTTGAGCGCCACCTGGGGGCTTTCCACGACCAGGGACACGGTCATGGCCGGCGGCGCGGGCGCATCGGGCAGGCGCAGGTACCAGGCCGCCACGTACCCCACTTTCCCGGCCGCGGTGCGCACCCACAGCCATTCCCCCTGCTGGCCCACCTTGCCCCGCGCGACGTTGGCCGCCTCCAGCGCGCCCAGCTTGGCTCCGTGGTTCACCTGGGCGATCCTGGCGCTGCCCACGTAGGGCGCGCTGCGGACGTTGAGGTGGCCCGCCTCCGGGCTGTACACCTCGACCTCCAGGGTGGCCTGCGCGGGGGGAGGCGGCTGCACCGGCGGCCCGCCGGAAAAGGGCTCGAGGTAAGAAGAAGGGTCGACGATGTCGTAGGGATAGTTCGTCTCTCCAGCCCCGGTCGCCCCTTCTTTCTTCAGCGTCAGGTGCAGGTGGGCGCCGAACGAGTTGCCGGTGTTGCCAGCCAGGCCGACCAACTGGCCCGCCTTGACCGGCTGGCCCACGCTGACGACGACGTGGGACAGGTGGGCATAGATGGTGAGATAAGGGCCGGCGTGCTGGATGCGCACCTGGTTGCCGTAGGGCTTGTGCAACGGGTCGCTGTCGCCATCCAGGCGCACCTCGCTGACGACGCCATCCGCAGCGGCATAGATCTCGCTCCCCTCCGGGGCCTGGAAATCGAGTCCCTCGTGCCCCGGCAGCCCAAACTTGGCGTAGAATTCGGGCCGCTGGTTGAACTGCTGGGTGATCGTACCGTATTGTGTCGGCCAATTGATTTGGAATGTCATGCTTGCCCTCCT
>JAFGEI010000019.1 GCA_016931695.1 Anaerolineae bacterium | reverse complement strand
TCGCAGGCGGCGAAGCCGCCTGCGAAACCCCCCTTTTCCCCCTTCTCCGTGCTTGGCAGAGCAATCTACTGAAATGTGCCATTGTCATACTAAATAGTTCATTACCGCGTCATATTGCGCGGTGGTGATGCGCTCCGAGCTGACAAGCTGCTTCAGCAGTTCCGTGAGGCAAAGGACGGCGTGGAGCCGGTAGCCGTGGCGGGCCAGGTCATCTGCGCCGCCCTGCTCCCGGTCGAGCAGCACCAACACATCCCGCACCACCAGCCCGGCCTCCTCCAGCGGCGCGATGGCCTCCAGCTTGCTGTCGCCGCGGGTGATCAGGTCGTCGACCAGCAGCGCTGTCTCCCCCGCTTCAAAGGCGCCCTCGATGGCCTGGCGGGTGCCGTGAGCCTTGGCCTCGCGGCGGGGATAGATGAGTGGGCAGTCGAGCGCCATCGCCATGGCCACGCCGATGGGCAGGCCGGCGTAGGGGATGGCGGCGATGCGGTCGAAGGAGAGCCCCTGCGCCGCCTCCGCCAGCGCCCGGCCGACCTGGCGCAGCAGCGACGGACGGCTCACCAGCAGCCGCAGGTCGATGTAGATGGGGGAGGTGAGCCCCGACTTGAGGGTAAAGGTGCCGAATTTGACACAGCCGGTGTCAAATAGTTGGTTGGCAAGCAAAGCTGGCTCTTTCATCCTGATCTCCATCGGCAGGCAAGGTGACAAGGGGAATTCTGCTCCTTGTCACCTTGTCTCCTCATCGCCCTGTCTTTCTTCGTTGATGCAATCCCGCAGGACCAGCGCCGCTGCCCGGGCCGCCTCGGCAAAGTCCGGCCCCGACGAGGCGTAGAGGATGCCGCGGGAGGAATTGATCACCGGGCCAACGCCGTCCGCCGTGGGGCCGTGGCTGGCTGCAGCGGACAGGCTGCCCCCCTGCGCGCCGATGCCGGGGATGAGAAAGGGCAGGCCGGGGGCGCGGCTGCGCAGGAGCGCCAGTTCCCCGGGATAGGTTGCGCCCACCACCAGCCCGCAGGTGCCGGGCAGTTCCGCGTCCCACTGGATCGCCAGCTGGGCCACGTGCTCGTACAGGGTTTGCTTCCCGACAGGCTGATCTTGCAGGTCGGGCGCGGAGGGGTTGGAGGTGCGGGCCAGCAAAAAGACGCCCCGTTCCCCGTCGGCCAGGAAGGGGCGCAGCGCGTCGATGCCCAGGTAGGGGTTGGCAGTGACGGCGTCGACCCCCAGTTGCTCGAAGGCAAAGCGGGCGTAAGCGGCGGCGGTGTGCCCCACATCGCCAAATTTGCCGTCGAGGATGACGGGAATCCCGGCCGGGATGCTTGCGATGACCGTCTGCAGCGCCGCCAGCCCGGCGACCCCCTCCGCCAGCCAGAAGCCGAGGTTGGGCTTGTAGGCGCAGACCAGGTCGGAAGTGGCCTCGATGATGGCGCGGCAGAAGCCGACCAGGGGCTCGTCCATTCCCCGTACCGCTGGCGGCATCCGCTCGACTGCCGGGTCCAGGCCGATGCAGAGCCAGGAGGAGTGGGCTGTTTGGGAAGCCAGCAGCTTGCTACGCATCGAGCACCGCCGTCAGCAGCGCAATCCGCGCCCAGAGCCCGTTTTCTGCCTGGCGAAAGTAGGCAGCGTTGGCAAGGTCGTCGGTGTCGGTGGCAATCTCGTTGACCCGCGGCAGGGGATGCATCACCGTCAGCTCAGGCCGGCCTGCCAACAGTGCGCGGTTGACGACGTACGAATCCTTCAGCCGCTCGTAATCGGCGGGGTCGGCAAAGCGCTCCTTCTGGATGCGGGTGACGTAGAGCACGTCGGCCTGGCCGATTGCCTGGCGCAGGTCGTCGGTCTCGTCGACCTGGAGGCCCGCCGTCCGCAGCTCGTTCACCATCTCGTCGCCCATGGCCAGGGATGGCGGAGAGACGAGGATCAGGCGGTTGTTCCAGTAGGCCAGGGCGCGCGAGAGGGAGTGGACCGTGCGCCCGTGTTTCAGGTCGCCGGCCAGGGCCACGGTCAATCCATCCAGGCGGCCCTTTTCGCGGCGGACGGTGAGCAGGTCGAGCAGGGCCTGGGTGGGATGCTCGCCGGACCCGTCCCCGGCGTTGATCACCGGCACGTTGACCGCGTCGGCCGCCTCGCGGGCGGATCCGACCGCCGGGTGTCGTTGGACGATGACGTCGGCGTAGGAGGCGACGACCCGCGCCGCGTCGGCGATGCTCTCGCCCTTGGCGGCGGAGGAGGCGGTGCGGGCGTCGGCGACGCTGATCACCTCCCCGCCCAGGCGGAGCATTGCGGCTTCAAAGCTGAGACGCGTGCGCGTGCTCGGCTCGTAAAAGAGGGTCGCCAGCAGATAGCCGCGCAGGTGGCCCAGTTGCCGTTCGCGGCGGATAGCCGACTGTAGCTGGTCAGCCCGGTCGAGGAGAAAGACGATCTCTGCCCTGCTCAAATCGGTGATGCTGATCAGGTCGCGTCCTGCCAGGGGGTTATCGGCCATATTTCCTCCCAAAAAAAGACCTTTGGAGGGGAATCCAAAGGTCTGGAATAACGTGCCCAGGGATGGGCTTGGCCGGCCCATCCGCAATGAACCTTGCTCTGCGCAAACGTCCATCTGGCATTGGGCGGCAGTATACCGCGAATGGGCCGAAGTGTCAAGTTATTCTGGCGGCATCAGGTGCGCGGGCATCTGCACCGCCACGACCTTACCCCTGGCGCACATCTCGCCTGCCGCTGATACAGTGGCGGTGACGACGACTTTGCGCCCTGTGATCTCTTCCACCTGCCCGCGTACTTCCAGGGGGACGCCCAGGGGGGTGGGGCGCAGGTAGTCGACGTGGAGGGAGGCGGTCACAAAGCGGAAGGGCGGCTCGGTGTCCATTGCCCGCCCCTCGGCGCGGTAGGCCGCCGCCGCCGCCGTCCCGGTGCCGTGGCAGTCGATCAACGAGGCGATGAGGCCGCCATAGACGTAGCCGGGGATCGCGATGTGGTAGGAGCGAGGCTCGAACCGCGTCACGCTCTCCTCGCCATCCCAATAGCTCTTGATCTGCAGGCCGTGCTCGTTCATCCGCCCGCAGCCGTAGCAGTAGCTCAGTTGGTCAGGGTAATAATCTTGGAATGCTTTTTCGCTCATATTTTTCCTTCCTCTTTCCCCTTCTCCCGCTGCGGGAGAGCATCCAATTTTGAAATATGCCATTGTCAAGGTAGTTACCAATGTTTCCGGCGCCGTTGGTTGTACCGGTCGACGGCCAGGGCGGCCAGCGTGCCGATAAAGATGCCGATCAGGGTGGTGATCAGATCGGCCAAAATTTTGCCGGTATCCATCGCGCACTCTCCTTAAACTAGTCCAAACAGACGATGCGCACGTCGACGGCCCAGGCGCCTTGCTGGCCGACGATCAGCGGGTTCAGGTCGATTGCCGCGATCTCGGGCCGGTCGAGCATCAGCTGACCCACCCGGCGCAGGGCGTCGACCACCGCGGCTGCGTCGCAGGGGGGGAGCCCCCGCACACCTGCCAGCAGCTTGCCGGCCGCTGTTTCGTCCACCATCGCCTGCGCCTCCTCCGCGCTCAGCGGGGCCAGGCGGAAGGCGACGTCCTTGAGCACCTCGACGTAGGTGCCGCCGAGGCCGCACATCAGCAGCGGCCCGAACTGGGGGTCGCGCTGCGCGCCGACGATGACTTCCAACCCCTGAGGAACCATGTGCTGCACAAATCCCTGCTCGCCGGCCTGGATCATTGCCGCGAATGCCCGGCTCACCGCCGCGGCATCTACCAGGCCGAGGGCCACGCCGCCGACGTCGGCCTTGTGCACCACGGTGGGCGCCACCCGCTTGAGCGCGACCGGGTAGCCGGCCTGCTCCGCCAGTGCGGCGGCTTCTTCCGCCGTCGCTGCCAGCGCGGAGGGGGGCGTGGCGATGCCATAGGCCGCCGCCAGTTCACTTCCCGCCTGCGGGTTGAGGATGGATGGGCCGGCGGTCAGGGCCTGCTGCACGATCTGCTGCGCGCCCTCGCGGTCGATCCCCGCCAGCGGCTCGGGCGGGGTGGGGGGGCGGGCCTGGATGTGCCGGTACCGCCACAGGGCACCCATGCCAAGGGCGGCGCGAGCCGGGGTGAGGTAGTGGGGGACGTCGTGGGCGTGCAGGCTGCGGGCGGCGGCGCCGATGCCGCCTCCGCCAGAGATGCAGCAGATGACTGGCTTGGCGTTCTCCCCGCGGCGCGGGGTGAGCCGCGTCGAGGCCTGGCCAATTGCGGCGGCGACGTCGTGCGGCGGCATGATCGCCTGGGGCACAAAGACGACCATCACCCCGTCGACCTCCGGGGCGGCCAACAGGACTTTCATCGCGGCTTCGTAGTGTTCGGGCTGCGGGCCGCCGAGCATGTCGACCGGGTTGCCGACCATCGTGCCACGGGGGCACACTTCCCGCAGCCGGGCCTGGGTCTCGGGGCTCAGGTTGGCCAGGGGCAGACCCTCCCGGTGCAGAGCGTCCGCCCCCACCGCGGCAGGGCCCCCGGCGTTAGTCAGGATGGCAATGTGGGGGCCCGCGAGGGGCTGGCGGCAGGCGAGGGCGATTCCCGCGTCGACCAACTGCTCCAGGTTCTCGGCCGGGATTGCCCCGGCGCGGCGACACGCGGCCAGGAAGGCCTGGTCAGCCCCGGCCAGCGCGCCGGTGTGGGAGGCGACCGCCCGGGTCCCGCTGGGGGTGCGGCCTGCCTTGAGCACCACCAGTGGCTTGTGCGGGGTCAGCCGGGCCGCCACCTCGACGAACCGGCGCCCGTCAGGCAGCCCCTCGACGTAGGCGACGACGACTCTTGTGTGGGGGTCGACGGCCAGCGATTCGAGCGCGTCAGAGACGTCGATGTCAGCCTGGTTGCCCAGGCTGATGATGCGGGAGAAACCGACCCCTACCGTGCTGGCCCAGTCCATCGTGCCGCCGCAGACGGCGCCAGAGTGCGAGACGAAACCAATTACTCCCTGGCCGGGCATGGTGCGGACAAAAGTGGTGTCGATGGGGGCGTAGGTATCGACCACGCCGACGCAGTTCGGCCCGATGAAGCGCAGGCCGTGGCGGCGGGCGATCGCCTGGATCTGCTGCTCCAACTGCTGCCCGTCGTGGCCCAGCTCGGCAAAGCCGGAGGCGATGAGCACCGCGGCGTGGATGCCGCGCTGCCCGCACGCTTCCAGCGCCTCGACCGTCTGGCTGGCCGAGAGGACAATGACCGCCAGGTCGACGGGGTCGGGCACCTCCGATACCGAGGTGTAGACGCGCAGGCCCAGCATCGCCCCCCCCTTGGGGTTGACCGGGTAGACAGGGCCGCCGAATCCGTGGGTGACCAGGTTGCGCAGCACGCCGTGGCTCAGCTTGGTCGGGTTGGCGCTGGCGCCGACGACGGCGACGCCGCGGGGATAAAAAAAGGTGTGCAGAGGGTCTGTCACAATTTGCCTCCCGGGTGATAGGGTGGGGCCATGATACCCCAAGGTAGGGGGTTTTGTCCAGCGCACCCTGGTCGGCAGTAGTGCGGTAGGGGCGACCATCCGGTTGCCCCTACAGAAGCGGACGTTTGAGCAGATATGACTGTGAAAGCGGGTCTCGGGGCGGGCTTATTCTCCCGCCCGCTGGGTCAGCAAATCGACCAGCGGCCCGGCGAGCAAGTTCACGGCCCTGCCGCCGCGCATCCCGCCGCTGGCGGGCGGGCCGCCAGAGCCTATACCGCCGCCGCCCGCCTCCATCGTGGCGCGGAATGTCTCCCGCTGTTCCTCAGACCACCCGGTGCCGTCCCCGATCCCCTGACCGCCGCCGGGGCCCATACCGCCGCCGCCCGCCTGCACGGTGGCGCGGAACGCTTCTTGCTGCTCCTCTGGCATTCCCGGGCTGCTGCCCATTCCCCCGCTGCCGGGAGGCGGCATTTCCATCCCGTTTTCTTCCATCCAGGCGGCCAGGCTTTCCTGCGTGAGCTGCATTGCCGCGATGGCCTGCAACTGCTCGTCGCTCATCGTCCGCTCAATCTGCCGCAGCACCGCTGCGACCTCTTCCTGGGCGGTAACGGTGCCTTGCAGCGCCTGCCACAGCGGGAGGAGCGCCGTGGCCTGTTCGGTGGTCACAGCATACTCCGTTCCTTCCAACTCCAGCGTGCCCAGCGCAAGCTGGCTGCTGGCGTCCAGCGCGTCTTCGTAGGACGTGTCGAGGGTTTCGCTGGTGTACCACTCAAAGCCCCCGCTCTGCCCTGCGGGGGTCGCTTCCTCGCTGTCACCACATCCCGACAGCAACGCCAGGGAGAAAATTACCGCCACAGCAACAAAATACCACCGTCTCATTTCATCCTCCTAATTCTATTCGCGCCGCAGGGCCTCGATCGGATCCAGTTGCGCGGCCTGGGTCGCCGGATAGTAGCCGAAAAAGATGCCCACCGCTGCTGCGGCAAGGAACGCCAGCGGGATCGACGCCGGCACGACCTCGGTGCGCATCGATCCCAGCATGTTGAAAAGATAAGAGCCGCCCACGCCGACGAGCACGCCGACCAGTCCGCCGACGAGGCTGAGGATCACTGCCTCCAGCAGGAACTGGAGCTGGACGTCGATGGGACGCGCCCCCAGTGCCTGCCGCAGGCCGATCTCGCGCGTCCGCTCGGTGACGCTGACCAGCATAATGTTCATGATGCCGATGCCGCCCACCACCAACGAGACCGCCGCCACCCAGGCCAGCAGGTTGCGAAACGTCTCGGTCGTTGACGCGGCCGTGGCAATGATGCTGTCCTGCGTCATCAGGCTGAAATCCGGCGACGCGGGGTCGACTTGATGCCGCGCGACCAGCAGCGACGTCACCTGGACCATGACGCTGTCCATGGCCTCCCGGCTCTCGGCTGAGACATAGATCGTGCTCACACTGTCGCCGCCAAAGCGGGCGTTGACGAAACGGGCGAACACCGCCGTGATCGGCACATAGATCTGGCCGTCGTAATCCGTGCTGCCAACGACGCCCTTCTCCGCCAGCACGCCGACGACGGTAAAGCGTACGCTGCCCACGGTGATGCTCTGCCCCACAGCTTGCTGGCTGCCATAAAGTTCCTGGGCAACGCTGGCTCCCAATACCGCCACGCGGCTGGAGCGGTTGGTATCCTGGTTGGTGATAAAGCGCCCTTCTGCTACTTGCAACTCGCGCACCGCCAGGAAGCCGCTCGTCGTCCCGACGATGCGCATGTCCTCCAGCGTGATCGTCCCTGCTTTCACGTCCTGGGTCGTGTTCTGTTCCGCCGAGGCGCCGTTGATGTCGGTGACGTTCTCGGTGATGGCCGCCAGGTCGCCGTACGACAGCCCCGACATGCGGCCCATACCCTGGCCGAGACCGCCGCGCGTGAACGATGGCATGACAATGACCAGGTTGGCCCCCAGGGCGTTGATCTGGTCGGCGATCTCGGCCTCGGCCCCGGCGCTGACGGCCATCATCACGATCACCGCGCCCACGCCGATGATGACGCCGAGCGTCGTCAGGAACGAGCGGGCTTTGTTGAGGGTCAGGCCTTCCCAGGCCACCTTGAGCGTCTGTCTCAGGTTCATGCCTTCCTCCTTGCCCCGTTGCGGCGATCGATTTCCACCAGCCCGTCCCGCAGGATGATGACGCGCTCAGCGTACTCGGCGCAGTCCGAGTCGTGGGTGACCATCACGATTGTCGCTCCCTCCTCGTGGAGCCGGGTCAGCAGTTCCATGATCTCGATCCCGGATTGGGTGTCGAGGTTGCCCGTCGGCTCGTCGGCGAGGATGATCGAGGGCCGGTTGACCAGCGCCCGGGCGATCGCCACCCGCTGCTGCTGCCCGCCGGAGAGCTCGGTGGGCCGGTGATCGAGCCGGTCGCCCAGGCCCACCGCTTCCAGGACGGATACAGCGCGCTCGTACCGCTCCGCGTCCGTCAGCCCGTGGCGCCCGTTGTAGAGCAGTGGCAGCATCACGTTCTTGACCGCGCTCAGCCGCGGCAGGAGGTTGTACGATTGAAAAATAAAACCGATCTTTTGGTTGCGCACGCGGGCCAGCTCGTTCTTGCTCAACCGGCTGACGTCCTCCCCGTCCAGTACATAGCTCCCCGCCGTTGGCCGGTCCAGGCAGCCCAGCAGGTTCATCAGCGTCGACTTGCCGGAGCCGGACGGCCCCATGATGGCGACAAACTCCCCCCGGCCCACCTGCAGGTCGACCCCGCGCAGCGCGTGCACCGCCACTTCGCCCGTGCCATAGACCTTGGTCAACTCGACTGTTCGAAGCAATGGGTCGGTCATTTTAGGGAGGACCTCCGCCGCCAGGGATAAAGATCCCGCCGCCGGGCATCTGGGGACTGTTCACGTCCACAGACGAAGAAGCCGTCAGCGCGGTGTCCTCCACGCCGGCGCTCACGACTTCGCCGAGCGCCAGTCCGGAGACGATTTCGGCATTGACATAGTCCTGCAGCCCCACCTCCACCGGGCGCAGTTCCATCTCCCCGCTGGCGTCGATCACAAAGACCGCGTACTGCCCCGGCGCCAGCTCGCGCAGCGCCTCGACCGGCACCAGCAGCGCCCCGCGCGCTTCGCCATACAGGATTTCAACCTCGGCGTTCATTCCTGAGAAGAGGCGCCCGGAATAAGTGGACGTGTCCACGCTGGCCCACAGCTGCACCGCCGTCGTGCTGCCCACCGTCACCAGCGTCGGCTCGACGCGCACGACCTCGCCGGAGAAGGTCAGGTCGGGCAGCGCCTCGAAGACGATGCTGACCGGGTTGCCGACCACAGCGCTGTGCATGTCCGCCTCTTCCACCCAAAACTGCATCAGCGGCGGGTCCATGTCGGCCAGGGTGACCGCTGCCGTGCTGCTGCTTGCCATCTGTCCCACCTCGACCCCCACCGCGGTGACGACGCCGTCGAACGGTGCGGTCAGGGTGGCGTTGGCCATGTTTTCCTGCGCCACGCCCAGCTCCATCTCGGCCATTTGCACCTTTAGCTCCAGGTTCTCGATCTCGAGTTCGTTCGCCTCTGCCAGCAGTGCCTCCAGGCTGGCCTGGGCCTGGTGGTAGCGATCGACCGCCTCGGCCAGGCTGTTGCTGGCCGACTGGACTGTCTGGTTGGCCTGCAGTTGCGTGCGCGCCAGCTGCGTCTCGGCGTCCTCGAGCCGCTGCTGGGCCCGGTCGACGTACCAATAGTCGGCCCGGCCGGCGTTGTACTCGGCCAGCCAGTAGTTGTATTCTTCCAGCCGCGCGTCGTAATTCTCCTGGGCGTCCGGCAGCGATTCGGTGACCAGGGTACCGTTCATCGTACCCTCGTAGCTGATCTGTTCCAGCCGCAGCGCGGCGGCAGCCTGGTCGAGCGTGTCCTGGGCGGACTGGATCTCGGCCTCGCTGGGCGGCTCCAGGGCGGATTCCAGCGCGATCTGGGCCTGGCGCAGGCTGATCTCGGCCTGGGTCACTGCGCGTTGCAGGTCAGACGTGTCGAGCCGGGCCAGCAGATCGCCGGCCTGCACCGTATCGCCCACCGCCACTGCCACCTCGGCCACGAGGCCGCTGGTATCAAAGACGAGGTCCATTTCCGCTTCTGGCAGCAGGTTGCCGCTGCCCAGGGCGGAGAGGACGATGTCACCTTGATAGACTGACGCCGTCTGAAGCTCCGGTTCTTCTGAAGCCGGTTCCGCGGCCCAGAGCCGCGTGTAGGCGAGATACCCGCCCCCGGCAACCAGGAGCACTACAACGACGATGAGCAGCCAGATCCATCCTTTTTTCTTCATACCTTGCCTCCAAATGCAAATTGAACGTAATTTGACAATGGCACATTTCAGTAGATTGCCCTGCCAAGCACGGGGAAGGGGGAAAAGGGGGGTTTCGCAGGCGGCTTCGCCGCCTGC
>JAFGEI010000085.1 GCA_016931695.1 Anaerolineae bacterium | reverse complement strand
CCCCCCGCCCCCCCCCCCCCCCCCCCCCCCCCCCCCCCCCCCCCCCCTCCCCGACAGCGACGGCGACGGCAACACCGCTGCCGACGGCGACGGCGACCCCGTTGCCGTCGCCCACCCTGCCGGTCGACCTGCACGGCCAGGTAGAGGTCGGCTACTTCCACAGCTCCATCCTGGGGCAAGATATGGCCTACCGCATCTATCTTCCCCCCACCTACGGCCTTGAGAGCCGCTCTTATCCGGTGCTCTATCTCCTCCACGGCTACCCCTTCAACGAAAGTCACTGGGATCGGCTGGGAGTGGACGAAGCAGCCGACGCCGGAATCCACGCCGGGGCTTGTCCGCCGTTCATCATCGTCATGCCCAACTGCGACCCGACGCCAGAGGGGATTTTCGTCAATACCAGCGGCGGCGACTATTCGGTGGAGGGATTGATCGTCAACGAACTGCTCCCTCACATCGACGAGATGTACCCGACGTGGAGCGCACGGGAGGGACGGGCTATCGGCGGCATCTCGCGCGGCGGCGTCTGGTCGCTCGAGATTGCCTTCCGCCACCCGGAACTGTTCTCAATTGTCGGCACACACAGCGCGGCGATTTCGGTCAACTATCCCCATCCGCTCTACGACCCGCTCACCCTGGCACGGGAGCCGGGGGTCAGCCTGCTGCGCATCTGGCTGGACGCGGGAGACGAGGACTGGGCCTGGGTTGGCGTGGATCAGTTGCACCAGGTGTTGGAAGAAGCCGGCACCCCGCACGAATACGTCATCGGCGCGGGAAGCCACGACGACGCGTATTGGTCGCGCATGATCGCGGCTTACCTGGCATTCTACACCGCCAGCTGGTGGTGAGCTTATGGAGAAGAACGCTTCACCAGCGGCAGGTAGAGCGGCCGGCTGGCCGGAGCGACCTCCAGGCACGCGCTGTACGCTCCCGTCACCCAATCACCACAGCCACAATTCATGCTGGCGGTCAGCAGCACGGTGAAATTTCCCCCCTCGGCATAGATATGGACGGGATGGACTGCTGTCACCGGCAGTGACCCGTCGCCAAAATCCCAGCTGTAGGTAATCGGGTAAAAGGCGCACCACGTGGTGGTATTGGTAAAACTGACCGGCGCCCCGGCCACGAGCGGCAGGCTGTGGGTAAATCCGGCCTCGGGCGGGACACAGCAGGGCGGGCCAACGACCTCGACCTGCCGGGAGACCGACTGCTGGCTGCAGGCATTGACCGCAGTCAGGGTCACCGTGTAGGGGCCGCAATCGTAAGTGTGGACCGGGCGGGGAGCGGTGATCGGCGGGGAACCATCGCCAAAATCCCAAGTATAGAGCACCAGCGGCGTCGCATCCGCCGGGGTGATGATCGGGGTAAAGACCGTCGGCGAGAACAGCGTGGTCCAGGTGGGAACAAAGCTGACCCCAACGATCGGCTTGCAGACGGTCAGCCACTCATCAGCGCCGATGTCATAGCCCAGGCCTGCCGGCCGCCACTCGCCGTCGATGTCGCCATGGACCCCGGCATCAATCCCCGCGTCGACCGCCAGGCTGTCAGAAAAGACGTGGTAATCGCCCCCGTCTGGGTCGACAAAGGCGGGATCGCCCCACAGGTTGACCGTGCCGGTGACGATCGTGCCGTCGCCGCTCCAATCGATCCCGTTTCCCCACAGCGTTCCCTCCAGCAACACGGTGCTGCTGGCAGTTGCTTCGACGCCGACGGCGTGGCTGACCAGGATGGTGTTGGTCAGCGCGACTACGCTCGCCTCCTGTTCGCTAACCACCGCCACGCCGCTGTGTGCCCCATTGCGGGCGATGGTGTTGTGCAGCAGGCGCGGCGCAGAATCGAGGACGTACAGCCCGCCGCCGGACAGGCTGGCGGTGTTATCGGCAAAGACATTGTTGACCAGCAGCCCATCGCTCTGTCCCAAATAGAGCCCTGCCCCCTCCGCAGCGCTATTGGCAAGAAAGACGTTGCCGGCCATGTTCAGCGAACTGTCCCAGACGCGGAGCGCGCCGCCCTGGGTGAGCACGGTATTGGCCACAAAGACATTGTCCCTTAGCGTCGGGGTGCTGCCCAGGACCTGCAGCCCTCCCCCGCAGGCGGCCGAATTCGCCGCAAAGAGATTCTCTCTAAAAACGGGATCGTAGCTGTAAGATATGTACATCCCCCCGCCGCAGAGCTCGGCAATGTTCCCGCTCACGACGTTGCGCTGAAACAGCATATCGCTGGAGAAGGCAATCACGCCGGCGGCAAAATAGCCGGCGTTGTCGGCAATGACGTTGCCGACGTAATGGCTGGGGCCATACATGATATAGACACCCGCCCCGCTCCACAGCGCCTCGTTGGCGGTGATCGTATTGCTGATAATCAGTGCTGGCGTGGTCCACCCGGTGTAGCCGACGTACAACCCCCCGGCAGCAATGGAGCTGTTATGGTCAATTGCGTTGCCGCGGACCGTCGCCCCGTCGCACCCGGTCATCGCCATGCCGGAGCCATAGTTCCCGTTGTTGGCGCGGACGACATTATTCTCGAACCGGATGGGCGAGTCCGCCATAAACACGCCGCCGCCCCAGGTGATCGCCGTGTTGGCCGCAATCAGGTTGTCACTGAACAGCCCGGTGACGTCCCACATATAGACGCCCCCGCCATCGCCCATCGCGCTGTTGGCCGAGATCACATTCCCTTGCACGAGGCCGCTGCAGCGGCGCATCGCGATCCCGCCGCCGGCCCCGCGCCGCCCGCCCGTGTTGCCCAGCACCTCGTTGCCGCTGAGCGTGACTGTGGCGCTGAGAACATAGATCCCGCCGCCAATCTGGGCATAGAGCCGGTCGCCGCCCAACCCCGTCGCGTCGCCGCCGGTGATGCGCAGCCCCGTGACGGCAGGCTGGACGTCACCGGCGATCAAGATCCCCCGCCCCTGGCCGCCAGCATCGACGATGGTCGGGTTTGCCAGCGGGTCGGGCGGGCCGGCAAAGTGGTCGGTCGTCGTGTAGCCGCCGTGAATGGCCAGGCTCTTGGTGATATAGACGACCTGGCTAAGCAGCGGACTGCCGACGTAGCCGGGCGGCGCGGGACGGGTCGACACGTCGCTGTAGACGCCAGAGGCCACCAGGATCAGGTCGCCAGGATTGGCGACGTCGACGGCATACTGGATCGTGCGGCAGGCTCCCGCCGGCGTGGCACAGGTATCAGCATCGGTGCCGGTGATGGCGACGTAGCGGGTGATCGCCACGGCAACCTGCAGCTGATCGGCCGGCGAGACATCCGGCACCGGAGCGGCGTGGGCGATGGGAGATGATGCAACCCCCCCGCCGCCCAGCAGACCCAGCAGCACCAATACCAGCCCCGTTCCCATAAGCAGAGAGACGCTCACTCTTGCCATCGGCTAAGCCTTCCCGCGGGCTGCCTTCAACTGCCGCCGCAGCAGCGCCGGGCCCAACAGGTCGATCAACCAGCCAAAGCAGAGTTCGACCCAGGGCACCAGGCCCAGCAGGCGCGGGACGTGGGCCACCCGGGCTGGCCTCCGCAGCAGGGACCAGATCCGATTGGCAATGACCTCGGGCTTGATCGCCAGTTTCTCGGCTGGCATCGGCAGCGCCCCTTCCTCCGCCGACGAGCGGCGGAAGAAGCGGGTCGCCACGGCGCCGGGCCGGATGACGCTGATGCGCACGTTGCTGCCCCGCAGCTCGCGGTGCAGCGCGGTGGTAAAGGTGTCGACAAAGGACTTGGTGGCGCCGTACAGCGCGATCCCCTGGCTGGGCAGGCTGCCGGCAATGGAACTGACGTTGATGATGTGGCCCTTGCTGCGCTCCTTCATGTCGGCCAAAAAGAGCAGCGTCAGGCGGACGACGGCGGCGACGTTGACCTGCAGCATTCGCTGCGCCAGCGCCCACGGCATGTCGGCGCCGAAACCGTACCAGCCTAACCCGGCGTTGTTGACCAGCACGTCGACCGCGCCGTAGGCTTGCTGCACCTGCTCGTACACGCGGCGACACTCTTCCTCCTGCGACAGGTCGGCGGCGACAACGATTGCCTCGCCCCCGGCCGCCCGGATCTCGGCAGCGAGTTCGGCCAAATGTTCCTCACTCCGCGCCACCAAAACGACCCGCAGCCCCTCGCGGGCCAGTTTCCTGGCCACCTCGGCGCCGATGCCGCCGGACGCACCGGTCACCACGGCAACCTTGCCCCGCCAGTCGACATAGCCCCTGTTGGGCCGCGGCAGGTAGGGCGAGCGGCGCAGCAAGTAGCTGCGCGCGATGGGGCGAAAGAGGCGGATCAGGTAGCGGCGAAAGCCAACCAGCTTGATCATATCAGCGAGATAATCGTCAAAGCTGCGCTTCTGGTACTGCAAAATGCGCTGGCTTTCCGTCGTGTCGACCCAGTCGGTGCAAAACGGCGTTGGGCCAAAGGCCTCTTCCGGCAGCATCCCCACCCCCATCATGCCCAATGCCTTGCCGACAATCTCCCGATAAACCAGCTGGCACTCTGGCCCGCCGCCGATCAGCAACGTCTTGCCTCACGCCTCATCGCTGCTCACCGCGTTGGCAAAGGCGAGCCCCACGTCGCGGGTGTGGGTAAACTCCATCCGGTTATCCAGCGGCACGTCAAACATGCCCGGATCGAGCTGGAGCGCCAGGGGCAACGTGGCAGAGAGGCGCAGGATGGACCAGCGCAGTCCCGACGACTTGACCATTTCCTCGCACTCGACCTTGTGGTGAGAATAATGCTCCACCGGGCAAACCGGGTCGTCCACGGTGCGCGGCGGCGGCTGGTCCTGCGTCTGCCCAAAGACGTGGTACGACGAGGCAAAGATCAACCGTGGCGGCTGGGGCAGCACCTGCATGGCCCGGATGAGGTTCTGCGTGCCGCCGACGTTGACCTTGCGGGCCCAGTTGGGGCGGCTTTCCGATTCGATGCCGGTCGCCGACATCTTGGGGATGATAAAAGCGAGGTGGATCACCACGTCCTGGTCCCGCACCGCTGCAGCCACGTCCTCCGGATTGCACAGATCGCCCCAAACGACGGATATTTGCCCGTCGAAGGAACGGGCGGCCCGCTCGTTGGCCCGCGTTTTGAGGTCGAAACAGCGCACCGTATGCCCCTGTGCCAGCAACGCCTGAAGCGTGCTGACGCCAATGTTGCCAAATGCTCCCGTCAATAGTACTTTCATTTCACTCCTCTCTTTTCTTGATCCCCTCTAAAATGATGCGCATGCCTTCGTGCATAGCCTTGCCCCAATCTCCCCCATGGGGGTCCATCAAGCCCTGCAAAATGACGCCGACGGCCAGGGAAACAATCAACTGGGCAAAGACGTCGGAATCTACCGCCTGGAACTCGTCGTTGGCGATGCCGGCTTCGATCAAGCGGGCAAAAAAGTCGCGGTAGCGGCGGTAGGGCGAAATGGCAACCTGCCAGATCGCCGAATCGTGCGCTGCCTTGTTCCAGAATTCCAGGAACATTGGCAGGCGCCCGCTCGCCTCGCGAAAGACGTGGCGGATCATGCCCGCTATCTGGAGCAGCTCGTCCGCTACCGGGGTCTCGGCGTCGTGATAAGTCACCAGCAGGGTGTCGAGCATTCCCAGCCATTGATCCAGCAGCTCGAGAAAGACCGCCTGTTTGCTGGAAAAGTGGTGGTAAAATCCGCCCTTGGTCACGCCGGCCTGCCGGCAGATCTCGGCGACGCTGGTGGCGTCGTATCCGTACTGCGCAAAGCGCTCCTCCGCCGCGGCGAGAATCCGGTTGCGGGTTTCTTCCGCTCGCTGCTGTTGTGAGTTCACATCTCCCTCCTCGTCGACCACATACCGACCGGTCGGTATCATTTTACCATCGTCCGCGTTTGCTGTCAAGTGCCAGATTGCACGCCACCCGCTCCCCTCCTTGACAGCAACGACTTGGAAAATATAATAGAGCCCGAGGAAAGAATCACGATGCAAAAAGATTCCCTGCACATCCTGATCGCCGCCGCCGAGTGCCGGGGGCTGGCCAAGGTCGGCGGCCTGGCCGACGTCGTGAGCGACCTGTCGCAGGCGCTGGCCCGGCAAGGGGTATCCATCGCAGTCGTCATGCCCTACTATGAGGTCGTGCAAAGTACTGCCGTGCCCACAATCGACCTGGCGGTCCGTTTTGGGGACACGAACTGGCGGGTCGAGGTTTTTCAGGCCCGCCTGGGCAACGTGCCGGTCTACCTGCTCCAAAGCGATCGCTTTTTCCGCGGCAAATACGGCCAGGTCTTTACCGACAGCGACCGTCTGGGGAGAGGGCCTTTCGAAGACGACGCGCAGCGGTTCGCCTTCTTTTCCGCCGCGGCCCTGGAACTGGCGCGGCACCTGGATGCCGCCCGGCCCATCGACGTGCTCCACTGCCACGATTGGCACACCGGCGCGCTGCTGATGCTGCTCCATCACGACCTGCGCTACCGCCAGCTCGCCGCCCGGCTCAAAACGCTGTTCACGATCCACAACCTCGACTACCAGGGCGTGCGCCCCCTCGAACTGGACGGCGAGCGGCCATTTCTCTCCTTTGCCGACTGGTTCCCCACCCTGTACCGCGACCTGAAAAGCGGCCGCGGCCTCGAGCCGTTCCTCGACCCCCGCGCCGACGTCCCTTGCTTCAACCCCATGCGGGCGGGAATCCAGCTGGCCGACCGCGTCAATACGGTGAGTCCCACCTACGCGGCCGAGATCACCCGGCCGGACGATCCAGCGCGCAATTTCGTCGGCGGGCGCGGGCTGGAGCGCGACCTGGCCCGGCTTTTCGAGCAGGGCCGGCTGGACGGCATCCTCAACGGCCTCGACTATGCCGCCCACGATCCCAACAAGCTGGACCCACCCTTCGACGCGCACAGCGATGGCTGGCAGGCGGCAAAACGGGCGCACAAAACCGACCTGCTGAGCCGCCTGCCCCACCACCTCGGCCAGATGCGGGAACGGCTGGGGGCGCGGTTCAAAAACCGCGACGCATTGTCGGGCAAGCTCTCCACCTACCAGGCGGAAGAGTGGCTCCAGCGCCCGCTCGTCGTCGCCGTGACGCGGGCGGTCAGCCAGAAAGTCAGCGTGCTGCTCGAAAGCATGCCCGGCGGCGCGCCGCTCTTCCAGGCGATGCTGGAGCGAGAAATGTCCCTGATCATCATGGGCACAGGGGGGTTAGAGGGGCAACTGGAGGCGATCAACGACGGTGCGAACGGCCTGTTCGTCTGCGCTTTCGACCCGCTGTTCGCCCAACGGCTCTACACGGCCGGGGAGCTCTTCCTCATGCCGTCCGATTTCGAGCCCTGCGGCATCAGCCAGCTCGTCGCCATGCGCTACGGCTGCCTGCCGCTGGTCCACGACATCGGCGGGCTGCGGGACACGGTCCACGACGGGCAAACCGGCTTTGCCTATGGCGGCGCCGACCGCCCCGCCGCTCGACAGGCACTCCTACACACCCTCGACCGGGCGCTCGACGTATACTGCCAGCCGGAGAAATGGGCCGCCATGCAGGCCGCAGCGATGCAGGCGCGCTTCGAGTGGGGTGATTCGGCACGGCAGTACATCCGACTGTACCGCCAACTGCTGGCTAGAGGATAGCCCGCCAATCCCGGCGGAAAATCCGCCCGGCCCCCAGCCGTTTCACGTCCAGCACCTGTGCGGGGGCAAAATAGGCAAAGTCGAAATCCGTCATGTCACCGGCGGATTTGCCGGGGATGGGCATGAGCCGCGCCGTCAGCGGCTTGTCGGCGACCAGGGCCAGGGTCGCCACGTCCAACAGGATCGCCGCCAGTTCTTGCGCCGAGGTGTCGCCGGGCAGGGGAATCGTATCCAGGCCGGTGCCGCAGACGGTCGAATAGAGCAGCAAGCTGTCGATAGTATAAAGCCCGTCGACGCTGCGCCGGGCCAGGGTGCGGTCTTCCAGCACGGGCAGTAGCACGCTAGAGAATCCACAGCGGGGGAACTGTGCCTTGCGGAGCGTGCGTGCGATCAGGGCGACGGCAAAGAGCGTCGCCGATCCACCAAAGGCATCGACCCCCAGCAGCTCGACGGCGTGGCCGATGCTGCGCGCCGTCTCTGGATAGGGAGCGAGTGAAAAGTCGATCCCGGCAAAACGAAAGCCCGACTCCTCCGCCAACACGCGACAGACCCGCTCGATCGCCTGGCCCGTCTCCTCCACGGCACGGCGCAGATTTGCCTGGGCCTCCTCCAGGGTTGCGGCCTCCTGGAAAGCCGCCACCGCCAGGTCGGCCGCCTCCGTAGCGACGGCAAAGGTCGTGTCGCGATCCTGGTGATACGCGGCCGGGAAAAAAGGAGCACCTGGCGCACAGTTGGCCAGCACGGCAAAGCGCAGATTGCCAAAGCCGTCGCGGGTCGAATGGGCAATCTCGACAATTGCTTCGGCAGCGGCAGCAATGGCCGCCAGGTTGATGCCGAAAGCGGGCGCGGCGACGAGGGCCGCGGCAAAAATGTTCTCAGTCTGCCGGATGATCTCGGGCAGGACAGACAGGCCGGCCAGCTCCTGGCCGGCAGCGATGACGGCGCCGATCGAGCAGTAGTCGATGCCCAAGGAGCGACAAAGCGCTTCCATCTCGCGGGCAAACGGAACCGCCCGCTCCAGGCCGGCCGAGGACAGAATGTCCGGGTAGGGCTGGGTGGCCAGGCGAACGGTCTGCACCTCCAGGCCGTTTTGGTCGAACAACGCTCTCGCCCGCTGCTGAAAAGCCGCCAGCGGCGCCAGCCGCTCCTGCTCCAGGGGATACGCGAGCCGCGTCCCAACGGTGACCGAACGAATCCGCATAGCTACTCCCCAACCAAGTGCGCTTCTACCGTAAAGAGGGGCGGCGCCTCCAGGTGCTTTTGCACGGCACACATCTGGGCCAAATTCACCACGGCGCGGGCATACCTGGCCGGAAAGTCGGGGGGCAGCAAGACGTCCAGATGGACCCGGCTGACCATCCGCGAGCGGGGCACGAACTCGACCCGCTGCCGGATGCGCATCTCGGCGGTGGGAATGTTGCGATGGTGACAAAAATTCAGGATGTTGATTCCGGCGCAGGTGCCAATAGAGGCTAAAAAGAGGGCAAACGGTGCGGGGGCCGATCCTTCCCCGCCATCCGCCGGAGGTTGATCGGTATGAATCACGTAATCATCGTACGTCGCATCGATCCGCGCCCCGCCGGGGAAGGTGATCTCCATCTCCATGTCAAAAGACCCGCCAGCAGAGCCTACTGGCCCCACGGATCAACTTTTCCTTTCACCCACATCTCGAGCAGCTTGCGAATCGTCGCTTTGAGCATATAGTCGCCATCCGCCATCGCCTGGGCCTTTTGCCACAGCTCGGGTTCGATGAGCAGCTCGATCGGCAGCCGGTTGGCCAGCATCACCAGTGTGTCGTGCTCCAGGTCGAGCGCAGTGTTTCCCGTCTTGAGCTTGCCTTCTTTCAGCACATACTCCTTCCACTTGGCCTTGATCGTCTGCCGGTATTCTTCCCACAGGCCCTGCTTTGCCAACCTGGTGACCTTGTCTGCCATGCTTTCCTCCTGCGCCGATTTGCCCGGCCACGTTTTGCCATAGTATAACCCAACTTGGCCGAAAGGCCAATTCGCCTCGCCCCCCGCCCCCACATGTTCGCCCGCCATTTCCGGCCAGTTGTGCTATAATAAGTTCCACTCGCCGTCGCACGCGGCTGGCCGAGAATATCTGACAAAGGAGCATGTCATGAGAACCTCTCTACTCATCGCAGCGGGCGCAATGCTGCTGGCCGCTGCCTGTTGCTGCTGTGGGCTGCCCAGCAACTGGGATTTCAACTGGGACTGGGACGAGTTCTTTGGCGAGTCGCCGACTCCCGAACCGACCCCCCACATCACCCGCGACCCCCTGCCAGAAGAGGCGTACGAGACCGCAATGCTGCTGGAGCAGACGGTGATCCCGGTGCGCGATTTGCACGGGCTGGCCATTCGCCTGCGCGGGCTGCCGGCCGATACCCCAAACCAGATCAATCCCCAGGGATCGCCTGACTATGAGGTCGGCACCCGGCGCGTCTTTAACGCCTCCAACGTCGATACCGACGCCCAGTTCCAGGTCACGGCCATCCTGCGTTACAAAACCGACCACGTCTACATGTGGGTGGAGGAAGGCGTCAGCGTCGATATGGACGAACTGGAAGCTGCGGCCGAACTCTTTGAGGAGCACACCTACCCCACCAACCGCGCCTTTTTCGGCTCCGAATGGAATCCCGGTGTCGACAACGACCCCCATCTGTCGATCCTCCACGCCCGCAACCTGGGCAGCACGGTCGCCGGGTACTATTCCTCGGCCGACGAGTTCGTGCAGCCCGTTCGGGACGACTCGAACGAGATGGAAATGTTCTACATCAACATCCAGAACGTCACGATCAACTCGGACTTTTACAACGGCGTCCTGGCCCACGAGTTCCAGCACATGATCCACTGGCACAACGACCGCAACGAGGACACCTGGCTCAACGAGGGTTTCTCCGAGCTGGCTTCCTACATCAACGGTTTCGACCCCGGTGGATCCGAGTACTCGTTCGCCCGCCGTCCCGATACCCAGCTCAATTCGTGGCCCGAGGGTCCTGGCGCTGCCGGGGCGAATTATGGCGCGGCCTACCTCTTTACCTCCTACTTCCTGGATCACTTTGGCGCCGAGGCCAGCCAGGCGCTGGTCAGCCACGACGAGAACAGTATGGCTGCTGTCGACGCTGTTCTACAAGACCTGGGAACCGGGATGACCCACCAGGACCTCTTTGCTGACTGGGTCGTGGCCAACTTGATCGACGATCCCACGGTGGGCAGCGATCAGCGCTATGGCTACAACGACATCGACCCGCCCACTTTCAGCATCGACACCAACGTCTCCAGCTATCCCTACAGCCGCGAGACGACCGTCGCCCAATACGGCACCGATTACATCGAGGTGCAGGGAGATTCCACCCTCTCCTTCTCTTTCGTCGGCTCGACCCAGGTCGGGCTGGTCAATGCCCAGGCTCACAGCGGGCAATACTTGTGGTGGTCCAACCGGGGCGACGATTCCGACATGACCCTGACCGGCGAATTCGACCTCTCCGGCGTCAGCAACGCCACGCTCGAGTACTGGTGCTGGTACCAGATCGAAGAAGATTGGGATTACACCTACGTCGAGGTGAGCACCGATGGCGGCGAGACCTGGCAGATCCTCACCACCCCCTCGGGCACCGCCACCAATCCCAACGGCAACTCATTCGGTTGGGGCTACACCGGCAACAGCGGCGGCAGCACGCCGCAGTGGATCCAGGAACGGGTCGACCTCTCCCCCTACGCCGGGCAGACGGTCCAGATTCGCTTCGAATACATCACCGACGACGCGGTCAATCAACCGGGTTTTGTCCTCGACGACGTCGCCATCCCCGAGATCGGCTACTTGGCCGATTTCGAGGCCGGCGAGGCTGGCTGGATCGCCAAGGGCTTTATCCGCCACGCCAACGTCCTCCCCCAGCAGTGGCTGGTCCAGCTCGTCCTCTTCGGCCCCGAAACGACGGTGCAGCGCCTGGTGCTGGACGAGAACCAGGCCGGCCAGTGGGACATCCCGCTGGACAGCAACATCCGCCGCGTCGTCGTCGCCGTGTCCGCTTTCGCCCCGGTGACGACAGAGCCCGCCTCTTACCGTTACGACATCGCGAAATGAGGGCGGCAACATGCGCTGCTTGGTAGTAGCTGTCATCATCATCCTGCTGCTGGCGCTCCTCTGCCTGCTGCTCGGCTGCATCGGGGCGGCGGGGCTGGCATGGGAGCTGTTCGAGATACCCGACATCCCTTCCGTGCCCCCCTACCACGATCCGGTTCCCTCTCCCCCGCCAGCCGAGGCGCCAGGCGACATCACGCTGCAGACCGAGGCCCGCCTCCAGGCCGCCGTTGTGCCGCTGCACGACCCCATCGCCCTGCACGCCCTCTTTGCCACCGCCAGCGGCCCCTCCGCCCCCCCCACCCTCCCGGCCTATCGCATCGGCGACCACCGCCGCTTTCACCTGGACGGCGAGCCCGTCGATGCGCAACTGGTCCACGTCACCGCGCACACCTACACCTGGCTCGTCGAAGGCGTAGCGGCGGACGCCAAAGCCATCGCCGACGCCGCCGACTATTTCGAGGCCCACATCTATCCCGCTGTCCGCAACGCCTTTGGCGCCGAATGGTCGCCGGGCATCGACGGCGACGTTCACCTCTCCATGCTCCACTACTACGACCAGGAAGACGATGCGGCCGGGTACTTTATGCCCCACGACGAACTGCCGCAATGGGTCGAGCCCACCTCCAACGAGATGGAGATGTTTTACATCAACCTCGACGGCATGGAGCCGGGAGAGGATTACTACTTTGCCGTCCTGGCGCACGAGTTCCAGCACATGATCCACTGGAACCAGGACCGCAACGAGATGGACTGGCTGGACGAAGGCTTGGCCGAACTGGCCTGCCTCCTGGCCGGATTCGATCCCGGCAGCAGCGACGAGTCGTTCCACCGCCAACCGGACACCCAGCTCAACGACTGGCCCTACGAGGGCGACGACACGGTTCACTATGGCGCTGGTTATCGCTTTGCGCTCTACCTCTGGGAGCGCTTTGGCGACGCGCTCATCTGGGAGCTGGCCCACCACCCCTCCAACGGGATGGCTTCTCTCGACGCGGTTCTCGCCCCCTACGGCGCCACCGCCGACCAGGTTTTTGCCGATTGGGTCATCGTCAACGCCCTGGACGCGGGCGACTATGCCTACCGCAACGAGAACTGGTCCAGCCCGCTCGGCGTCAATGTGACCTACAGCAACTACCCGATCAGCCAGAACACGACCGTCCTGCCCTACGGCACCGACTATATCGAACTGGTCGGCAGCGGGTCGCTGTCCATCCGCTTTCAGGGCACATCCCAGACGCGGCTGCTGCCGACAGATCCACCTACCGGCGAGACGTTCTGGTGGTCAAACCAGGGCCACCAGTCCGACGCCCACCTCGTCCGCCAGGTCGACCTCAGCGGCCTCTCCAGCGCCACCCTGCGCTTCCAGACCTGGTACGACCTGGAGCGGGGCTACGATTACGTCTATCTCTCCGCGTCAGCCGACGGGCAGAGGTGGGAGGTCCTGCCGGGGGTGTATACCCAATCCGGCGGGGATTACGGGCGCGCCTACAACGGCCGGACGGACGGCTGGGTCGAGGAACAGGTCGACCTGAGCCGCTATGCGGGCGGCCCGGTATGGATTCGCTTTGACTATGTGACCGACATCAGCATCAACGGCGCTGGCTTTTTGATCGACGACGTCTCGATCCCCGAGCTGGGATGGAACGATCCGTGTGATCAAGTGGGCGATTGGCAGGCTGCGGGCTTTGTGCTGGTAGGGGCGATGATGCCCCAGCGGTGGGTCGTGCAGCTGATCGAGTTCCCAACCGGCGGCGGGCTGGCCCGGGTGCGGCGGATGGCGCTGGACAGCACGCAGGCGGGGGAATTGGAGATCGAACTGGGCGGGGACACCGACCGCGCGCTCATGGCCATCTCCGCCCTGGTCCGCCATACCACCGAACCCGCTTCCTACTGGTACGAGATCGTTCTTCACTAGGATGACACTGTCAAGCTAGAATTGACGACAACATGCGACGGTGATGGCAATTGATCGGCGTGTTTGATTCCGGCGTCGGGGGTCTTTCTGTCTGGCGGGAAATTGTCCAGCAGCTTCCCCAATGCGACACGGTGTACGTCGCCGACCAGGCCCACGTCCCCTACGGCTCGCGGGCGGTGGAACAAGTGCGGGGCTTTGCCGAGAGCATCAGCCGCTTTTTGCTCTGCGAAGGGGCGCAGGTGATCGTCGTTGCCTGCAACACCGCCTCTGCCGCTGCGCTGCAGCACCTGCGCGCGTGCATGCCGGCGACGCCGTTCGTCGGCATGGAACCCGCCGTCAAGCCGGCGGCCGAGAACACCCGCACCGGCGTGGTCGGCGTCATCGCCACCCCGGCCACGTTCCAGGGCGAGCTCTTTGCCTCGCTCCTGGAGCGATTTGCCAGCGACGTCACCGTACTGACCCAAATCTGCCCCGGCCTGGTAGAGGCGGTAGAGGCCAATAAACTCGATACTCCCGCGACGAAAACCTCGCTGCGGGAGTGTCTTGCCCCGCTGCTCGCCGCGGGGATCGATCAACTGGTTTTGGGCTGCACGCACTATCCCTTTCTACGCCCGGCGATTGCAGAAATTGCCGGGCCAGCAGTCCAGATCATCGACCCAGCCCCAGCCGTGGCGCGGCAAACAGGGCGCGTGCTGCGGCAAAACAACCCGCGAATCGCAGGGCAGCAAACAGGTCAGCACACGTTCTACACCAGCGGCGCGCCCGGCCCATTTGCGGCCCGAGTCCAGCAACTGACCGGCCTCCAGGAGCGGGTACAAGCGGTAAGATGGGAGGGAAAGCGCCTGGTGCGCTGCACCAGGCGCTAGGTTTCTCCATCCAGGGAACAGCTTACAGTCTTTCGTCCACCCCAATCGGCATCGCCACTGCCCCGGCAATCACCTTGGGATAAAAGTCGGTCGACTTTTGCGGCATCTTTTCGCCCGCCCCGGTACAGGCGTTCACCTGCTCCATCCGCGTGGGATTCATCACCAGCAGGAACTTGGCCTCGCCGTTATCGACCGCGTCGTATCCCATCTGCGGGTCACGCAGGTACTCGAGGCTTTCCTTTCGCTCCACCGCATCTTTGTCAATCCCGAGCACGCGCTCGACGAGCAACTCGTGCAGCACGGTCACGTCCAGCAGCCGCCAGGCAGCATTGCGGTTGGGCAAAAGCTGCTCCAACACGGCCGGGTCCAGCATCGTCAGCACGGCGTAGGTGCCGTCGTAAAAGCCAAAGCGCGGATGGGACAGCTCGGCCTGGCCCAGCAGCGACTCCATCTCGACGCGGCTGGGAACAGGCCGGACGTCAAAGTACTGCCGCGCCCGCTCCAACACCTCTGGGCCCGCCATCCGGTCGTAAGAGTGGATCAGGCGGTGCGTGGGCAAGATCACCAGGCCGGGATCCTCCATGCTGACCATGGTCGTCATGCAGTAGTTAAAGGCCGCGTTGGCCGGGGCATCGGGGTGCCTGGCCCGCATCTCGTCGCGGTAGTTGAGCGCCGTCTCGTAGCGGTGGTGACCGTCGGCAATGATCAAGTTGCGCTTGGGAGACATCTCTTCCACCACAGCGGCGATCACCGCCGGATCGGTGACCACCCAGAACTGCTGCAGCACGTCGTGCTCGAACATCTCGCGTAGTTCGAACGCCGGCTGGCCCTGGATCGCTTCCCCCAGCAGGCTGTTGATCCCATTGCCGGGATAGAGGATAAAGATGTGCCCAAAGTTTGCCGCGGTGGCTCGCATCAGGTTGAGCCGGTCGACCTTGGGCCCGGAGAGGGTCCGCTCGTGGGGCAGGATCACTCCCTCGTCAAAGCGGCTCAGCTCCAGCCCGGCGATCAGTCCCTTGCGCGTGCGCTGGCTGCCATCGGGCAGGGTAAAGGTCTGGTGCAAGAGATACAGTGCTGGCGTCGGCTCCCGCATCATGATGCCTTCGCGCAGCCAGGCCTGGAAATCGTCACGCGCCCGGGTATAGACGTTGTTCGTCTCCCCATCGCCGGGATATTCCTTGCCGCGGATAATGCGCACGATGCTGTACGGACTTTGGTCGTAATAGCGGTCCTGCAGGCCGTGCCGCACCCGGTCGTAGGGCTGGCTGATCACTGCCGAGAGGTCGCCGACCCGCTCGGGATTGTATCGTATACCATGAAATGGTCGGATATTTGCCATTTGGCCTCCTGGTGCGCAACTGGCGAGCGGTCAGCGATTGGCGACCTCGATGGCGATCTGGGCGACTTCGTCGCCCACCCGCGCCTTGGCCTCTACCGTCCCGGCGCCGACGTGAGGCGAGCCGATCACCTGCGGCAGTTCCATCAGCCGCTGGCCGCGATCTTGTTTCTCGTCCTCGAAAACGTCGAGGGCGGCTCCAGCCACCTTGCCGCTGACAATGGCGTCGTACAACGCCGCCTCGTCGATGGTGCCGCCCCGGCCGCAGTTAACGACATAGACCCCATCTTTCATCTTGGCCAGCGCCGCCGCGTCGATCAGGTGATGGGTCTCGGGGGTATACGGGGTGTGCAGCGAGATAAAGTCAGCGCGGGCCAACAGCTCGTCCAGCTCCGTCCCGCTGACACAGCGGTGAAACTGTTCCACGTAGGGATCGTAGGAGAGCACCTCCATGCCCAGCGCATCCGCCTTCTCCGCCACCATCGTGCCGATGCGGCCGCAGCCGACCAGGCCCAGCACTTTGCCCGCGAGTTCGGTCCCGCCGCTAAAGGCCTTTTTCTCCCACTGGCCGTCCTTCATCGAGGCGACGACCTGGGATATGCGGCGGGCCAGGGCAAAGAGGTAGGCCAGGGTCAGCTCCGCCACGGCGTTGGTCGAAGCGGCCGGCGTGTTGCGAACTTCGACGCCCTTTGAGCGGGCATAGTCGACGGCAATGTTGTCCAGCCCCACCCCACCCCGGATGATCAGGCGCAGGTTGGCCGCCTTGTCGATCAATGGCTCGCGGACCTTGGTGCGGCTGCGGACGACCATGGCATCATAGTCGGCAATCACCGTCTCCAACTCTTCCGGCGAGATATCGTCCCGCACGTCCACCTCGATCCCTGCCTCGCGCATCATCTCGACCGCCGAGGGAGCTGTCGGATCACAGACAAGTAATTTCATCTCTTCTCTCCTTATGTTAGTCCAAAGTCCGAAGTCTAAAGTCCGAAGTCGACTTGGTGCCTGGTATCAGACTGTAGGCTCAGTAGATCCAATTTGTCACCCTGAGCGACGCCCAGAGGGCGGAGCGAAGGGTCTCGTTCCTTGCAGAACGAGATTCCGCTTCTCCGGAACGGGATTCTT
>JAFGEI010000084.1 GCA_016931695.1 Anaerolineae bacterium | reverse complement strand
TTGGACGATACTTTCCGCGATTGTTGGACTGGCGACGTTTGTTTTCTTTGTCATCGTCTTGATCAAGCTCTTCCAGAAAGAGGGCGCTCTCAAGGGCATCCTGGGGATTATCTGCGCCCTGTATACCTTTATCTGGGGCTGGATGAAGCACAAGGAGTTGGGGATCACCCAGATTATGGCGATATGGACAGTGTTGATCATAATCGGGATGATCCTGAGCGCGATTGTGCAGGGGCAGATGTAGGGCAGGGAAAGGTCGGTCCACCTCGTACAGCATCGTAACAACAGGCGGGGGGGCCGTGCGGCCCCTCCGCTTGTTTAGGGAGTCAGGTCTGCCAGACCTGGCGGAACAGCTGGACCCGGCTCTCGCGTTTTTTCATGCCCACGATCTCGAAATGTGGCGCTGAACCAGCCCACTCCCGGCGGCTGGCGTACTGGCGTTCCAGGTCGAGCAGGCGTTCCAGCGCCTTTTCGTTTTGCAGAATCCGCTGCTGGGCCTGGCTGTTGAGCTGCTGAAAAAAGACCGGTTTGCCCAGCACGCGCACGATCTGCAGGTCGTTGTCGAGGAACAGCTCCTCCAGTTCTTCGATGGAGAAGGAATGGACGGGAAAGAGCAAAAAGGGATCGTCCTCGATATTGCCTGTTGCGAGAATCTCTTCCGCCTGCTCCCAGTTCTCTTGTTCCATCGCCCGCACGGCTGACATGCGGCTGTCGACCGAGACGATGATATATCCGCCGGGTCGCGTGACCCGGGTCAGCTCGGCCATGGCCCGTCCTGGATCATCGCAGTAGGAGAGTGGACTCCCCTGGGCCATCGACAGGTCAAAATGGTCGGCAGGCAGGTCCCGCATGTTGCGGATGTCCATCTGCTCGATCACGACCCGATCGAGGAGGCCCTTGGCGTCCAACTTGCTCCGGGCGACCTTGAGCATGCCGGGGGAGATATCGGTCAGGGTGACCTGGTAGCCCATGCGGGCCAACTGGATCGCCCAGCGCCCCGTGCCGCCGCCCGCATCCAGGATCCGCCGCCCAGGAGGCGGCAGAAAGCGCTGGATGTTGTCCCAGGTTAAGGGGTCATAGATCTTGGTGAAGAAGGGGTCTTCATCATGATGCCGGTCATAGTTCGATGCATCCTGGTTGCATGGGACGGTGACCGGTCGGGCCTGCGCCATTCACTGCCTCCTTGATGAAAGCCCCCATCTACTGTGGGGCGCGGCCCGGAAACTACCTGTTGCTGTAGGAAGGGCTGTTGGGTGGATTACCCTTCCAGCCCGATCATTGATGAATAATAGCAGAACAAAAAACATTCTCCCTCGGGCTGTCAGGGTGCGTGTATTCAGTTTGCAGCGATACAGGCAAAGCGGGGCGACCCCATCGTCGTTTGGGGAACAGACAACGCTTGTTCGGCCAGTTCACAATGCCGTTGGTGGACCCGGAGGGACTCGAACCCTCGACCTTCTCAATGCCATTGAGACGCGCTCCCAACTGCGCCACGGGCCCGGATCAGAGGTCTTGATGGAGCTGAGGGGACTCGAACCCCTGACCTCTACAGTGCGATTGTAGCGCTCTCCCATCTGAGCTACAGCCCCTTGGGCTGATGATATTCTACCGCATATTCCCAACTTGTCAAGATTTTTACTCCCGGGGATTTTGTAGCAAAACACGGGTAGTGCTCCGATTGGGTGTTGTTGGCAATTTTCGGCCACGAATTCACACGAATTGACACGAATTTTGCCTCAATTCGTGTGAATTCGTGGCCGATTTTCTGCCGCTCGGTTAGGCCAACACTCAAGAGGGAGACTATCAAAACACGCGACTACCGCTTTTCTCTGCCATAAGAGTCCGAAAATGGCCTCTCACGTTACCTGGGCCGTCATTCCCGCTGTCATTCCCGCTGTGTCATTCCCGCTGTGTCATTCCCGCTGTCATTCCCGCGAAAGCGGGAAAAGCGGGAAAAGCCTGAATCCATAAATCGCTCTGGATGCCCACTTCTGTCCCCGCGGATCCCCGCGCCTGTCCCCGCGGAAGCGGGGATCCGCGGGCATGACAGTACTTGGGCACAGGTCATGGTCAAAGCGAATGTTCTGCTACGAAATCCCTCCCGTCCTTGACATATCGCGCGCTTGCTGTACAATATTTGCGGGTTGGATATTCAGCCAGTGAATAGGATCGTTTGAGGGGGAAATCCGTGGTGGCTGCCAGGCGGTTGCCGCTGGAACAGGCGCTGTTGGGTTTTTTGCTGCAGGGACCGGCGCACGGCTATGACCTGCACCGCCAGGTGCAGGACGAACTGGGCCGCGTCTGGTACGTGGGCATCAGCAGTGTCTATGCCGCCTTGCAGCAGTTGGAGGACGATGGCCTTGTCCAATCGACTGTCGTTGCCCAGGCCGACCGCCCGGCGCGCAAGGTGTTCCAGGTCACTGCCGGCGGAAGGGAGCACTTTGTTGCATGGGTACGGCGTCCCGTGTTGGTCATCCGCGACGTCCGCGTCGAGTTTGTTGCCCGGCTCTATTTCTTCCGCGTGCTGGCGCTGGATGGCGTCGAGCATCTGATCTCGGAGCAGGAATCAGTCTGTCGCCAGCAGCTCGAGCGCCTGGCGCAGGATGCCGCCGAATGTGCGCCGGACGATTTCTACCGCCTGGTCGTCGCGTATCGCAAGGGGCAGATCGAGGCGACCCTGAATTGGCTGCATGATTGCCAGAGTTTTTTGAGCGGATGATCGAGGTGCGGGGTCTCGATGTCTGGTACGGCACCACGCACGCCCTGAAGGACGTGAGCCTGTCCATCCGGCCCGCCTCTTTCACCCTCGTCGGCGGGCCATCGGGGTGCGGAAAGAGCACCCTGGCCCGCGCCCTGGTTGGGCTGGTGCCGCAGATGATGGAGGCCCGGGTGGCGGGCGAAATCCGGATTGCGGACTGGGACCCGCGGCGGCACAGCGTGGCCCAAATCGCGACCCGCGTGGGGCTCGTCATGCAGAACCCGGCGACCCAGCTGTTTGCCGACACGGTGGCGGAAGAGATCGCTTTTGGCCCGCGCAACCTGGCCCTCTCCCGCCGGCAAATCGCCGAACGGGTGGAATATGCCTTGCATGCAGTCGACATTGCGCATCTGCGCCATCGATCGGTCCGCCATCTCTCCAGCGGTGAGCAGCAGCGGGTCGTCGTTGCTGCGGCGCTTGCCATGCGTCCCGCCGTCCTGATCCTCGACGAACCGGCGGCGAACCTGGACGAGCAGGGCGTGCAGCATCTGGTGCAATCCCTGGTCTACCTGCAGCGGCAGTTCGGCATGACCGTCGTGGTGATCGAGCACCGGATGTCTCCTTTCCTACGCTGTGCCGACCGGCTGCTGTGGCTCGAGGGGGGGCGGCTGGCCGCCGACGGCGATCCGGCAGTGGTGCTGGCCCGCATGCAGCCGCCCCAGGACGGCCCGCCATCTCCGCCTTCCCCCAGCGCCGAGCCATTGCTCACCCTGGAGCAGGTGCGGGTGGGCTACAACGGGCGGCCGGTGCTGCAGGATTGCTCGGCGACGCTGTTCCGCGGCGACCTGGTCGGCGTGGTGGGGCCGAACGGAGCGGGGAAAACGACCCTGGCGCGCCTGATTGCCGGCCTGCTGCGGCCCCAGCACGGCCGCCTGGTGTGGCACGGTAAGCGGCCTGGGCAGCGGGTGGGGCTCGTCCAGCACAATCCGCTCCACCAGTTGCTCTGCGACACGGTGGAAGAAGAGGTCTTCCTGGGGCCGGCCAACCTGGGGATGCAGGACCGCGGGGTGGTCGAGGCGCTCTTGGCCCAGACGGGCCTGCTGGCGCTGCGGCATCGCTCGACCCGGCAGCTCAGCCTGGGCGAGCAGCAGCGCAGCGTCCTGGCTGCCACCTTGAGCCTGGACCCCGCGTTGTTGATCCTGGACGAGCCGACGGTGGGCCAGGACCGGCGGCATCTGACTCGGCTGCTGGATACAGTCACCGCGCTCAATCGGGCTGGGCAGACCGTTCTGTTGATCACGCACGACCGATGGCTGGTGCAGCAGTATGCGGGCCGAACGTGGCGCGTGGCGGATGGTCGGGTGGAAGAAAGAAGCTCGTTTTGCTAGGAGGTCGATCATGTACTCGTACACGGTCCGCGATTGGGTAACGGTGGGGCTTTTTGGCGCCCTGTGGGGAGCGGTCGAACTGACGTTGGGCAGCGTGCTGCACCTCCTGTTCCCGCCGCAGGCGGACACCTTTCTGGCCGGGTTGGTGTTGGGGGGAGTGGGGGTGGCGATTGCGCTCACCGGGCGCCACTTTGTACCTCGCCGGGGCTCGGTGCTGCTGATCGGCATCGTGGCCGCCCTGATCAAGCTGCTCAGTCCCACCGACGCCCAAGACCTGGCGCGCGTGCTGGGCCCTTTCCTGGCGATCCTCGTCGAGAGCTTGCTGATGGAGGGGGTCCTGCTGCTGGTGCGCACCCCGCGGCTGTGGGCCTTTATCGTTGGCGGAGCGCTGGCAGTGGGGTGGAACCTGCCCCACAAGTTTGTCATGATGCGTTTGTTTTATGGACGGGGCTTTGACCAGGTGTACCAAAAGATGGTGGAGGATGGCGCTCAGATGCTGGGGGTGGGTCTAGCGGCCGCGCTGCTGATCCTGGCCATCCTGCTGATCGCACGGCTGGTGGTTGGAGGTATTGGCGGATGGGGAGCTTGGGCATTGGGCGGAGCCGTGGCACGCAGGATCGCCCGGCGCGGCCCGGCAGCGGACTGATTCCCTGGGGCTATCTCTTTTTCACCGTCGGGGCGGCCCTGCTCGCGGCCTGGCTGACGGGCTGGCGGCTCGCGTTCCTCGTCCTGGCCGAGTTGCTGTTTGGCCTGGCCTGCAGCCGGGCGGGCCTGCGTTTTCTGGGCCGCCCGCGCTTCTGGCTCTTTCTCCTGCTGGCAGTGGCGCTGGGGCCGTTCCTGTTGGGCGAGGCGGATGCCAAGATCGGGCCCTTCCGTCTTTCCGAGGCGGGATTCCTGTTGGGAGTAGCGATGGCGGGCCGGGTCTTGGCCCTCTCCCTCGCTTTTAGCATCGGCCTGAGCGGCCTGTCATTCTCCGATTTCGTCGCCATCTTTGACCGTTTTCGGCTGCGCGGGCTGGGATTTGCCCTGGCCCTGGCCATGAACTTGGTCGGCCCGTTGCAGGAAATGGCGTTGGTGGCGTTGCAGACGCTGCGGCTGCGCGGCGGGGCCCGGCGGCCCTGGCTTGCCCTGCGCCTGTTCCTGGTGACGGTGGTGGCCAACACGCTGCACTACCGGGACGATTTGGTCAGCGCGGCGACGATGCGGGCCTTTGATCCCAACGGGGTTCGAGGTGGGCGGCGGAGGCGTCTGGACAATGTCTGATCGAGCGGCTGCTTTACTCAACCAGCTGGAGGCGATCGTTCGCCGCGAGGCCTGGGAGCAGCGGGAACGGCTGGAACGACAGTGGTCGCTGCCGCTGGAAGAACGTGTGCGCACCGGCAAGGCCATCGAAGGGCTGCGCTATGCCGGCATCAACGAAGAGACGGGCAATTTTGCCATGACCTGCCCGACCAACCACTCCCGCTTCCGCGAAGGCGACCATGTCTTTTTGCACCGGGGCCGCTTGCTGCTGGAATCGCCGGTCGAGGCGATCTTGGAACTCGACGACGAGCAGTACCTCGAGTTCAGTTCCCAGGGGGTGAATCTGCAGCAAGTCATCGATGGGGCGGGGCCCTGGATTGCCGACGAGGGCTACCTGGACCTGAGCAGTTACTACCTCCAGGCGTTGGCCGAGATTGCCGACCGGGAGGTCGGCCGCACGCGCATCTTGCCGCTGGTGCTCGGCGACCTCGGCCCTGGCGTCGATTATGGCCGTTACGAGCGGGGCTGGGCGGCGGCATCCGACGCCGGGCTGAACGAGAGCCAGGCCGAGGCGGTCGGCCAGGCGTACGCCACTGGCCTGGTGCACCTGATCCAGGGCCCACCAGGTACGGGCAAGACGGTCGTGTTGGCCCACCTGGCACGGCTGCTGGTCGAAGAAGGGGAGCGGGTACTGGTCACCGCGCTCACTCATCGCGCCATCAACAACGCGCTGAACAAGATTGCCCAGGTGGCTTCCGACCTGCCCGCCTGCAAGATTGGCCCGCCGGCCTGCGCCGACGACCTGCTCGTTTCCCATTATCTCTCGTTCGATCAATCCCGCTTTGGCGAGTTGAGCGGCGGCTATGTCATTGGCGCGACCCCCTTTGCGACCTGCACCGACCGCTTGGGCGAGGTCGAGTTCGACACGGTCCTCTTTGACGAATCCTCCCAGATTACCCTGCCGCTGGCGATGATGGGCATGCTGGTCGGGAAACGGTACGTCTTTGTTGGCGACGATCAACAGTTGCCGCCGGTTGCTGCGGTGCGAGACGCTCCGCTCCTGGCTCGCACGTCCATCTTTGGCTACCTGGTCGGGCGGGGGTACGAGACGATGCTGACCCAGACCTACCGCTTGAACGACGTGCTTGCCGCGTGGCCCAGCCGCCGCTTTTACGCCAATTTGTTGCAGCCCGCTCCTACGGTGGGCGAGCGGCGCCTTTCCCTGGGCGCGGTTCCCGGGCAGTGGCAAGAGATCCTGGACCCGGCCCATCCCGCGGTCTGGGTCGATCTGCAGCAGCGCAACACCACCGTTCGCAGCCGCCGCGAGGCGGACGTCGTCGCCGGGCTGGTGCGGGGGCTGTTGGCCGGCGGGGTTCCAGCGCACGAGATCGGCGTCATCAGCCCCTACCGCGCCCAGGGGCGCCAGGTGCGCAGCCAGCTGCGCCGCTCGCTGCCCGACCCTGCCGTGCGGCGGGCCATCATCGCCGACACGGTGGAGCGGATGCAGGGGCAGGAGCGGGAGGTCATTCTCGTTTCCCTGGCAACTTCTAGCCCGCACTTTGCCGCCCAGTTGGCCGATTTCTTTTTCCAGCCGCAGCGAATCAATGTCACCGTTACGCGGCCGCGCACCAAGCTGATCATTGTCGGCAGCCGCAGCGTGTTGCAAGTGGAGGCAGAAGACCCCGAGCTGTGCGAGTGGGTCCATCTCTTTCGCGACATGGCGCAGTCGTGCACGCTGCGGCTGGTGGGCCGGGGTACATCGTAGGGCGGTTGTTGTCGGGACGGTTGCGATGGCGCGGATATTTCCCAGCACCCCCCTGGTCAGCGTGCGGCCCGAAGCGGCCCGGGTTTTCCGGGCGTTGAAAAAGCTGCCCGACGACTGGCTTGTCTGGTACCACCTGATACCGTCGGTTCCCGATTTTCTCCTGCTCGACAGCGGCGGGCGCGCCCTGCTGCTTGCCGTGGGTCGCGCGACGCCGCAGCAGGCCCACCAGGCCCCCCAACTCCAACTCGTCGGTCTGGAGATGGAAAAAACAGTTCCCGGCCGGGACGAGGAACAGTGCCTGCACCGCTTTTTGGCCCAGGTGGTGGGCGAGGGAGTGCCCCCGGAGGCGGTAGGCGGCGTTGTCCTGTTTCCCAACCTGGAGCGGCGGGATATTCAGGCCGTCGAGCAAGCTGCCGATCACCGGTATCCCTGGCTGGAACGGGATTGGTTGGAGGAGCAAGAGGGCGAAAGGTGGGCCACGCTTTTCCCTTCCCAATCGCTTGACAGCCCAGGCCAGCGTGTTCTGCGCGCTCGCTTTGCGCCCGAGGTCGTCGTGCCGCCCCGCTTTGTGGCCCGCGTCCCCCATCGCCCGGTCGCCGCCGGGTTGGGCGACTATTTGCTCGATTACGATCAAGAGTCGGTTCTCAAGACCGACCTGGACCTGGAAGGGGAGCAGCTGGCGCAGGACTTTCAAGTCCAGGTGGTCAATGGCGTGACCGGCAGCGGCAAGACGTTGATTCTGCTCTACCGCTTGCGACTGCTGCACGATCTCTTTCCCAACAAGCGCTTCCTGGTGCTGACCCACAACCGCCCCTTGATCCGCGAGATGCGGGCGCGCTTTTGCACTCTGCAGCCGCATGACTCGGGACGAATTCACTGGCATACTTTTATGGGCTGGTGCCGGGCCAATTGGCCCGCGCACGAACCGTACAATCCGCTGCCCCTGCGGCAGCGCGACGCCCTGGTGCGCGAGGTGCAGGCCGAGTACCTGGTCGGCAGCAGCGTGAGTGGGGGGATGTTTCGCAGCGAGGTCGATTGGGTCAAGGACAGCGGCATTGTCACGCGCGAGGAGTATCTGGCAGCCGACCGCCGCGGGCGCGGCTTTCGCCTGACCCAGGGCCAGCGGGAGCACATGTTTGGTGCAATGCAGGCCTACCAGCGGCGGCTGATCGCCGGGGAGATCATGGACTGGGGCGACGTGCCGCGCCGGATGTGGCGCTGGATCGAGCAGGGGGACCTCGAACCGCCCCAGTACGACGTGGTGATGGTCGACGAGGCCCAGTTCTTTGCTCCGCTCTGGTTCGACATCGTGCGGCGGCTGGTGGTTCCCGGCAGCGGTCACTTGTTCGTTGCTGCCGATCCGACACAGGGTTTTTTGCGTCGCGGCGAATCGTGGCGGTCGATAGCGGGGCTGGAAGTGCGGGGTCGCTCCCATCACCTGCAGCACAGCTACCGCACGACGCGGTCGATTCTCGATCTGGCGGTCACGTTCTACCAGCGCCGGTTGCCTGGCGATATAAAAGATCCGCTGTTCCCCGACCTGGTCGGCGTGGAGGAGGGCAAGGCGCCCCGCTTGCTGCGCTTTGACAGCCCGCAGGACGAGCGGGCGCGGATCGTGAACGAGATCGTACGGGCGGCGGCAGGCGGGCTGCCGCTGCGCCATATCCTGATCCTGCACGCTTCGTGGCGCGGGGTGGAGCTGTTGATCGAGACCTTGAACCGCAGCCTGGGGCGGGGCCGGGCCATAGACCCGAAGGACAGGCTGTCCCGCGACGCGCTGCGCGTGACGACGATCAACGCCGCGACCGGCCTGGAGAGCCCGGTTGTCTTTGTCGCCGGGCTCCACGAGATGTTTGAGCAGGAAGGCAGCCTGCGCCTGAACGCGGAAGAACGCAGCGAGTTGGTGCAGGAGAACACGCGGCGGCTCTACATGGCCTTTACCCGCGCCGGCCAGCGGCTGGTGCTGACCTACGCCGGGGAGCTGCCCGCCTTGCTGTGGGAACTGGCGGAGCAAGGGAAGCTGGTGGTGGAAGCGGCTCCCCTGCCTGTCCGCCCGGCCGGCTGACGCCCCGAAACTCGAGCGCACCCCTGCGCCCCGATTTACTTGATTCACAGGCGAATTTCCTGTATACTCGTATTTGCTCGGGCCGCCTGACGGGTCTCTCGTAGCGTAGCCTGTGCGCTTCCAGAGCTTTGGCCGGCGAGCGGCCTGAACTGTGACGCCGTCAAGGTTTGTGCCTGGATTGCCGGCTTGCAGTTGTGGGAATCTCGCGTGTGATGTAACGATGCCGACAAATCTTCCGCCTGAATGTGTCGAGATCGAGCAGCAGTACCGCGCCGCCAAGTCGATCCCGGAAAAGATCCAGTACCTGGAGGAACTGCTTGGCGCCATCCCCAAGCACAAGGGGACGGACCGGCTGCGGGCGGACTATCGCCGCCGCCTATCCAAGCTAAAAGATGCCGCGCAGAGCCGAAAGGGCGCCGGGCGGCAGGAATCCCCCTTCCAGATCGACCGCGAGGGGGCAGGACAGGTGGCGGTCATTGGCCTGGCGAACGTGGGCAAGTCGGCGCTGGTGGCTGCACTGACCAATGCGTCGCCGGAGGTGGCGGATTTCCCTTTTACTACCTGGGCCCCCACCCCAGGGATGATGGAAGTCGAGTACGTGCAGATCCAGCTGATCGACACCCCACCGCTGGACCGGGATTTTGCAGAGCCGGAATTTCTCAATCTGCTGCGCCGGGTCGACCTGATCTTGTTGGTCGTCGATCTGCAATCCTATCCGATTCAGCAGTTTGAGGACGCGCTCGCTTTTTTGGCCCGCAACCGGATTGCGCCGGGCCATCTCGCCGGGCGCGATCCCGGCCAACGAGCTCTCCGGTTCATCCCGCTGCTGGTGGTCGTGAACAAGTGCGATGACGAGCGCCTGGCGGAGGATTTCGATGTACTGTGCGAATTGCTGGGGGAGGAGTGGACGCTGGTTCCCGCTTCGGCGACGACGGGCTATAACCTGCCGGGCCTGAAGCGGGCGGTGTTGGATCAACTGGGGTTGATCCGGATCTTTGCCAAGCCGCCGGGGAAGGAGGCCGACTTGACGGCGCCCTTTGTGATGAAAAAAGGGGGGACGGTTGAGGAGTTTGCCGGTAAAATCCACCAAGATTTTCTCAAGAGCCTCAAGACGGCGCGGGTTTGGGGCAGCGCGGCCTTTGACGGCCAGACGGTTGGGCGGGATTACGTCCTTCAAGATGGCGACGTGGTCGAGCTGCGCACTTAGGGGAGTGGTCGCCATGGCTGGTTTTGTGCCCGCCTGTTGGACCAGGTTCTCCAGGATCGCGATCTACCTGGGGGAGACATGACCCCGACTGTCGTGGCCGGTGCGCTGGGCGAGTGTGTCCACGTGGCTGGCCTGGTTCGTTTCCTTCACCTGGCTGAGAGGGCCGGTTGGCGGACGGTCTTTTTGGGCCCGGCGGTGTCGACCGAAGAGTTGGTTGCCGCGGCGCGGCGAGAGGGCGCGGAACTGGTCGGTGTCTCTTACCGGCTGACGCCCGAGACGGGAGAGCGCCTGCTGGCCGAATTAGCCGAGGCCGCCGACGACCTGCGTGCGGCCGGGGTTCGTTTTGCCTTTGGCGGCACGCCGCCAGTGGCCGAGCGGGCCTGTGCCCTTGGCTTTTTCGAGCGCGTCTTTGCGGGCGGGGAGCCGGCCGAAGCAGTGCTGGCCTACTTGAAAGGGCAGGTGACCGCCGCGCCAGCCGCTGCGGACTTTCCCCAGGCTGCGGTAGAGCGCATCCGCTGGAAGGACCCCTTTCCCCTTCTCCGCCATCATTTTGGGCTGCCAACGCTGCCGGCGACGCAAGAGGGGATTGCCCGTATCGCCGCGGCGCAGGTGTTGGACGTCATTTCCCTGGGCATCGACCAGGATGCCCAGGCGCACTTTTTTCACCCTGAACGGCAGGACCCCCGGCGGCGCGGGGCCGGTGGGGTGCCGGTGCGCACGGCTGACGACTACCGGGCGCTCTACGCCGCCAGCCGCTGCGGCAACTATCCCCTACTGCGCACCTACTCTGGCAGCGATGATTTTCTCCGCCTGGCGGCGATGTACGTCGAGACGATCCACATTGCCTGGTGCGCCGTGCCCATCTTTTGGTTCAACCAGATGGATGGCCGTGGGCCGTGGGACCTGGAAGGCTCGATCCGCGAGCACCAGCGGTTGATGGCCTGGTACGGGGCGCGGGACATCCCGGTCGAGTTGAACGAGCCCCATCATTGGGGGATGCGCGATGCGCCGGACGTGCTCTTTGTCGTCGCTGCCTATCTTTCCGCCTACAACGCCCGCGCCTTTGGCGTGCGCGATTACATCGCCCAGTTGATGTTTAACAGCCCGCCGGGCCTGGCCGACGCGATGGACCTGGCCAAGATGTTGGCTTGCCTGGAGATGATTGCGCCGCTGGAAGGGCCGGATTTTCGCCTCTGGCGGCAGACGCGCACTGGACTGCTGAGCTATCCGCTGGACGTGGATGCGGCACGGGCGCACCTGGCGACCAGCGTCTACCTGCAGATGGCACTGCGGCCGCACATTCTTCACGTCGTTGCGCACACGGAGGCCCATCACGCGGCGACCGCCGCCGACGTGATCGAGGCTTGCCAGATGGCCCGCCGGGCGGTTGAAAACGCGCTGCGCGGCCAACCGGACATGACCGCTGATCCTGCCGTGCGGGCGCGGCAGGCGGAGCTGGTCGCCGAGGCCCGGCTGACCTTGGAGGCGATTTCAAACCTGGCGGGTGGAGACGTCGACGACCCCCTGGTCGATGCCGCGACGCTGGGGCGCGCGGTGCGATCCGGGATATTGGACGCACCGCACCTGCAGAACAATCCCTTTGCCCGCGGGGGGATGACGACGCGCGTGGATTGGCGGGGTGCTTGTGTCGCCGTCGACCCCTTGACCGGGCGGGTGGTTTCGGAAGCAGAGCGGCTGAGCGGCCTGGGAATTGGAGGATAAAGTGGGAGAGAAGAAACCAAAGCGGTATGCAGTGATCGGCGCCGGGCATGGCGGCAAGGCGATGGCGGCCCACCTGGCCGTGAGGGGCTTTCCGGTCGCCTTGTACAATCGCACTTTTGCCAACATCTCGGTCATCCAGGCCCGGGGGGGGATCGAATTGGAGGCCTACCCAGGCGGGCCGCACGGCTTTGGCGAGCTGGCGCTGGCGACGTCGGACATGGGGATGGCGCTGGCGGATGCCCAGATCGTCATGGTGGTGGTTCCCTCTACCGCGCACACCGACATTGCGCGGGCGGCAGCCCCTCATTTGCAGGACGGCCAGATCGTGGTGTTGAACCCCGGCCGTACTGGCGGCACCCTCGAGTTTCGCCGCGTGCTGCAGGAGAACGGTTGCGCGGCCAATATCGACCTGGCCGAGGCGGAAACCCTGGTCTATGCCAGCCGTTCCGAGGGGCCAGCCCAGGCGCGGATTTTGCGCATCAAGGATGCGGTTGGGCTCGCCGCGCTTCCGGCTGCGCGCACCAGCCGCGTGCTGAAAAAACTGGTCCCGGCTTTTCCGCAATTCATTGACGGAACGAGCGTGCTGCACACCGGTTTGAACAACATGGGGGCGATCTTTCACCCGGCGATCACCATGCTCAACGCCGGGCGCATCGAGTCGACCCACGGCGAGTTCCAGTTCTACCTCGATGGGGTGACGCCTTCCGTCGCCCGCATGCTGGAGGCCCTGGACCGGGAGCGGGTGACGGTTGCTGCGTCGTTGGGCATCCGCGCTCGCACGGCGTTGGAATGGCTCAAGATGGCCTACGACGCCGTGGGGGCCACGCTCCACGAAGCAATCCACAATCAGGCCGGTTATCGGGGCATCAGGGCCCCGACGACGCTGAACCACCGCTACATCACGGAGGATGTGCCGATGAGCCTGGTTCCCATCGCCGCGCTGGGGCAGCAGTACGGCGTGCGCGTGCGGGGAATGGAGAGCATTATTCGCCAGGCTTGCATCATTCACCGCACGGATTACTGGCGGCGAGGCCGCACGTTGGACAAGCTGGGGGTCGATCAGTTGAGCATCGACGAAGTCCTGCGCCACGTGCTGGAGGCGGAGCGGTGATGGCTGCGGCCTTGCCCGGTCTTTGACAAAGCGTTTTTTCTATGATATTCTGTATTTACTCCACAATGTTCCCCTCCCGGGGGGGATGAGGAGGGGGAAGGACGGGGAGGGATGAGTTGTTGCCTGCACAGTCGCTTTTGACTGCGGGAGCCTCTCGATGACGGAACGAGAATCGCTCGTCAGGCTTGAGCAGCGGGTGGCCGAACTTGAGCGGGCGAACGAGGAACTGCAACGCAGCGAGGCCCACTACCGCGGCCTGTTCGACCGGATTCCCACCGGATTTTATCGCGCCACGCCGGAGGGGCGGATTCTCGATGCGAATCTCGCCCTGATCGAGATACTGGGCTACCCGGATCGGGAGTCCCTGCTGGCGGTCAATGTGATGGATATCTACACCCAGGCCGGCGATCGCCAGCGTTGGCAAACCTTGTTGGAGAACGCGGAGAGCGTGTCGGATTTCGAGGCCCCCATGTACCGCCACGATGGGACCATCGCCGTCGTTCGCAGCAGTGTCCGCGCCGTCCGGGATGATGCCGGGCAAGTTGCCTATTACGAGGGAAGCGTAGAGGATATATCGGCACGCAAGGAGCCGGAGACGGAGCACGAATGGCTGCTGCAAACCCTCAGCCACCAGGGCACCCTGCTGCGCGCTGCGGCCGATGTCTCCAAGGCCATCAGCACCATCTTGAACCCTGAGGAGCTGATGGATCGGACGGTGAACTTGATCCAGGCCCGGTTCAATTTTTACTACGTTGGCCTGTTTCTGGTCGACGAGGCCGATGGATACGCTGTCCTGCACGCGGGCACCGGCAAAGCCGGTCAGCAGATGCTGGCGGCGGGACACAAGCTGGAAGTGGGCGGCTCCTCGATGATCGGTTGGTGCACGGCCCGCGGCAAGGCGCGCATTGCGCTCGACGTGGGAGAGGAGGCGATTCGCTTTGACAACCCCGCGCTGCCGCTGACCCGCTCCGAGATGGCGCTGCCGCTGCTCAGCCGCGGGCGGTTCTGCATTGGCGCCTTGACGGTGCAGAGCAGCGAGGCGGCGGCTTTTCGCAGCGACGACATTGCCATCCTGCAGACCATGGCCGACCAGCTGGCAATCGCGATCGAGAATGCCCGGCTGTACAGGCGGGTCGAGAACTATGCCGCCGAGTTGGAAGACCGCGTTGCCCAGCGCACCGCCGAACTGGAAGCGGCGAACCGGGAGCTGGAGGCGTTCAGTTATTCGGTCTCGCACGACCTGCGGGCGCCGCTGCGGGCCATGGACGGGTTTTCGCGCATCTTGATCAAAAAACACCAGGATCAGCTCTCACCCGAAGCTGCCCGCTATCTGCAGATGATCCAGGAAAATGCGCAGCAAATGGGGCAGTTGATCGACGACCTGCTCTCCTTTTCGCGGCTGAGCCGCCAGGTCCTCAAGACCCAGCCGGTAGCGCTGGCTGACCTCGCTCGCCAGGTGCTGCGGGAGTTGGACTATGAGCGGGAGGGCCGGGCTGTTGAGGTGACGGTCGGCGACCTGCCGCCGTGTGAGGCAGACCCGGCCCTGCTGAAGCACGTTCTCGTCAACCTGCTGACCAACGCCTTCAAGTTCACCCGCCAGCGGGAGGTCGCCCGCATCGAGGTTGGCCACCGGCAGGTCGACGGCTGGACGGCCTATTTCGTCCGCGACAACGGGGTTGGTTTTGACATGCAGTATGCCAACAAGCTCTTTGGCGTCTTTCAGCGCTTGCATCGCGCCGAAGAGTACGAGGGAACGGGGGTCGGGTTGGCCATCGTACAGCGAATTATCCATCGCCACGGCGGCCGGGTCTGGGCCGAGGCGCAAGTCGAAGAGGGCGCGTCGTTCTATTTCACCCTCGGAGGAGGTGGCTGTAATGACGAGCGGTCCGGTTGAAATCCTGCTGGTCGAAGACAATCCGTACGACGAAGAACTGACCATGCACGCTTTCCAGGAGTATAACCTCACCAACCGCATCGAAGTGGTGCGGGACGGCGCCGAGGCGTTGGATTTTATCTTTTGCCGGGGGGCCTATGCCCATCGTTCCATCCAGAATGCGCCCAAGTTGATCCTGCTCGACCTAAAGCTGCCCAAGGTGGACGGGTTGGAGGTGTTGGAGCAGGTCAAGTCGGATCCGCGCACGCGGGGGATTCCGATCGTGGTGCTCACTTCGTCGAAGGAAGAGCGGGACATTGTCGAGAGCTATCGCCTGGGAGTCAACAGCTATATCACGAAACCGGTGGATTTTGAGCAGTTTACCCACGCCGTGCAGCAACTGGGCCTGTACTGGCTGCTGCTGAACCAGCCGTTGCCCTGACGGGAAAAATGACGTGACCACTCCCCTGCGCGTCTTGATTCTCGAGGATCGACCGGCCGACGCCGAGTTGATGGTGTTTGAGCTGGAAGATGCCGGCTTTGCCGTCCGCTGGCGGCGGGTCGAGACCGAGGCGGACTATGTGGGTGAACTGCGCGACCGGCCCGACTTGATCCTCGCCGACTATACGCTGCCCCAATTCAACGCGCTGCGAGCGCTACGCCTGCTGCAGGAGCACGATCTGGACATTCCGTTTATCGTCGTGACCGGCACCATCGGCGAGGAAGCGGCCGTTCAGTGCATGAAGCTGGGGGCAGCGGATTACCTGCTCAAGGACCGGCTGGCGCGCCTCGGGCCGGCCGTGGCTAACGTGCTGCAGGAGAAGGAACTGCGCGATGCCAAGCGCCAGGCGGAGGCCGCCCTGCGCGCGGCCAACGAGCAGTTGAGCGCGACGTTGAATGCCTTGCCCGACATGTTGCTGGAGACGGACCGGCATGGTAAGCTGTACGATTTCCGTATCCCCGATCCCGAATCGGCCTTTATCTTCCCACCCGAATTCCTGGGACAGACAGTGGACCAGGTGCTCCCGCCGGAGGCTGCCAGCGTGGTCATGGCAGCGATCTCGGAAGCGGTGGAAAGCGGGCGGCACGCGGGCGCGGTCTATCCCCTGGAGACTGCTGCCGGGCGGCGCTGGTTCGAGCTGTCCATTGCCGCCAGGGGCGATCCCCAGGCGCCAGAAAGCCGGCTCATCGCCCTGGTGCGCGACGTCACTGTCCGCCAGCAGGCCGAGGATGATCTGCAGCAGCAGTTGACGCGCATCGGCCTGCTGAACCGGATTGCGCGGGCGGTGATCGAGCGCCAGGACCTGGACAGCATCTACCGCGTCGTGCTGCGGCGCCTGGAGGATTATTTGCCCATCGGCTATAGTGGCGTCTATTCGTTCGACCCCGTGACAGATACGCTCGTAGTGTTGGGGCACGGCCCCGGGAGCCACGCGCTTGCCGAGCAGGTAGGTCTTTTACCGGGCAAGGTGCTCCCGGTCGACGAGACGGGGCTGCGGGCCTGTCTGCAGGGGCAGATGGTGTATGTCCCCGATTTGTCCCAGGTAGATGCATCTTTTGCCCGAAAATGGACCCGGGCGGGCATGCGCTCGGCGGCGTCGATGCCGCTGGCCGTCCACAACCGGGTGTTTGGGATCTTGTTCGTGGCGCGCAGTGAGGTGGACGCATTTGATTGCCAGGAACGCGACTTTCTCCAGGGGTTGAGCGAGCACGTCTCCCTGGCCGCGCACCAGGCCCAGCTGTACCTCGATCTGCAGCAGGCCTACGACGAGCTGCGCCAGACGCAGCAGGCAATGATGCAGCAGGAGCGGCTGCAGGCACTGGGTCACATGGCGAGCGGCATCGCGCACGACGTGAACAACACTCTCTCGCCGGTCGTGATCTACACCGAATTGCTGATGCGGGAGCCGGGCCTGAGCGACCACGCGCTGCAGTGGCTGCAGATCATGCAGACCGCTTGTGACGACATTACCCAGATGGTTTCTCGGATGCGCGAGTTCTACCGGCAGCGCGCGGAGCAAGAGGATTTGCTCGCCGTTGATCCGTACCGGGTGCTCCAGCAGGCTATCGATCTGACCCGCCCCTACTGGCGCGACACCCCGCAGCATCGCGGCAGCGTGGTTACCCTGCGCACAAATGTGGAGGACAATCTGCCGACCATTTTGGGGATCGAGGGCGAAATCCGCGAGGCGTTGACCAACCTGATCATTAACGCCGTCGACGCGATGCCGGATGGCGGGGCGCTGGGCGTGCGCGCCTATGTGCGGGCGCAGGCCGGCAACGACCTGGCGGAGGCTGCGCCGGTCCAGATCTTGCTCGAAGTGAGCGACACCGGCATCGGCATGGATAAAGAGACAAAAAGCCGCTGCCTGGAGCCATTTTTCTCCACCAAGGGCGAGTTGGGGACCGGGCTGGGGCTCTCGGTCGTCTATGGCATCATGCAGCGTCACGATGGCGGCATCGAGATTGACAGCGCGCCCGGGCGCGGGACGACGGTGCGGCTGGTCTTTCCGGTCCGCGAGCAGGCGTCGGCGGACGAGACCGCCGCCCGAGAGGCGGGGGTTTTTGCACCGCTGCGTATCCTTTGCGTCGACGACGAGCTGTTGCTGCGCGAGGCGCTGCGGGAAATGCTGGAAAACGCCGGGCACGAGGTGGCAATCGCTGCCGGTGGACAGGAGGGGCTCGACGCCTTTCGCGAAGCACAGGAACGGGGCGAGCCCTTTGACGTCGTGATCACCGACCTGGGCATGCCCTATGTTGATGGGCGGCAGGTGGTGGAGACGATCAAGCGGCAATCGCCGTTGACGCCGGTCGTGATTCTGACCGGTTGGGGCATCGGCCCGGACAAAGCCGGCAGTCCGCCCCTTCTGGCGGACCACATATTGAGCAAGCCGCCCAAAAAGGAACAAATCGATCGCGTGTTGGCCCAGGTGCAGGGAGGGTGAGCGGTCCGTCCCTCACCGCGCGGCAAGAGATACCGTGAAACCTCCCGCTCGTCAGCGGCACCAGGGGGCGGCGATCGACCCGCCCAAGTCGCTGCGGATAATTTTCCAGTGCCGCCAGGGGACCTCGGCCCCGATTGTGTCCAGCAGGATTTCGCCGCTGTGCTGCTCGCCGCTGTTGGGACAGGTGATGGTCACCGTTGCCAGGATGTGACTGCGCCCCTCGTCGGTCGGATAGGGCGCGCTCAGCGTGACCTCGACGCCCTGGTACGGCACCCCCATGATCCTTCCCAGGCAGATTTCGCTGCAGCCACTTTCCAGGTCGTAAAAGGCATCGTGCTCCCAGCAGCGAACGACCGTTCTCCAGTTGCCGCGCGTGACGCCGTCGACAAAGTGCGCGATCACGGACTGGGGCCGGCGGTCAAAGCTGCCGGTGCAGGTATCGTGAAAAGCATAGATGACGGTCAGGGCGATGCAGGTGACCAGCAGCAGGGTTCCCCCGCCAAGCAGCAGGGTCCGCGTCCTGCGCGCCGCTCGCTGGCGATAGTAGGTATCGGATGCCCGGGTCACGCTATTCTCCATATACCCACTCGGCAAAGATGTCGTGCAAATCGCACTGGCAGTGCTGCTCGGCCATCTGGCGAAAGGCGTCCCCGGTGCCGATTCCCCACTGGTGGGATTGGTAATAGTCGCGCAGAAACTCGTCAAAAGTCTCTTGCCCCAGCTGCTCCGCCAGCGCGGCGATAAAGAGAGGGCCGCGGCCGTAGACGATGGCGCCGTACTCTTGCCCCGTATAATCCCCGGTGGGCAGCCCGATGGGGATATCCGCCCCGTCGACCCGGTTCCAGCGATCCTCCCACGAGTCCTGAAAACTCTGGGCGGCAGCGGGACCGTAGGCGTCGAGAAAGTAGAGGCCGGTAACGTACTGCACAATCGCCTCGTCCACCCAGGGCTCGTCGACCTGGTCGTTGCCGACGACGTTGTAGAACCACTGGTGGGCGACCTCGTGGGCGACAGTCGATTCGAGGACGACGGGAAACGGCAGGCCCAGCACGTCCCCGTCGGGGTCGTAGAGGTTCAGGGCGATTGCCGTCATGCCGGGGTATTCCATGCCCAGGGCCAGCATCGGCGTGCTGGCGACGTCGTATTCGGTGTAGGGGTAGGCGCCGAACCGCTGGCCAAAGCTCTGCAGGGCCATCACGGCGAATTGTAGGGCGTGTTCCGCTCCTTGCTGCTGGCGGCGGGGGGCGTAGCTGTTGACCGTCGTCTCGCCCACCGTCCGGCTGACGACGACGTACTCTTCGCTGGCGGCCATGTAAAAGTCGCGCGCCGGTCCGGCAGCAAAGGTCAGAATCTGCTCGCCATCCGCGTACTCGCGGCCCGTCTCGACCCCCGAAGTGACCAAAACCAGGTCGTCGGGGGCAGTCACGCGCACCAGGTAAAAGCTGGCGTCGAAATACGTGACGTCACCGTTGGGCGGCGGGTCCTGCACGTTCCAGCCCTCGTCGTCATAGACCGGGATGACGGGATAAAAGCCGTCCAGAACCAGCACGTCGTCAAAGTAGCCAAACAGGCCATAGTTGCCTCCCATCTCGCGGGCGACCGCCACCTCGAAATCCATGGCGATGACGGCGGCCTCGCCGGGCTGTAGGGGGCTCGGCAGCGGGAGGCGCACGGCGCTGTTTTGGAACTCGGCCTGTGGTTCGACCTTTTGCCCGTCCACCGTGACGGCCGAGACCGTCGTGGAACCACCTGCGGCGTTGGGGAACAGTTGGAAATAGAGCGCATCCAGCGGGACGTCCTCCTGGTTCGTATAGCGCACCGTTTCTTGTCCCTGCAAGGAGAGCAGGTCGTTGGCAATCCGCACCTCGATGTGGTAGGTACTGGCCCCCGCCATTCCGTCCAGGAGCGCCCGTTCCGCTTCGATCAGCCCCTCCTGGAAGACGGTGCGATCGTCCCAGTCGACTTCGGCCGGGGAGGGAGCGGCGCGGGTGGGGGCCGGGGGCGTTGACTGGCAGGCGCCGAGGACCACGAGGGCTGTCGCCACGAGATAGAGACCGGTCGGGTGCAAGTGAGATTTCATCTTGGTCTCCTTATGGTTTGCTTTTTCGTTGCATGCTTTTTACCTGCCACCGTTGATTTTGGTTCATTATTCGTAACTGTACCCCAACTTTCCCCCCTTCTCCAGCGCGGGAGGGCATCCGGGCCTGTGGCCTGAGCAGTTACGTGACACAACATGCAACAAGGAGACTCAGTAGATCCAAATTTGTCACCCTGAGCGACGCCCAGAGGGCGGGGCGAAGGGTCTCGTTCCTTGCAGAACGAGGTTTCGCTTCTCCGGAACGGGATTCTTTGCTCGCTACGCTCCCCTCGGCTACGCCCGGGGCAGGCTGCTCAGAATGATGTCCATGCAATTTCGACAGCCAGATGTGTCTCTGCGGCCAGATTTTGGATCTACTGAGACTGCCTGAAATCGCAACCTGCGCGGAAAACGAGACGAGCCAGGCTGAAAAGTGCGGCTCGTTTCATACGACGCGTTGCAACGCGCAGGTGCAACGGGGCCGACATTTGACTTGCATTTCGCCTCGAGTAAAATGGGGTCAGCTCCAATTGTGACATGTTAGCAATCCCGCTGTCGAGTGAAAGCACTTTGCCGCCGCCGGCGAGGTGGCAGCAGTGACCGGCGCAGAGCCCGCAGTCGCTGCGCTGATCGACGAGAGCCTGGCGTTCGAGCAGCTGGGCGACATCGCCGCCGCCCTCGACGTGGCGCAGAAGGCACTGAAGCAGGCTCAGGCATCTGGCGAAGGAGAAGAAACAGCGGCTGCCCTGGCCCAACTGGCGTTCTTGCAATTTCGCCTGGGGCACTATGACCAGGCGCACAAACTGGCCGAGCAAGCCCTGACCTGGGCCGCCCCTGATTCTCCGGCTCGCTGCCGCGCCTGGCTGATCCTGGGCCACTGCGCTGCCGAGAGCCATTCCCCTGAAAAAGCGGAAACCTACTACCGCCAGACGGCCGACCTGGCCCGCCGTATCGGGAGTTATGCCCACTGGGCACGCGCCCTCCACAACCTGGCCAACGGCGTCTATTTCACGCGCGGGCTGTTCGACCTGGCCCTCTCGTTGGAGGACGAATGCGCCCAGATCATCCGGCGGCACAACCTGGGCGTCCTCTTGCGCTTTCCCCTGCTGACCATCGCCTGGGTCTGCCATCTGACCGGGCAGCGAGAACGGGCGCGGGCCGCGCTGGACGAATTAGCGCACGTTCTGTCGCCCGAAGCTGCATTCTGGGGCTATCATGCCTTTCTCAGCGCGCTGTTGGCGCTGGATGAAGGAGAGGTCGACGCAGCCCGCGCCCTTCTCCGGCGCGCTCTCACTGTCGCCGAAAAGATCGGCGAGCCAGGGTTGAATGGCATCGTCCGCGTAGCGATGAGCCGCTGCCTGCGCCTTTGCGGGGATGCCCCTGCTGCCCGCGCCTGGGCCAACGATGTGATGGATGTGGCGCGGCGCTTCGGCTACCAGCATCTCCTGGGGCAGGCGCTGATCGAGCGCGGCTGGGCGACCTGGCTCTGCGGCGACGCGGACGGCGCCGCCGCCGACCTGCGCCAGGCCCAGGCGGCAATGGCTCCGCTGCGCGCCGATTTCGACATGGCGCGGGCGACCTTTCTGCTGGCCGCCGTGCTTCACGCCCAGGGCGACCCCGCCGCCAGCACGGTCTGGCTCGAGGCTGTCCAGCGGATCACCCTGGGCGGCTATGCCTTTCTCCTGGAGCAAGAACGGGCGCTGGCCTTTCCTCTGCTCTCTGCCTACCTGAACCAGGGCGACGAGGCAACGCAGGGGGCTTCGGCCAAGCTGCTCATCCATCTGGCCCGCGTGCCGCCGCCGCCGCTGCGCGTCGTCACCCTGGGCTGCTTCGAGGTGCGCCAGGGATTGCGGGTCGTGCCCGAAGCGGCCTGGCGGCTGCGCCGCGCCGGCGAACTCTTCCGCTTGCTGTTGTTCAGCCGCAACCGCGCCCTCTCCCGCGAGCAGGCCATCGAAACACTGTGGCCGGAGAAATCACCCCGCGCGGCCAACACGCCGTTCCACCAGGCCACCTCGGCCCTGCGCCGCGCGCTGGAGCCGGATCTGCCGGACAAGTTCCCCTCGCGCTACCTGGAGGTCGAGGGTGGACGGGTGGCCCTGCACCTGCCGCCCGGCTCGTGGTTGGACTGGGAAACCTTCGAGCAGCATGTCCACCGGGGCGAATGGCAGGCCGCCGTGGCCCTCTACGCGGGCGAGCTGTGCCCCGACGACCGTTACGCCGACTGGGCTACCGTGCCGCGTGAGCGGCTGGCGCAGCAGTTCGTTGCCGCGCTGCTGGCCCTGGCCGGCAACCAACTGGATGCCGGAGATCCCCAGGAGGCGCTGGTCTCCGCCCGTCGCGTCCTGGAAGCCGATCCCTGGCAGGAGAAGGCCGTCCTGCTCGGCATGCAGGCCTACCTGGCTTTGGGCGACCGCGCCGGGGCGCTGCGCCTCTATCGCAACCTGGAGCGGGTGCTGCACCAGGAGTTGGGCGTCGCCCCGCAGGCCGAACTGCAAAAACTCTACCAATCCCTCGTGTAAGTGTTTTGTAAGTCCCCTATGCTACACTGAGCCCCAGAACGTCGGTTGAAAGGGGGATCGGAAAGCCCATGCGCACTACCCAGGCCTTTGTCCTGCGCCTGCTGGTCGATTCGGACGAGCCCTGGGCGCTGCGCGGGGTGCTGCAAGCCGTTGCCAGCGGCGAGGAAGCGCCTTTCACCGACGAGCCGACCTTGCTGGCGCTGCTGCGCCGCATGATGAGCGCCGCACCAGAAAGCACTTTGCCAGTCAAGGGAAAGACGTAAAAAAACGAAAAAGGAGAAAAGGCATGAAAACACGTATTGTCACTTTGCTGGTCTTGGCCCTGGCCCTGGGTTCATCCGGCGTCCTGGCGCAACCGGGGGTGCCGGCCGCGCCGCAGGCCAGCCTGTCCCTGGTCACCCAGTTCGGCGGCCCCATCTACCGCTCCACGCTGGTGGGCCATACCCTGTACATGGGCGCCGGCACGCACCTGGTGGTGATGGACGTTTCCAACCCGGCG
>JAFGEI010000083.1 GCA_016931695.1 Anaerolineae bacterium | reverse complement strand
GGCGGCTTCGCCGCCTGCGAAACCCCCCTTTTCCCCCTTCCCCGTGCTTGGCAGGGCAATCTACTGAAATGTGCCATTGTCAAATTAACGCTCTCCCAAGTTTTGCATACGCCCAGTCAAGCAGGAGCACGATGTACTCACCCCCTACTTTTGCGCCCACTGCAGGGCGTACAACTCGCGATAGCGCCCGTGCCGGGCCAGCAACTCTTCGTGGGTGCCCAACTCGACCACCCGCCCGTCTTCGATGACCACGATCTGATCGGCGTTGACGACCGTGTTGAGGCGGTGGGCGATGACAAAGCTGGTGCGCCCCGCCATCAGCTGCTCGAAGGCGTGCTGGATCTGCTTCTCCGTCGTCGTATCGACGCTGCTGGTCGCCTCGTCGAGCACCAGGATGCGCGGATCGGCCAGCAGGGCGCGGGCGCAGGCCAGGATCTGTCGCTGTCCCACGCTCAGGTTGACCCCGTTCTCTCCCACCTCAGCCTCGTATCCCCCGGCCATGCGGACGATAAAGTCGTGAGCGCCCACGGCCTGCGCCGCCGCGACGACCTCTTCGTCGCTGGCGTCCAACTTGCCGTAACGGATGTTGTCGGCGACGGTGCCGCCAAAGAGAAAGGTATCTTGCGAGACGATGCCCAACTGGGAGCGCAGGCTCGCCGCCGTCACCGCACGGACATCGTGCCCGTCGACCCGCACCGCGCCCTCGTCGACGTCAAAGAAGCGGGCCAGCAGCTTGACCAGCGTCGTCTTGCCGGCGCCCGTCTCCCCCACCAGGGCGATGCGCTGCCCCGGCTCGGCGTGGATGTCCACGTCGCAGAGCACCGGCTCGCCGTCCTCATAGCCGAACGTGACACGCTGGAAATCGACCGTGCCCCGAATCGGCGGCAGCGGGTACGCGTCGGCGGCATCCTGCAGCATCGGTTCATTGTCGAGCAGGGCAAAGAGGCGCTCACTGGAAGCCATAGCGGCCTGGAACGAGTTGTAGCGGTCGGCCAGTTCGCGCACCGGCTCGAAAAAGCGCTCGGCGTAGAGCATAAAGGCGACCAGCGTGCCGGCGGTCAGCGTCTCGCGTAGCACCAGCATGCCGCCCACACCGACGACCAGTGCCGCCGCCAGGGAGGCCAGCAGGTCGATGCCGGGAAAGTAGAGCGCCGCCAGCAGCGAGGCGCGCACGTTGGCCTCAAAGTAGGACTGGTTGAGGTCGTCAAAGTGGCCCAGGTTGTACGCCTCGCGCCCAAAGCTCTTGGTCACCCGGATGCCCGAAACCGATTCGTTGAGATAGCCGTTGATCAACGAGATGCGCTGCCGGGTGGCGCGGTAGGTGTCGCGCACGCGGTTGCTCCAGTAACGGGTCAGCCAGACCATCAGCGGCAACACGGCGAGGGCGACCAGGGCCAGGCGCCAGTTCATGGCAAACATGGCGACGACAATACCCAGCAAAGTAAAGACGGCGCGAAAGACGCCGGTGATCGACCAGGTTATAAAGCCCTGCAGCGCCTGCACGTCGCTGATCAGGCGGCTCATTAGGCGACCGACGCTATAGTTGTTGTAGAACGAGAGAGAAAGCCGGTGCAGGTGGTGGAACAGCGCGCTGCGCACGTCCGCCACCACCCGCGTGCCGACGTAGGCCAGGATCATGACCCGCCAGCGGTTCGTGGCCCACTCGGCCAGGGCGATGGCAATAAAAATGAGGGTCCACAGGCGTAGGGCGGACATGTCGCCAAGGCGGATCCCCAGATCAACCGCCTGCCCGACGATCCACGGCCCGGCAGCGCTGAACAGGGAGCGGAGAACCATCAACAAGATAGCCCAGGCAAACTGGCGCTGGTAGGGGCGGATGTACCCTCCCAACCGGCGGATCAGCCGGGGATCGTAGGCCCTGCCCAGCATCTCGTCCTCGCGGGGCAGCAGGTCCTGCACCCGCTCCTCGCGGGCGCGGCGCTCCTCGTCCTCCAGGCTGTAGCTCACGCCGAGGAACCAGTCGATAAAGCCGCCGTTCGTTTTTTGTACTCGTTCTTCTTGAGCCATGGCTATCCCACCAATTCCGTTTCCAAAGCCTGAAATTCCTCCTGGTCCCGCAGCTGCAGGTCATAGATCTGGCGGTAGAGGCCATCCTGCGCCAGCAGCTCGGCGTGGGTTCCCCGCTCCACGATGCGTCCCTGGTCCAACACCAGGATGCAGTCCGCCTGTTTCAGGGTCAGCAGCCGTTGAGCGATGATAAAGGTGGTGCGATTCTCCATCAACTCTTCCAACGCCTGTTGGATCAGGTGCTCGGTCTCGGTATCGACGCTGCTGGTCGAATCGTCCAGGATCAGGATGCGCGGGTCGTAGAGCAGGGCGCGAGCGATGGCGATGCGCTGTTTCTGCCCCCCGCTCACCGTCACCCCGCGCTCGCCGACGCGAGTCTCGTAGCCGTGGGGAAAGCTGAGGATGAAATTGTGCGCCCGCGCCGCCTTGGCCGCGGCAACAATCTCGTCCATGCTGGCCTCGGGCCGGCCGTAGGCAATGTTCTCGGCAATGGTGGCGCGAAAGAGGAAGGGGTCCTGCAGCACGATGCCAATGTGTCGGCGCAGGCTGCGCAGCGTCACGTCGCGGACGTCGACGCCGTCGATGAGCACCCGCCCCTCGGTCGGGTCGTAAAACCGGGGGATCAGGTTGGTGATGGTCGACTTGCCCGACCCGGTGGGGCCGATGAGGGCGATGGTCTGTCCCGGCGCGGCGGTGAACTGGATGCCGCGCAGGATGTCCAACCCCTCGCGGTAGGCAAAGCCGACGTCGTCGAACGTCACCTCCCCTTGCACCCGTTCCAGGGCCATGGCGCCGGGCTTTTCCGCCACTTCCCGCGGCGTGTCAATGATCTCAAAGATACGGTTGGCGCTGGCGCCCGCCGTCGCCGCCAGGTTGACCAAAAAGCCCAGCCGCTGCGTCGGCCCGTTGAGCATCATGACGTACGAGATCATGGCAAAAAGGGAGCCGATAGTGATCTCTTTCTCCAGCGCCCGCGACCCACCGAACCAGAGCAGAAAAAAGATGCTCGCTGCGATTACAAAGGTGAAAAAGGGCCAGTTGTTGCCCCAGGTGCGGATCAGCTTCAGACGCAGACTGAACCAGTTGTCGTTTTCGCGGTCGAACTTGGCCAGCTCGTGCGGCTCGCGGGCAAAGGACTTGACGACGAGGATGCCAGTCAGGCTCTCCTGCATCACTGTCGACAACACGCCCATCTGCTCCTGGATATTGGTGAACATGGGGCGCACAGTGGCACCAAAGCGCAGCGTCGCCAGGATCAGAAAAGGCAGGGGGATGAGCGCCAGCAGGGCCAACTGCCAGTTTTCCAACAGCATCGCTGCCGTCACCCCGCCCAGCAGCAGCACCGTGGTCGCCAGCTCCATCATCCCAATGCCGACGAACTGCTCGGTCTCGGAAATGTCGCTGGTGGCGCGGCTCATAATGTCGCCGGTCTGGGTCCGGTCGTGGAAGGCAAAAGGCAGCCGCTGCACGCTCTCGTAAAAGTGGTTGCGCAGGTCGTAAGAGACGCGGTGAGAGAGCCACTCGCCAAAGTAGCGCCGGGCAAAGGCAGCCACGCCGCGCAGCAGGGCCAAACCCAGGATAACGGCAGCGGCGGTAAAGAGCGCGGTGGCGTTGCCCGCTGTCAGGCCGCGATCGATGGCATTCTTGATCACCTGGGGGATAAAGAGGTTCAGAACCGTCACTCCCAACATGGCGATGTAAGCGACCAAAAGCTGTAAAACGTAGGGGCGCAGGTAGCGCAACAAGCGTTGGTAGACGCCCATCTTGCCGGTCGTCCCTGCGGCTGGATGCTCGTGCTGCTTGCGGCTCAACTCAACCTCCAATGCCCCGAAACTGGGCCAGCTTGCCCGCCAGCGCGGCCAGGGTCTCTCTGTTGACCGAAAAATACTTCATGCTCTCTTCTTTGCGCACCGCCAGCACGCCGCCGGCGACCATGAGCTGCAGGTGGCGCGAGACCGCCGACTGGCTGATGTCGAGCCGGTCCACGATCTGCTGCGCGTACAACTCTTGCCCGTCGAGAATGGCGAGAATCTGCAACCGCGTCTCGTCAGCCAGCGCCTTGAGGGGAGGAAAGAGGTCCTGGACGGCCGGAGGCGGCGCGTCACCCGGGGCCGCCGTGGGACGGCAGTTGTAGGCCAGCACCATCAGCGGGCGCAGGGCTTGACGGCCGCGAAACAGGACGTAGGGCCCGATGTGGCTGGAAGGAATAAAGATCACTTTTTCGATCCCCTCGTCGTCCGCGTTTCCCTCCGGCAAAAGCCGCCCCGTGACGGCGGTAAAGATCGCCGCCAGGTCGCCCTGATAGTTCTGGCGGCGGTGGTGGGCGACGCTGCGCTCCATGAGCGGCAGGGAGCGGCGGTATTCCTCCCGGTAGCACTGCTCCCAAAACCGGCTGACGACGGAGAGCGCGCAGGCCTTGAACGCGGCCGGATCGCGGAGCAGGTGAACGGCCCGTTCGATGTGCTGCGGGTCGAAATGCGGTTCGAGGAACGAACGGACAGCCGCGGCGTCGTGCAACGGGGGGGCCTGCGCCGGCTGTCCATCCGCGCCGCGACAGGTGCGGGCGAACCCGGCGAGCGACGCGGCGGCAAACCGCTCCCAGTCGGCCGCCGCCAGCGTCCCCAGACCGGCGACAAAGGCAGAGAAATCACAGTGGATGGGGGCGTCGGGGAGGGCGCGATAGAGCCAGCGAGAAAAGTCGGCCGACTTTTGCAGCAGCGCCAGCACGGCCCCCATGTCGATCATGAGGTCGGCGGGGAGAGCGGCGTGCTGGGCATAGACCCACTGATCAAAGCCCTCGTACTGGGGAGCACTGATTATCAGCGACATGGCGTGCACCATGTCGCTGGCCAGCGAGACGCGGAACTCGACCTCGAGGGTCGGCTTGCCCTGCACCAGGTTGATCTCTAGCATCCCCCCTCCTCCAATCGACGCCCTGTATCTATGCACATATCACGATATGATTATATCGCGGTTTGGCGATTTGTCAAGGGCGAAAATTACTGGGGGGCGCTTGAGCTTGGCTGATATGGGCACACGCGAATCACCAACAAGATGCGGCAGAGTTGCACTCTGCCGCATCTGTTCGGTAAATGTAACTGCTCAGCCGGTAGATTGTAACTGCCCAGCGAACCGGCCTACCGCGCCCGCCGCAGCCAGAAAAAGCGGCCGACCAGGTAGAGGCCCAGCAGGATCAAGACAATCGGCCAGACAAGGCCGAGAGCGGATTCGAAAGCGGCGGCGAGGAGCAGGCCCAGCACCACCAGGACCGCGGCGGGAATCAACGCCCACCGCATCCGCCCCTCCGTCGTCGGCAGGAGGTAGAGCAGGCCAAAGGTGAGCCCCAGGCCGAGGAAAAAGATTCCCCCCGTGCCCGCGCCGGAAAGGACGGTGGAGAGGCCGACCACCGAGGCGATGGTCAGCAGCACGCCGCCGGGGATGATGGCCCACCAATGTTCGCGCTGAAAGGCGTAGGTGAGCCAAAAGGCGAGCCCCAGCGCCGCCAAAAAGACCGCTGCGCCCAGCTCGTCCGCCGCCTCAAAGGCCATCTCGCCGATGCCGATGAGCGCGGCCAGGCCCAGCAGGGCAAAGCCCGGGATGATCATCCACCAGCTCTGCCGGTTGGCCCAAAACAACAGCAAGAAAGCGAGGCCGCCGACAGCCAGCACGATCGACCAGATCAGGTCGCCGATGGCCAGGATCTCCAGTCTCTGCAGCAGGAGCAAAACCCCGGCGACGATCAGCAGCAAGCCCAGGACACTGCGCCCGCGCAGCGTCTTCATCGCTGCCCCCGCGACTCGGAACTGGGGCGCCGGCGCCGCGAACGCCAGACGCCGCGGACGAGGATCAGCAGCCCCAACAGAACCAGCAGGACCGGCCAGTAAACGCCTAAAAAGCCCAGCTCGCCAAAGAGGGAGCCAAAGATGGCAAAGAGAACCAGGCTGATGAATACCAGCTCGATACCGCCGACGAGGGCGCGGCGGAAATTCCCCTCGAACAGGCCGGCCAGGATCGTCCCCAGGCCGACAAAACCGGGAATCAACGCCCAAACATAGCTCCAGCTCTCCCAATCCCCGCTGGCATTCTGCCACCACAGGATGCCGCCGATGCCGCCGACGACGCAGGCGGGTACGGCCATGCCCGGCGCGCCGACCAACAATCCAATCACCAGGATCAGCACCCCCGCCCCGACCACCGCCAACGGCCAATCAAGCTGCACCTCGACCCAGCCCGCCAGCCCTGGCACCAGCCGCACCGCCAGAAACCAGGCCCCGAGCAGGATCAACACCACTCCCACACCCACGCTCGATCTATGTCTG
>JAFGEI010000082.1 GCA_016931695.1 Anaerolineae bacterium | reverse complement strand
TGTCACCCTGAGCGACGCCCAGAGGGCGGAGCGAAGGGTCTCGTTCCTTGCAGAACGAGATTTCGCTTCTCCAGAACGGGATTCTTCGTTCGCTACGCTCCCCTCGGCTACGCCCGGGGCAGGCTACTCAGAATGACATCTATGCAATTTCGACAACCAGATGTGTCTCTGCGGCCAGATTTTGGATCTACCGAGACCGCCTGCAATCTACTGAGCGGCCAATTCTTGCTACGTTCCAGCCGTCGGCAGCGTGTCCAGCGTTTCGCCCCGCAGCGCCCGCCGCATCGCCTCCCGGTCGTCCCAGGGATACTCGGTGGTGCCAAAACACATCGACTGCTCGTGCCCCTTGCCGCAGGCCATGACCAGGTCGCCGGGCCGCGCCAGCTGGCAGGCGTGGCGGATCGCCTCTCCCCGGTCGTGCACGCGGAAGAGGTCCACGCCATCCCGCTTGCCTGCCTCGCGCGCGGCGGCGGCGCTGGCGGCCATGATCTGGTCCAAATCCTCGCTGCGCGGGTCCTCGGCAGTGAGGACGACGACGTCGGCCAGCTCGCCGGCGCTGCGGCCCATCATCGCCCGCTTCTCCCGGTCCCGCAGGCCGGCGCAGCCAAAGACGACGATCACCCGTCCCGCCGTCATCTCCCGCGCCGCACGCAGCGCCTGCACCAGGGCGTTCGGGGTGTGGGCAAAATCAACCAGCGCCAGGAAATCTTGCCCACCCTCGATCCGCTCCATCCGGCCGGGCACGCCGGGCACAGCGGCGACGCCGGCGGCGATGGCCTGCGCCGGCAGGTGCAGCGCCACTCCCACTGCCGCCGCCGCCAGGACGTTGCCGACGTTATAGCTGCCCACCAACCGCGTCGTCACCGGCAGCGCCTCCTGCGGCAAGTGCAAGGTAAAACGGGTCGCGTCCGGGGCGTACACGACTTCGCTCGCGGTGACGTCGGCCGGCTGGGAGCGGGCGTAAACGACCTGGAGGTCGCACGGGATGGGATGCAGGTAAGCGAAAGAGCTGTCGTCGCGGTTCAACACGGCGACCTTGGGCACGCCCGGTTTGCGGAAGGAAGCCGACAGCCCCTGGAACAGCCGGGTCTTGGCCTGGCGATAGGCCTCCAGCGAGCCGTGAAAGTCGAGGTGTTCGTGGGTGACGTTGGTGACCACCGCGAGGTCGAAATCACAGCCCGCCACCCGCCCCTGGGCCAGGCCGTGCGAAGTGACCTCCAACACCGCGTGGGTGGCGCCGACCGCGGCCATGCGGGCCAGGTAGCGCTGCACGTCGGGCGGATCGGGGGTCGTGGTGTGCAGCCCGGTGTCGATCTCGTCCGCGCCGATGCGGGCGTTGACGGTGGTCATCAGCCCGGCGCTCAAGCCCGCCGCTTGCAAAACGGCGTGGATCAGGATCGACGTCGTCGTCTTGCCGTCGGTGCCGGTGACCCCGATCACGGTCATCTGGCGAGAAGGAAAGCCTTCCCATGCCGCGCAGAGCCAGCCCCAGGCCTCGCGGGCGTCGGGGACGCGGACGTAGGCAAAACTGCCCCACGGCAGGCCCGGCAGCTCCTCCGGCGCTCGCTCGCCGACCACGGCCACCGCCCCTTCCGCCAACGCCGGGGCGATAAAGGCGTGACCGTCGACGCTGAGGCCGGAAATGGCGACAAAGAGGTCGCCTGGGCGAACCCGGCGCGAATCGGCGGCGATGCCCCCGATCTCGACATTTCCCCCAGCATGGATCAGGACAGCGGGCAGAATTTCGATCAAATGGGTCAGTTGCTGGTATTTTTTCATAAAGATCAACCGTAATGAGCAAAACGCAAATGAGCGATTTTGAACTTGTGGCCAATAAAGCAATCAGACCTCGGAGGGCAAAATGCCTCCGAGGTCTGGGACCTTGCTTCCCAAGACGACGCTACGCCAGCGACCGGTGCAGTTGTTCCAACTGGCCGGCCACGCCGCCGTCGATCACCCGGTCGCCCAGGCGGAGTATCAGCCCACCCAAGATTTGGGGGTCGACCTGGAAAGAGAGCGCGACGTCCTGCCCCAGCCTGGCCGCCAGGTCCTGCCGGACAGCCTCTTGTTCCTCCGCGGTCAGCGGCACAGCGCTGGTCACGATCACCGGCCCTTCGACCGACTTGACGTCGTCCGGCAGCACCGCCACGCGCCCGTCGCGAAGGCCGCTGAAGAAGGAGGCCACCAGCGCCCGCTGGCGCTGCTCGTCGAGGGACTCGCCGATGAGCTGGTGCGCCGCAGCAATGGCCAGCGAAGCGATCTGCCCCCGCATCTGGCCCAGCAGCGCGTTCCGCTCTTCCTGCGCGCTCTCGCGCGCCTGGGCCATGAACTTTTCCGCCTCCTCGCGCGCCCGGGCGTTCGCCTGCTTGGCAATATCCCGCGCCTGCTCCCGCGCATCGACCAGGACCTGGTTTGCCTCCGCTCTAGCCTGCTCCAAGACGCGCGCCTTTTCTTGTTCCATCTCTGTCCGCGCCTGCGCGACGGCCTTGGCGTCCTCCTCCTGCTTGCGCAGCATCTCGCGCCGTTCTTCCAGCCGGCGCATCGCCGGCTTCCAGAGCAGCACGGTCAGCAAACCAAAGAGGATGAGAAAGTTCACCGCCTGGGAGAGCAGAAAGGGGCCGTTAATCCCCAGTTCTCCGAGTGCTTCACCCACTTTTCCCCTCCTTAATGTGCCAACTGAGCAACAGGAACAAACTTGATGGCCAGGGCGACGACCAGAGCATAGATGGCAATCGCCTCGGCAAAAGCAATGGCCAGGATCATGTTGGTGAGAATGTTGCCCGCCGACTCGGGATTGCGCCCAATCGCTTCCATCGCCTTCGAGGCCATCAGGCCAATCGCCAGCGCCGGCATCATTCCGCCCAACCCGATTGCCAGGGCAGCGGCTATTTGCGTAGCGGCTTCATAATCCATCTCGATTCCTCCTCATAAAGTGATTCCTAGTGATGGTGCGTTGCCATCGTGTAAAAGACGAGCGAAAGCATCGCAAAGACCAGGGCCTGGATCAGGCCGACAAAGAGCTCCAACCCCATAAAGGGGATCGTGGCCACGAAAGCGGCCAGGAAGCTGACGACGATCAACAGCACCTCGCCGGCAAAGATGTTGCCAAAGAGACGAAAAGCGAAGGAAAAGACCTTGCTGACCTCGCTGATGATTTCGAGCAGCCCGGCAGCGCCGTTGGCAATGGCAATCACCGGCCGCAGCGACCCGCTGTCGGGGGGCGCGGAAAAGTTGAAAAACTTGCGCAGGTAAGGCAGGCCCTGGAAGCGCAAGCCAAAATACTGGACGGCGATCACCGAGATCAAGGCCAGCGCCAGGGTCGTGCTGAGGTCGGCGTTGGCGCCGCGGAACAGCGGGATGAGCTCTGGTTCGCCGTCGTGCAGCTCCCAAATGCCGAACGAGCCAAAGCCGGGGAGAAGGCCCGTCCAGTTGGCGACGAGGATAAAGAAAAAGAACGTCGCCGCCAGGGGAAAAAAGTGGCGGGTGTGTTCCCCGGCCACGTTCTCGGCAAACGAATAGACCGCCTCAAAGATCGCATCGACCGCTACCAGGAAGCGGCTCTGCTCTCCGGTGCGGGCGGCGCGGCGCCGGGCGCGGGAATAGAGCAGGCCGACCAAAACGAGGACGATGGCGGTCAGGATGGCCGTCGGCAGGGTGTTGGGAGGGCCCTCGTCGAAACCCGGCAGCGGCAGGGGAATCGGAATGCGCTCGGCGGCCATGCTGATGACCGGCATCTCGGCATCCGAGCTAAACTGCCAGTAGACCCCAAACCCGCACAGCCCCAGGGCGATCAAGATTCCAAAAAGGATCACCAACCGTCGGCCTTTAGACTTGGTTTGCGTCATCATCTTTCCCCTGTTCCAAATGGGACTTGACCGCCCGCGTCACCATCCGATAGACAATGATCGGCCCCCCGATCATGCCGATCAGCACAAAGACGAGGGTGAACAAGGGCAGCGTTCCCAACAGCTTGTCCAAAAAGTAACCGGCCAGCAGGCCCAACAGGACCGGCGCCGCCAACATCACTCCGGCCTGGCTGCCAACTCCCAGCACCCAAACGGTGTCGCGGACAGAACCCGCTGTCCCTGATTGCTTTTGCTCGCTCATCACTGCATCTTCGCCCAACGACGAGGGCCGGTTCCTCCAGCTATGAAAACCAACCGGTCACCCAGTTCGACATTACATTATAACATGGCGCGGCCAAAATGCCCAAAAGCAGCACACCCGTCACCGAGAGGACGAGCACCAGGCGCGAGGGGGCGGGAACGGCAATGGCATCTTCTTCGTGCTCGGAGCGCACGGTATACATCACTTTGACCACGTTCAGGTAGTAATAAAGGGCGACGATGACGTTCAGCACCGCCACGACCACCAGGGGCACCAGGCCAGCCTTGATGCCAGCGGCAAAGAGAAACAGCTTGCCGACAAATCCGCCCGAGGGCGGCACGCCAGCCAGGGAAAGCAGCGCGACCATCATCGCCAGGGCCAGGGCCGGCGAGCGCCGGCTGAGCGCCGCATAGTCCTGGATGTCGTCGCTGTCAATGTGGCTGGCGACCATGGAGACGATGGAAAAAGCGCCGATGTTGGTCACCGCATAGACCAGCAAGTAAAAGATCACTGCCGTGATCCCGGCGACCCCGCCAGCCGTGATGCCGATGAGCACGTATCCCGCCTGGGCGATGCTGGAGTAGGCCAGCATGCGCTTGATATTGCGCTGCGGCACGGCCAGCAGGTTGCCCAGGGTGATGGTGACCATCGAGATCGCCACCAGCAGCGCCGGCCAATCGTTGTTCAGCGCCGGGAAGAGAAAATGCAGAGCGCGGGCGAGAACGGCAAATCCGGCCGCCTTGGAGGCGACCGATATAAAGGCCGTGATCGGCGTCGGCGCCCCCTGGTACGTATCGGGACCCCAAAAGTGCATCGGCACCATGGCGACTTTGAAGCCAAAACCCACCAACACGAGCAAAAAAGCTACCATCGCCAGTTGGAACGGCGTCTGCAGCAGCACCGCCGCCACCCGCCCGTACCCCGTCCCGCCGGCGATGCCGTAGAGCAAGCTCAGGCCATAGACCATCACCGTCGAGGAAAAAGCGCCAAAGAGCAGGTACTTGACCCCCGCTTCAGCCGAGAGGGCATCCTCGCGCATGTACCCAACCAGCACGTAGGCGCTGATGCCGGCGATCTCTATCGCCACGTACAGCATCACCAGGTCCTCGGCCGCCGCCATCAGCGACATGCCGAGGACGGAAAAGAGGAGCATCGCGTAATAGGCCCCATCCTGCCGCAAGGGACGAAAGTCCATCGAGATCAATGCCACCAGCAAGCCGCTGAGCAGAAAAATGGCCTGAAAGGCCTTCCCCACTCCGTCGACGCGGAGAGCGCCGCCAAAGACCGGCTCCGTCGTCTCCGGCCAGGCCAGGGTCACGATCAACACGATCAGCAGCCCGACCGCCGTCACGATTCCCAGTGACCGTTTCTTGCCTCGTGGTGTCCCCAGGTCAGCCGCCAGGACGATCAAGGCCAGCACGACCAACAGAATCTGGGGCAGGATTGCCAGCAGTTGAGATGTGTCGAAGGTTCCCACCTACCCACCTCCCAGGAGAGCCAACGTCGACGTGACACCCAGCTCGATCACACCGGTGATGATGCGGGGGTAGATGCCGACGACGACCAAGATTGTACACAAAATGCCCAAAGCAACCTTGTCCAAGACCGAGATGCCGGGCAGTCCGGCATACTCGGGCTTGAGCTTGCCGAAAAAGACCCGCTGCACAACCCGCAGCACGTAGGCAGCGGTAAAAATGATGCCGGTCGAGGCCAGGACAGCGACCCAGGGGTACCACCAGGCCAGGTTCCGCGCCTGCCACAGGCCGAGGAAAATCTGCACCTCGGCGATAAAGCCGGAAAAGCCGGGCATGCCCATCGAGACCAGGCCGCCGATGATAAAGGCGACGGCGGCCATCGGCATGATCTTGGCAAAGCCTCCCAAATCCGGAATATGCCGGGTGTGCGCCCGGTCGTACACCATGCCGACGACGGCAAAAAAGAGCGCCGTCATCACGCCGTGGGAAAACATCTGCAGCGCCGCGCCGCTCAGGCCGATGGGGCTCATGGTCGCAAAGCCCATCGAAACCAGGCCCATGTGGCTGACGCTGGAAAAGCCGATGACGTACTTGAAATCCTCCTGCGCCAGGGCGATCATCGAGCCGTAGACGACGTTGACCAGCGTCAGCAGGATGACGTAGGGCAGCCAGAACTGGGCCCCCTCCGGAAAGAGCTCCACCCCGACCCGCAGCGCGCTGTAGGCGCCCACCTTCATCAGGACGCCAGCGTGGACCATCGAACCGGCGGAGGGTGCGGCAACGTGACCGTCGGGCGACCAGGAGTGGAAGGGCCAGACGCCGGCCAGCACGCCAAAGCCGAGAAAGACGGGCAGGAACCAGGCCTTTTGGAAGGCTCCACCGACGCCCGCCTCGCGCAGCGCCAGGATGTCAAAGGTCTGCAGCCCGGCCTCGAAATAAAAAGCCAGGATGCCAACCAGGGCAACGATCGACCCGATCAGCAGGTAGAGGGTCAGTTTCATCGCCGCATAATTGCGCGTCTTTTTCCAGCCCCACATCGAAATCAGCAGGTACATCGGAAAGACTGCCAGCTCGTAGGCAAAAAAGAGGTAAAAGAGGTCGAGGGAGACAAAGACGCCAAAGACGCCGGTGACGACGAGGAAGAGAAAGGCGAAAAAGAGGTTGGGCCGGTCGTCGACGCCCCAGGAGATGAGCACGCCGGTAAAGGCGACGACGCCGTTGAGCAGCAGCAGTGGCAGGCTGATGCCGTCCACGCCGACGTGGTACGTCGTGCCGATGGCCGGGATCCAGTCGACCTGCTCGACAAACTGAAAGCCGCCGGCAGCGCGATCGTAGCTGAAATAGGCCCAGATACAAAGGGCCATCGTAAAGAACGACGCGACCGCCGCGATGACGCGGGCCTCATCCTTACGGTCCTTTGGCAGCATCAGCAGCACGACGGCCGCCAGCGCCGGGGTGAAGGTGATCACACTTAAGAGTGGAAAATTCATTGCCACCTCCGCTAATTAACCGAGCAGCCGCATCACGGCCGCGTTAAAGATGTTGATGAGCCACGAAGGCCAGACGCCGATCAGCAGCATCAATGCCATCAGCGGGACGATGGCCACCGCTTCGCGGGCGTTGATCTCTTTCATATCCCGCCAGGTCTCGTTCAGCGGGCCCAGCAGGACCTTTTGAATGGTCCACAGCAAGTAGGCCGCGGTAAAGATCAGGCCCAGGGTCGCCAGGGCGGTGACGAGGGTAAAGACCGGCCAGGCCCCTCGAAAGACCATGAACTCGCTGACAAAGCCGTTCAACCCCGGCAGTCCCAAGGAGGCCAGGGTGCAAAAGAGCAGCACCCCGCCGTAGGCCGGCACCACCACGCCCAGGCCGCCAAAGGCCTTCAGGTCGCGGGTGTGCGCCCGTTCATAGACCATGCCCACCAGGGCAAACATCGCCGCCGCGCTGAGGCCGTGGTTGAACATCTGCAGCACCGCGCCGTTGGTCGCAATGACCGCGTCGGCCGCATCGACCCCGCCACCCATTGCCTTGGCCGCCACGGCGATTCCCAGCACGACGAAACCCATGTGGCCCACCGAGGAGTAGGCGACCAGCCGCTTAAAGTCATCCTGTCCCAACGCCGCCAGGCCGCCGACGACCGCCGCCGCCAGGCCGAGCACGGCAAAGACCCCTGCCGCCGCCGCCGCCTGATCCGGGAAGAGGGGCAGCACCAGCCGCAGGAAACCATAAGCGCCCAGCTTGAGCAGCACCCCGGCCAGGATCATCGAGCCGGCGGTGGGCGCCTCGGTGTGAGCGTCGGGCAGCCAGGTGTGGAAGGGCCAGACCGGCACCTTGACCGAGAAAGCGATGGCAAAGAGCCAAAAGCCGATGGTCTTGATAGTCGAGATGGGCAGGCCAAAGAGCGTGCCGGTAAAGTTGGGCCAGAACTCGTACAAGCGGACGATGTCAAACATCGCCGGCTCGTTCTGGGCCGCCCCGGCGACGACGCCGATAACCTGGATGGCCAGCAGCAGGCCCAGGCTGCCGACCATGGTATAGATCATGAACTTGAAGGCGGCATAGGTCCGGGAGGGGACCTTGATCCCTGCCCATATCTCCCGCTCGCCCTTTTTGCTGCCCCAGCGGTTGATGAGGAAATACATCGGCACCAGCCCGATCTCCCAGAACAGGAAAAAGAGAATCAGGTCGAGCGACACAAAGACCCCCAGCATGCCGCCTTCCAGCATCAGGAAGAGGGCAAAGAAGGCGCGCACGTCCTCCTCGATGCTGAACGAGATCAACAGGGCCAGCGGGGTGAGCAAGGTCGTCAGCAGCACCATGGCCACGCTGATGCCGTCCACCCCCACGTGGTAGGAGGAGCCGATCTGGGGGAACCAGAGCGCCTGGTCCGGGAACTGGAACCCCGGCGCCTCGGGTCGAAAGTTGACCACCATCACGATCGACAGGGCCAGCGGGAGCAGGCTGATCAGCAACGCAGCCCACTTGATCAACTTGCCCTGCTCGCGCGGGAGCAGCGCGATCAACCCCGCCCCTACCAGCGGGATGAAAAGGATCAGCGTTAACAGATGTGTGTGGATGAAATCCATTCGACTCTACCTCCGCAGTTAGCGGCTAAATCCCCAACAGCCTCTGGATAAAGGCCAGTATCGCATCACCCCAGACGTACAACACGCCAAAACCACAGAGGAAAAAGAGCACCTGCAGCAAATAGTGCTGCACCTGCCCGGTCTGGAGCACCTGGCGGCCGTTCTGGGCCAGCCACTTGATCCCATCGGTCATCCGGTCCACGCCGCCGTTGATCACCGCCAGGTCGAAGCGGCGGTTGAGGTGGCCGAGCCCAAAGGCGCCGCGAGCGACGTTGTGCAGGATGCCGTCGATGAACCAGCGGTCGACCCACTTGTAGACCCACTTGGCCAGTTTGATGGCCGGTTGGATAAAGACCGCGTCGTAGAGCTCGTCGACGTAATACTTGTTCTTGAGCACCGGATAGAGCGGTCCCAGCGCCTTGACCAGCGGGTCCGGCTGGCCCGCCTGCAGCGGCTTGCGGCCATAGACCAGGTAGCCGGCCAGCAAGCCCAGCGGCGAGATCAAGAACGAGAGCACGAACGGCAGCAGGTCCAATTGCTCTGGATGCGGTAGTTGGTGCAGGGTCTCTGTCCCCAGTGTCGCGCCGACAAAGTGGTGAAAGAGGTTGCTGTGCTCGCCGCCCAGCAGCGGAAAGACCTCTGGGATACCGATGTAGCCAAAAAAGACGGCAAAGAGGGCCAGGGCGATGAGCGGGACGTAGACGGTCCACGAGACCTCGTGGGCGTGCGCGGCGTGGTCGCTGCGCGGCTGGCCCAGGAAGGTCAGGCAGATTTGCCGGCCGGTGTAAAAGGCGGTCAGCAGCGCGCCCAGGGCAAGAAAGACATAGACGACAACCGCCAGCACGATGCCCTCGTTAAAGCCGGCGTGATAGGCCACGGCGAGAATCTCGTCCTTGCTCCAAAAGCCGGCAAAGAAAAGCGGAAAGCCAGAAAGCGACAGCCCGCCGACGATAAACGTGATCGCCGTGACGGGCATCCGCTTGAACAGCCCGCCCATCTTCATCATATCCTGTTCGTGGTGGCTGCCGACAATGATCGAGCCGGAGCCCAAAAAGAGCAACGCCTTGAAAAAGGCGTGGGCGATCAAGTGGAAGGCCGCCGCGACATAGGCGCCGATGCCCAGCGCCGCCACCATGTAGGCCAGCTGGCTAATGGTCGAGTAGGCCAGTACGCGCTTGATGTCGTCCTGGGCCACGGCGATAGTGGCAGCCATAAAGGCGCTAAAGGTGCCGATCAGCGCCATCACGATCATGGGCGTCGTGAGTTGGGCGCCGTGGTGGATGTCAAACCCCACCTGCAGCAGCGGGAACATGCGCACCGCCATATAGACGCCGGCCGAGACCATCGTCGCCGCGTGGATCATTGCGCTGACCGGGGTCGGGCCCTCCATCGCGTCGGGCAGCCAGACGTGGAGCGGGAACTGGGCCGACTTGCCCACCGTGCCGCCAAAGAGCAGCAAGCCCGCCAGCGCCGCCGCCGAGAGACCGGGGATGTAAGAGGGCATTTCCTTCAGGATGCCCAGCGTCTCTGCGCTCAGCAGTTCGCGAAAGCTCAGGGTCCCGGTAGCAGAGTAGAGATAGGCGATGCCCAGCAGCATGATCACGTCGCCGACGCGGGTGGTCATAAAGGCCTTGAGGCCGGCCTGGCGCGGGTTGACCTGCTTGGGGTCGGGATAATTCTTTTCCCACCAGAAGCCAATCAGCAAGTACGAGCAAAGGCCCATGATCTCCCAAAAGATAAACAGCATCAGCAAGTTGTCGGCCACGGTCAGCCCGAGCATGCCGGTGGCAAAGAGGCTGATGTAGGCAAAGAAGCGGGAGTAGCGGGGGTCGTAATGCTTGCCGCCCTCGCTCATGTAACCGACGCTGTAGACAAAGATGCAGAGACAGGTGATGGAGACGAAAAAGAGGACAAAGGCGCCCAGCGGGTCGATCAGTACCCCCATCTCCAGCGCCTCGGCGCCCGAGGGCAGCCAGGGAATCTGGACGTGAAGCGGATGCTCGGCCAGCTCGTGGCCGTCGGGGGCAATCACGCTCCAAAAGACCACCTGGGCCATCAGGAAGGCAAGCAACATTGCGCCGATGGCAATCGAGTGGCTGACCCGCTTCCACTTGTTGAAAAAGAGGATGATCAAGGCAAAGGCGATGAACGTCGGCAAGGGGATCAGGGCCGTCAGGATCGGAAGTAGATCGTGTACTGTCATATGCTATCCCCCTCCTACCACTTGAGCAGGTTGATCTGGTCCATGTCGACCGTCTGCCGGTTGCGGTAGATGGCGACGATGAGGGCCAGGCCGACCGCCACTTCCGCTGCCGCGACGGCATAGACAAAGGCGGCAAAGGCCTGACCGGTTGCAGCGGCCGGTTCGGTAAAGCGCCAAAACGCGAGCAGGTTGATGTTGACAGCGTTGAGCATCAACTCGATGCCCATCAAGATGGCGACGGCGTTGCGCCGCACCAGCACGCCATAGAGGCCCACGCAAAAGAGGGCCGCAGCCAGGATGAGATACCATTCCAACTGAACCATCATCGTTCCCTCACAATTGTCACGGCGCCGATGAGCGCCATCACCAGCAGCACCGAGGCGACCTCGAAGGGAAACCCATATCGGCCGGGATCCACCAGAGCTTCTCCCAACGTCCGCAGGCTGTCTGGGCCCACCGCCTGGTCGACCGTCGGCCAGGTATGCTGCAGGAACAACCAGCTCAGCACGGCCAGCAAGGCAACGGCCAGGACCGCCACCAGCGCCCACTGGTCGTTGACCAGCGGGACCTGCTGGCGCATCACGCCGCGCGTGAGCATGAGTGCATAGATGATGAGCACGCCGATCGCGCCCATGTAGATGAACAACTGCGCGGCAGCAAAGAAGGGGGCCTCCAGCAGCACGTACAACCCGGCAACGCCGAAAAAGGCGAGAAGCAGCCACAGCACGGCGTGAAAGAGATTGCGCGCAGTGACCACGGCAATGGCCGCCGCCAGGGTGATGGCCCCAAAGATGACAAAAAGGACGAGTTGCGTCATGCGCCCACCTCCACCCCGGCGCCGGCAGGGGCCCGCAGTTCGCGGCGCCGCTTGCCAATCGCCAAGACCGCCCAGGCTAGCAGTAGGATCACCACGTTGGTCGCCAGCAAGATGCCCGACCGGAGCCAGGACGTCGCCCCCTCGGGAATGAGCTTGTTCACCACGCCGATGACGCAGATCGCAAAGAGCGAGAGCGGAACGAGAAACTTCCAATTAAAGGCCAGCATCTGGTCGATGCGCAGGCGGGGCAGGGTCATCTGGAAAAAGGTCCAGACGTTGAGCATAAAGAGGATTTTGAGCAGAAACCAGACCGTACCCAAAACCGGGGCCGTGTCGACCCACGGGCCACGCCATCCGCCCAAAAAGATGGTCGCAAAGAGCGCCGAGACCGCCACCGAGCCCATAAACTCGCCGACGTAGAACATGCCCCACTTCATCGCGCTGTACTCGATCTGCACGCCGGCCACCAGCTCCGACTCGGCCTCCAGCAGCTCGAAGGGGCGGGCGTTGATCTCGGCCAGACTGGCGAGCCAAAAGACCAACGCCGGCAGCGGCAGGACGACGAGAAAGATCATTCCCTCCTGGGCCTCGACGATGCTCTGCAGCGAAAGCGGGTTGCCCTGGGGGCCGACGAAGGAGCTGACAACCATGACCACGATGAGGATGGAGAGCAATTGTGGAATCTCGTACCCCAGCAGCTGGGCCACGGCGCGGAATGCACCGACCACGGCGTACTTGTTGTTGGACGACCAGCCGGCCATCAGGAAAGCGATCAGGGCCGCGGAGGAAAAGGCGAGGACGTAAAAAATGCCGATATTGAGGTCGGCGCCGACCATCTCTGCACCCGGCCCAAAGGGCATCACCGCCCAGATCATTACCGCCGCGACGACAATGATGATGGGAGCCAGGTTGTAGGGAATCACGTCGATCCCCTGCGGGCGGATGTCCTCTTTGGTGAACATCTTGATCACGTCGGCAATGGGCTGGACGAGTCCCCACGGCCCGGCCCACGTCCCCGAGCTGTTGGGGCCCATCCGCCCCCCGATGCGGGCCGACACCTTGCGGTACATCCAGATCAGAAAGACGACGATCATCAGCGGCGTAAAGCCGACGACAAAGGCGCCGACGACGGTCATGATCACATCGGCCGCCGGCTCTGCCAGCCCGGCGTTGATCAACAACCCTTCGATCCAGAGCCCGATTTCGACAATGGCATTACGAAGAAAATCCATAGGACGGACCTCCTTGATTGTAACCCACGCAGCAACCGCTCAATACAAACCTTGCGAAGGCGCAGCGCCTTCGCAAGGTTCTCGTTCCTGCCCTACATCCACTCCAGCGCACCCTTGCGCCACACGTAGATGAGAGCGGCCGTCAGGAGCAAGATAAAGATGACGCCTTCCAGCACGGCATAGAATGCCAGGTGGTGATAGGCCAGGGCCCAGGGAAAAAGAAAGACAGCCTCGACGTCAAAAACTAGAAAGACGAGGGCAAAAATATAGTATTGAGCCTTGAACTGGACCCATGCCTCGCCGTGAGGGCGGAGGCCACATTCGTAAGGGTCACTTTTGTAGGAGCTGGATTTCCTGGGTCTCAGCCTGAGGAGCCAGGGCACCCCAAACATGAACAAACCAAGAAACAGCGCGACCAAAAACAGAAAACCGACAAAGGTGAACTGTTCGAGCAAGGAAACCTCCTTGTCCGTGTGGAATGGTATTATACAAACGAGGCAGATTATAGCATGCTCTGTACAAAAGGCAAAATCGGTTTTTTCACCCCCTGGGGTGCAAACCGTCCGACCCGACGGGGCTGGCCGTCAAGGCGGGTCGAGCAGTTACACACCCGCTGCAAAATCCCTACACTCCGAGCTTTTTGGCTGCCCTTGCCGCCGGAATGTAGAATCGCTCGGTGTACTCCCGCACCATCCGCCGCGTACAAAAGAGGGGGGCTGCAGTGCGGATCGCTTCTTTCATGATCTGAACCCAGCCGCGCGGGATCCCATCGGCATCCCGCTTGTAAAAGAGCGGCACGACCTCTTCTTCCAACAAGCGGTACAACTCGGCCGCGTCGCTGGCATCCTGGGCCGCGTGGTCTCCATCTGTCATGGGATCGATGGGCCAGCCGTTGGCCCCGTTGTACCCTTCGACCCACCACCCGTCCAGGACGCTCAGGTTCGGCACGCCGTTCATCGCCGCCTTCTGCCCACTGGTGCCACTCGCCTCGTGCGGACGGCGAGGGGTGTTGAGCCAGACATCGACCCCTTGAACCAGATAGCGGGCGACGTGCATGTCGTAATCCTCGACAAAGGCAATCCGGCCACCCAAAGCCGGGTCCTGGGCCATACTGTAGATGTGCTGGATCAGATGCTTGGCCGCTTCGTCGGCCGGGTGGGCCTTGCCAGCAAAGACGAACTGGACCGGCCGGTGCAGGTTGTGGATAATGTTCTTCAGGCGTTCCACGTCGTGAAAGAGCAGGTAGGCCCGCTTGTAGGTGGCAAAGCGGCGGGCAAAGCCGATGGTCAGCGCCTCGGGGTCGAGGAACGCCCCCGCGACCAGCACCTGATGGGGGTCCATCTCCCCCGAGATGCGGCGGCGGCGGGCTCGCTCGCGGATAAAGCTCATCATCTTGCGCTTTTGCTCTTGGTGTGTCTCCCACAACTCTTTATCTGGCACCTCGTCGAGCCGCTCCCACAAGTCGGGCTCATCGTGGTGCTCCCGCCAGTCATAGCGCAGGTACTTGTCGAACAGCTTGTCCAACGGGCCATAGACCCAGGAAGGGAGGTGAACGCCATTGGTGATGTACTCGATGGGCACCTCTTCCTCCGCGCAGCCAGGCCAGAGCCCCTGCCACATCTTGCGACTGACCTGGCCGTGGAGCCGGCTCACACCGTTGCGGTAGTTGGCGAAACGCATGCCAAGCACGGTCATGTTAAACGCCGGGCCGGTGGGGCCATCGAAGCGTCCCAACTCCATAAACTGCTCGCGGGTCAGGCCCAGCGGTTCCCAAAAATGGCGTAAATATTTTTCAACCAGGGCAAAATCAAAGGCGTCGTGACCGGCGGGGACGGGCGTGTGCGTGGTAAAGATCGTCGTCGCGCGCACAATCTCGGCGGCTTTATCAAACGACAGCCCCCCTTCCACCAGCTCGCGGATGCGTTCCAGCACCAGGAATCCGCAATGGCCCTCGTTCATATGCCAGACAGCCGGGTGCAAACCGAGCGCCCGGACCGCCCGCACGCCGCCGATGCCGAGAACGACCTCCTGCGAGACGCGCATCTCGCGGTCGCCGCCATAAAGCCGGGCCGACAGGCCCCGGTCCCACGGCGCGTTCTCCGGCACATCCGTGTCCATCAGGCACAGCCGGGCCCTCCCAATCTGCACTTCCCACAAGGCAACCTTGATCACCTGCTCCACCAATCGAACCTCGATCCGCATCGGCTCGCCATCCGCACTGGTGACCGGCAGCAGCGGCATCTCCTCCGTCTTGAGATCGGGATAAACCGCTTCCTGCCAGCCTTGCGGGCCGAGGCGCTGGCGGAAATAGCCCTGCGAATAGAGAAAGCCAACCCCGACAAACGGCAGGCCCAGATCACTCGCTTCCTTCGTATGGTCGCCGGCCAGCACGCCCAGCCCGCCGGAGTAGACGGGGAGGGATTGGTGGATGCCAAACTCGGCGGAAAAGTAGGCAATGGGGCGATCTGTCAGTTCAGGATAGACTTGGGGAAACCAAAGATGCCCGTTTTCCAGCTCCCGCTGCAAGGTGAGCATCACTGCGTCATAGTGACGCAAAAAGAGCGGGTCCTTGGAAATCTCTTCAATCCGTTCCGCCGATGCTTCCAGGAGCATGCGCACCGGGTTATGATTCGTCGAGCGCCAGAGGGGAAGATCAAACATCTTGAACAGATCTCGCGCCTCCTGGCGCCAGCTCCACCACATATTGTGGGCCAGGTCGGCCAGTTTCTGAATGCGCGGCGGCAGCCGCTCGCGCGTCTTGGCAGCACTTTGCACCATTCCCCAACAACTCCTTCTTTTTGACTGCTCAGGGAGCAAAAAGCAAGGTCGCCAACAACACCAGCATGGCAACGATGCCAAATTCGAACAACACCCGCAGATTCAACCGCTCCAAGAGATACTGGTGGGTAATGCCGGACGACAGGTAAAAGACCACCAGCAACGCCAGGCTGCCCGACCAACTGCCCAAGCGCCAGTAATTGAGCGCCCAGGTCACTTGTCCCACAATCAGGGCAATGATGCCGGCATACAGCGCGACCCGCGTCACGCTCACGTCCGCGACACTCAACAAGTCCAAGGCGATGAGAAAGGCCACGACGGTGATGCTGCTGGCGGTGATGATGCTGCGGGCCCGCGTACTGTAGGTGACGTAAAAGAAAGCAAAAGCCAGCAGGTAGGCCAGAACGTTGAGCGCCAGTCGCGAGATAGCATAGCTGGGAGCATCGATGGACAGCGCGCCAAACTCGGCCGCCACGGCCAGTCCGATGACCATCCCCCCTGCCACCAACCCCGCCGCCCACACGCCGTCTATCGGCGCCGTGGCGATCAGGTAGGCACACATTCCTCCCAACAGAATCGGCAACACCCAAGAGATATAGAGCGGGCGGGGCAGTTGAGCGGACAAAGCAGCGGGATGGCCCAACAAGACGTACCGCGTGCCCATACCAACCAGCGCGGCGAGCAGGGCGACGAGAAACCACGTCCCGGTGATGCGGATCTCGAGCGGCGAGCCCAAAACGTTGAACTGCCAGGATTCCTCTGGAAGCTGGATGAACCGGAACAGCACGCAGACCAATAGCACCAAGGCAATCAGTACAGACAGCCGGTCACGGTTAAGGCGCGGAATCTCCTCCATGAATGAGCGGGATTGTACCGCCCCAGGGGGGTTTTGTCAACCAGCCACAGCTAAACATAAGAATAGGGCAACTAGGCCGGGCATTGTGGAACGCGCTCGATGCGCGCGCCCAGGGCGCGCAGTTTGTCGTCGACCTGGGCATATCCACGATCGATCTGGTCGACGTTGCGGATGACGCTCTGCCCCTGGGCGCAGAGGGCCGCCCCGAGCAGCGCCATCCCGGCCCGAATGTCCGGACTGACCAACACGTCGCCATAAAGCGGCGACGGCCCATGCACCACGCAGCGGTGGGGGTCGCACAGAACGATCCGCGCGCCCATGAAAATGAGCTTGTCGACGAAATAGAGACGGCTCTCGAACATTTTCTCGTGGAAAAGAACCATCCCGTCAAGCTGGGTCGCCAGGACGATCGAGACACTCATCAGGTCGGCCGGGAACGCCGGCCAGGGGGCATCGGCAACCTTGGGAATCGCCCCGCCCAGATCCGGAACAACCACGAGCTCCTGATCTGCCGGGAGGTGGACGTCATCCCCGGCCACCTCCAGGCGCACTCCCAGGCGCTCAAAGACGTAGCGGACCATGCGCAGGTGCTGCGGGGCGGCATCCTTGACCGTGATCTCGCCGCGGGTCATGGCGGCGAGGGCGAGGTAGCTCCCCACCTCCATGTAATCCGGGCCAATACAGAACTCGCCGCCATGCAGGCGGTCGACGCCGTGGATGACCAGCAAGTTGGAACCGATGCCCTCGATTTGAGCGCCCAACCGGTTGAGCATGTGACACAAGTCCTGGACGTGCGGCTCAGCCGCTGCGTTGCGGATGAGCGTCGTGCCCTCGGCCAGCACGGCGGCCATGATCGCGTTCTCGGTCCCGGTGACGGAGGCCTCGTCGAGCAAGATGTCGGCCCCGCGCAGCCGTTGGACATGCAGGGCAAAGACGTCGTTGGCCTCCACCTCCACCCCCAGCTCTTGAAAGGCGAGAAAGTGGGTGTCCACCCGCCGGCGGCCGATGACGTCGCCGCCCGGCGGCGGCAGCTCGATCCGCCCCACGCGCGCCAGCATCGGCCCGGCGAGCAGGATCGAACCACGGATGCGGCGAAAGCGCTCGCGATCGAACTCTGGCCGCCGAACCTGGTGTGCGTGCAGGCGCCAGGTATTGGGATCGATCCGCTCGACGCCGACGCCAATGTCCGTCAGCAGCTGGGCCATGGTGCTGACGTCCTGGATGTCCGGCATATTTCGCAGGACGACGGGTTCATCGGTCAGCAGACAGGCGGCCAGAGCTGGCAGGGCCGCGTTTTTATTGCCGCTGGGGGTCATTGTTCCACGCAGCGGGTGCCCGCCATCAATCACGAGTTCTTCCACCGCACACCTCCTTCGGGTTGTGTACCATTATAGCTCGATCTCTACCCGCTCTCCTGGGCGCACGCCCAACGTCTGCTCGGCGCTTCCCTGACGGACGGCGATTTCCAAAAAGCCCATGCTGCCAACCAGCGCCAGCAGATCCCCGATCCCGACCTCCCCGTAGGTGCGGCAAACGCGCTGGATCACGTGACCGGCGCATTGCAGGCGCAGCGCATCCACCGCGATGCGCCGGGTCTCTCCGGCGGGGCGGAAGGCGGGGGAGAGGGCCAAATCGTCTCCCTGCCAGTGCAGCCTACCCACACTGGTGATTAGATTGCCAAAATGATCGGCATAGAGCACCTCCCCCAGCACGCGATCCGCTTCGACCTGAAGGCAGGGAAGCGAAAAGCGGCAGGGCTCGGAAACCGGCGGCCCGAAAGCCGCCAACGGGACCCCGGACGCCAGGTGCGCCGCGGCCGGCGCAAAGAGGTCCCGCCCGTGAAAGGTAGCGCCAAGCTGCGGCAGGCGATAGGCTGGATTCGCCAACTCGACCATCTCCCATTCCAGCACCTCGGCCAAGACGCAGGTAAAGAGGCCATTGTCCGGCCCGACAAAGAGGCCCTGGGGAGTACGGAGCACCACCGCCCGCCGCGCGGTCCCCACCCCCGGATCGACGACGGCCAGGTGAACCGTGTCCGGGGGGAAAAATGGGGCCGCCGCATCAAGCAGAAAAGCGGCCCGGCGCACATCCTGTGGTGGAACTTGATGGGAGAGGTCGACCAACCGCACGGCAGGAGCGATCGATAGAATCACCCCTTTCACGATGCCGACGTAGCCATCCGCGACGCCAAAATCGGTGGTCAGGGAGATCATCAGGCTTCCGATGGCGGCACTTGCTCTCCCACGGGCAGCTTGATGGTAAACGTGCTGCCCTGGTCCACCACGCTCTCCAGATAGACCTCGCCGTGGTGGGCGTTGACAATTTCCTTGACCAGCGCCAGCCCCAGGCCAGCCCCGCCATAACGGCGCCGGGTGCTGCCATCGACCTGGTAGAACCGTTCAAAGCAGCGTTCCTGGTCCTCGGCAGGGATGCCGATGCCGGTGTCGCTGACCGTCAAGACGAGCCACTGCTCTTCCCGCTGCGCCCGCACGGTGATCGTCCCGCCGGGCGGGGTGAATTTGAGCGCGTTGCCAAGCAGGTTATCCAGCACGCGATACAGGTAGTCGCCCTCCCCTATCACGGCGGGCAGGTCCGGCTCGACCGCTACCTCCAGGGTCAGCCCTGCCTGTTGAATGGCGACGGCAAAATCCTGGCCGATCGTGCAGACCAGATCGCCAACGTCTATCGGCTCCCAGGCCATGGGACGAGATTCGGCCAACAGGATCATGATGATATCGTCGACCAGGTTGCTCAGCATATGCGCCCGCCGCACAATGACCTGCAGCGGGCGCTGCTGTTGGGGCGATAGCGGGCCCAACTCGCCGCTGGCAAGGACGTCCGCGTAGCCGCGGATCAAGCTCAACGGCGAGCGCAGCTCGTGGGAGACGTTCTGGATAAACTCGCTCTTGAGCCGGTCCAATTCCTGCAACCGGTCGACGGCAAGGCTCAATTCGGCCGCTTGCCGCTGAACCTCCTGGTACAACCGCGCGTTTTCAACCGCCACGCCAACCTGTTCGGCGATGGTCGAAAGAAGCTGCCGCTCTTCGCGGCCGTAGGCATAGGGTTCATAGACCTGGACCGATATGACCCCGATCACTTGGTCACCGATGCGCATCGGCGCCCCCAGCCAGGAAAGGGGAATCTCCATCGTTCCCCAGCGCTCCACCTTGGCCAACCAGTCGCGTTCCAAGGCCATGTTGCGAATGAGGACCGGTTGTCCCGTGGTAATAATGATCCCTGTTAGGCTCGCGCCGAGGGGCCGGCGCTCTGGCGGCGTCTCGACCCCCCGATCAACCTGCAGGCAAAAGTCCAATTCCTGGGCCTCTTGATCCCACCAGGCGATAAAGAAAGCGTCCGGGTCAAAGGTCACGGTCAGTTCGCGCCGCAGAACTTCCAGCAGGTCCCTCAGGTCGAGGGTCGAACTGGCAGCGCGGGCGATGCGGTTGACGACGGTCAGCCGCTCTTCCCGTTGTTGGGCCAAAAGCTGCTGCCGGCGGACACTGCCCGCAAGTTCTCCCACCGACAAGGCGACCAGGTTCAAGACCAGGATGAGCGAGACCTCGGCAGAAGCCGCGGTAAGCCCCTTGAGCACTGCAGCCCATCCCAGGACCGCGCTCAGCAGCAGGGCGGTCAGCCAAGCCTCCAACACACCCAACTCGACCGCGGCCAGAACGACGGGGATGATAAAGAGAAAAGCAGCCAGTTTGGCCTGGATCATAAAGAGCAGCGCAAGCAAGATGGCCAACAGCGCCACGCCACCACTGCGCAGCAAAAAGGACCGCTGGCCAATGCGCTGGATCGTCAACTGGCGTTGCGGGGTCTGGACGCGCTGGATGACGCTGATCACAAAGACGATCAGGATCAAGTCGACCATCGCTTCCGCCAGCAACCCTGTCCAAAAGATGTCGTTGAGGGCCGAAGCAAAGGGGAGCAGCCCGACGACAAAAAAAACGAGGACGTTGAGCCCGTGACCGACCAGGATCGTCATCGCGGTGCCGATGCGAGACCGCTTGCGCGCCACAAATCCCGCCGCCAGGCCCATCATCGCGTGGGGGATAATGGCGACCGCCTCGTAGTAATCGGCGCCGGTCAAGGGGATTTTGACCAGAAAGTTGAGCGTCGTCCCCACCAGGCCGACAATGGCGCCGGACCACATCCCGTCGAAATATCCAACGACAACAGGGACGACCATGTTGAGGGCCAGAATTGCTTCGGGGACCATGGGATTGGGGATTTTGTTCACAATCTGGCCCAAAATTACATATACCCCAATACCTGCCAGTACCCAAAGGATACGTGGCTGTGTCCGGGCACGTTCTTCTTGTTCCATCAACTCCCCCGATCGCGTGAGCCGGCGCAACGAGACAACACCTTGGGCAGTCCCCTCAATCGTGACGACAGTTTTAGTATAGCAAAAGTGCGGCAATATGGCAACAGCCCTCACCAACAAGCCCTTGCGCTCCTGGCATCCTGGCAGTACAATTCAGACCCTGGTCGTAACTGCTCAGCCAGTTACCCTTAGCACGCAGGCGAAAATACCCCGCCGGTTCTATGCCTGGCCTGGATTCCCGCGGGCGCATTTATTAGTTGGGGGAGCCCTAGACGATCTCGGAATTTCTGCCACGAATTAACACAAATTTCACGAATTTTCTACCTTTTTTCGTGTTAATTCGTGTAATTCGTGGCTGATTTTTAACGCTCCCCCAAGTTTTGCATACGCCCGATTCCCGCACCTGTCCCCACGGATCCCCGCTTTTGCGGGGACAGGCGCGGGGATTTGCGGGAATCAGGACCACAGGCCTCGGTAAGCGGCCAAGTCGGGGTTTCCGACGGGGATCTGACGATCCCCTCCGAGCAAGAACTGGCTGTTCATTTCGGCCGCGATGTACTAGGGACACCCAGGCGGAGCGAGGGGAGAAGCAAATGAGAAACCTGGTCACTGGCGCGACGGGCTTTATCGGCAGCCACCTGGTCGAGGCGCTGCGAGCGGCCGGAGAACCGGTTCGGGCGTTGGTCCGCCCCAGCAGCGACACCCGGCACCTGGAGCGATGGGGCGTCGCCCACTGCCCCGGCGACCTGACCGACCCGGCCAGCCTGGCGCGGGCGGTCGACGGCGTGGAGCGGGTCCTGCATTGCGCGGCGGTGGTCACCGATTGGGACCCTGCCGGCCGCTCGTACGCGGTCAACGTGACCGGGACCGCCGCCCTGACGCAGGCCGCGCTGCAGGCCGGTGTGCGCAAGTTCGTCCATCTCAGCACGACGGAAGTATACGGCCACCCCGACGCTCCCGTCGCCGAGGATGCCCCTTACCGCTACCGTGGCTGGCCCTATTGCGACACCAAGATCGAAGGAGAGAAACGGGTCTGGGAGGCCTGCCAACGGGGCCTGCCGGTGACCGTGCTCCGTCCCGCCACGGTCTATGGTCCTCGCGCGCAAAGTACGGTGGACGAGTTTGTCGAGCTGCTGCGCGGGGGGGAGATGGTGCTGATCGAGGGCGGGCGCAAGACGGCAGGGCTCTGTTACGTCAGCGACCTGGTCGAGCTGATGCGGGCGGTCGCAGAGCCGGAGGTGGGCCTGAACCGCGTCTACAACGTCGCCGACGGCAGCGAGACCACCTGGGCCGAGTACGTCAACGGGCTGGCGGCATTGTTGGGGCTGCCGCCAGTGCGCCGGTCCATCCCCCGCCGGCTGGCCTATCCGCTGGGCTGGCTGATGGAGCGCTGGGCGGAGTGGCGGCAGCTCGACCGGCGCCCGCTGCTGACCCGCATGGCGGTCGAGTTCGTCGGCACCCACCAGGCGTTCTCCACCGTGCGGGCGCGGCGCGAGCTGGGTTTTCGCCCCCAGGTCCTGGTGGACGAGGGGCTGGCGCGCATTGCGGCGTGGCTGGAAGCGGAGCCGCTCACGACTCCAACGCCGCCTGAGCGCGGGCCAGGTCGTAGGCGGCGTCCAGGCCGCGCATGATCTCGACCGCCTGCGCCAGGTGCTGCTTCCGCTCCACGCCGGCGGCGCGCAGCCCGGCCTCGAGGTGGAGCAGGCCCTCCTCGTAGGGCATCCCCATCTGCCGTGCGGCCACCAGGCCGCGCTGCCACGCCCGGCGCGCGCGGGCCGGGCGCCCGGCCCGCCACTCGTACCGCCCCTGCAGCAGCCAGGCCCGCGGTCGACCGACCGGAAAGACGCGCGCATAAGCGCGCAGCATGCGGCCGGCATCCCGCGCCGCCCGACCCAGCTCGCGGCGAGCGCCAGCAGCAGAGCCAGAGGAGCCCTCCCACAGCGCCAGGCAGGCCTCGGCGGTCCCGGCGTACCCTTCCAGCATCCCCACCGCCACCGGCGGGGCCTGGGCCATCCGCTCCATGGCCTCGTCCGCCGCTTGCCGGGCCCGCTGCCGCTCGCCGCAGCGCAGCTCGAACAGGGCCAGCACCCCGTAGGCGCGGACCTCTTCCACGCGGCCGATCCTGGCCTCCAACAAGGTCAGGACCTCTTCCAACAGGGCGTCGGCCCGTTCGAGATAGCCCGCGTGCCCCTGGCGCAGCAAGCCTTCGGCCTGTCCAATCAGCCCCCAGAACAACTGTTGGACATCGTCGCGCTGGCGAGCCATCGACTCGATCTCGCGATACGCCGCCATGCTGGCGGCAAAGGCGCCGGCAAAGTAATCGATCCAGCACACGAGTCCCATCGTCTCGCCCAGGCGGTGCCAGTCGCCGAGCCGCTGCCACATGGCGACCGCCTGCGCGGTAGATTCGCGCGCCGTCTCCCAGCTGCCAACGCCGATCTGGTACAAGCTTTCGACGGTCAGCGTCCAGGCCTGGGTCGCCAGCTCGCCGACCGCCTGGGCCGTCTCCCGCGCCTGGCGGCTGTACATCCGCGCCAGGGCATGGAAACCACTGACCCCACAGGCCATGCACATGTTGGAAAAAGATCGTGCCAGTTCGGGGGACAAACCGGCCCGTTCGGCCAGGTTGAGCGTGCGCAGCGCGGCATAAATCCCGGGCACCATCGCGCTGGTAAAATAATAGATCTCGACGAGCAGGCCGTAGGCACGCGCCGTCTCCAACATCCTGGTACTCACCTCGGGCGGATAGCGGACAGCGCGGGGAGAACGCAGGCGGTGCCAGATCTGGCGCAGCAGTTGGATGACCAGGGCGGCGATCAACCGCGCGCGCGTCGCCGGCACCGGGCGGCCGAGAAGCAGCAGCGCCTGCTGGAGGTAGTGCTGGCTTTCTTCGATCTGCCCCATCCCCAAATAGGCCTGGCCCATCTGCCGCTCCCAGCGGGCGCGGCGCAGCGGATCGCCGAGGGGATGCCGCAGAATGTCCAACCGCAGCGTGCGGTCGAAAAACTCGACCGCCTCGCGGTTGGCGTCGTTGCGCAACGCCTGTTCGCCGGCCTTTTCCAGGTAGCCGACCGCCTTCTGGGCCACCTCGGGGTCGACGCGCCGTTCGTCGAGCGCCAGGCTCCAGTGGTGAGCCAACATCGGGTAGTAGGGGGAGAGCTCTTGAGCACACCGCTCGTACCACTCGGCCACAGCGCGGTGCAGGTCGCGCCGCTGGGCAAACGATATCAGGTTGTAGGCCACTTCGCGGGTGATGATGTGCTTAAAGATGTAGGTCATCTCCGGTTCGGGCGTTTCCAGGGGCGTCAGGTCGAGCTTGCGCAAGGCGCTCAGATCGTCCGCGACGTATCGCTTCCCTACTTCGATGGGATAGATGTCGAGCAGCATCCGCGAGGCAAAGATGCGGCCAATGACACTGGCGACCTTGAGCGTGAACTGTTGCGACGGCGTCAGCCGGTCGATGCGGCTGGTGATCACGCCCTGCACCGTGTCCGGCAGGTCGAGAACACTGAGGTCACCAGCGGCGGGGTTGATCCGGCACTCTCCATTTGCGATCAGGACGAGCCTGGCGTCGCGCAGCGCATAGGCCAATTCCTCGCAAAAGAAGGGATTGCCCTGCGCCTTGTCCTGGATCAAGCTGACAATTGGCTCTGGAACCGTGGGAACGCCGAGCCGATGGCCGACCAGGGTGACGACATCCCTGGGCGACAGCGCTCCGAGCTGCATCCGATGGGTCGCCAGTTCTTCGTCGAGCTGCTGGTACGCTTCAGGCCTTTCGACCAGGGGGCGGGTCGAGATAAAGAGCAGGGCCGGCTGGACCCGCCGGCTGACCGCCAGCGCCAGGTTCCAGGAGGCCGAATCCAGCCAATGGGCGTCCTCCAGGACGATCAGGTGCGGACACGGTTGTTCCCCCTCGCCAACGACCTGCTGCAAAAGGCGGATCAACAGCTCCTGCGTGTTGTCCGCCCGCACCTGGCCCGTCATCGCCGCCGTGATCTCGTTTTCCGCCAGGTCCAGCGGCAGGACGGCGTTGAGCAGCGGGGCGAGCAGAATCAGCTCGGGATCGAAGGACAGATGGTCGAACACGTGCTGGCGGCGGGCGTCCGGCTCAGGGGGCAGCCCGCTCAGGCCAAAGAGCTGCCAGAAAATCGAGCGCCAGGCATAGTAAGGGGTGACGTGCTCGATCGAGTCGCCGGCCCCGTACAACACCTTGACGCCGAGTTCTTCGGCCTGGCGGCGCAGTTCGTCGACCAGCCGGGACTTGCCGATCCCCGCTTCGCCCTCCAGGATCACAACCCCGCCCTGCCCGCTGCGCTGCATCGACTGCAGGTGTTCGACCATCATCATCCGTTCCATTTCCCGGCCGACGATCGTCTCCCGGCGCTGGGGTTGGGCGACGGTCTGCAGCTGGCTCAGGGGACGATAGACCGGCACGGGGTCTACTTTGCCTTTCACGGTGATGGCCGGGAGGGCGTCAAAAGCCAGCCGGCCCTGGGCGGCGTCGTACGTCGCCTTGTCGCAGAGGATACCGGCGTCGCTGGCCTCCATCAAGCGGCAGGCCAGGTTGACGACGTCACCGACCATCGTGTACTCGCGCCGCGCGGCGTTGCCGACGGAGCCACAAAAAGCCCGTCCGCTGGCAACGCCAATCGCGCTGCGCCAGCCGCGTTCCTGCAGCCGCGCCTGCATCGCCAGTGCGGCCTGGACACCCAACACCGCGTCGTCCTCGTGCGCCAGCGGGGGAAGCCCCAGCGCAGCGATCAGGGTGACGCCCTTGTTATCCACGTTGAGCTTGTTGATACTGCCCTCGTAATGGTAGAGGGCGCTCTGAAGCACCCGTATCGTCTCCTGCGCCTCCCGCAGCGACATTGCGTGGTCCATGTCCGGCAGGTTGACGAACAGCACCGTCACCAAGCGCAGTTCCGCCAGCCAGCCGGCCTGGCCGGCGGCGAGACGGGAGAGGATCGCACCGGGAATATAGGCCCGCAGCGCCGCCTCCCGGTCGGGGGGCAGGGCAAAGGACGGCGCCGGGCGCAGGGCAAGGGGCGCCTTGATCCCGGTCAGCCAGACGTTTTTCGACGGCAGCACGTGGCCGACGCCTCGCTCCCCAATCAGCTCCCAGGCACGGGACGAAAGGACCACCCAGCCGGGCCGGGCATCCCGTTCGGCCTGGCCGGTGCTGACCACCGGTTCGCCGGCGACGAGAAATTCCCAGCGCCCAAATACGCCGCCAATGTGCACCGCCAGCAGCTCTTCGCCGACGCCAATCCCCACCCGCAGAGAGAGGTGCACGCCCGGGATCACCTCGGAATTGTGCAGCGCGTGCTGGATCGCCAGGCCGCACTGGGCGGCGCGGAGGGTGACGCTGGTCAGGTCCTCTGCCAGCATCTCGGGCAGCCAGAGGGCCAGCAGGCCGTCGCCGGTGAACTTGACCACGTCGCCGCCGTGAGCGGCGATCAGGTCGATCAGCTGGCCAAAGTAGGCGTTGAGCAACTGGCTCAGTTCCTCAGCCCCGGCCGGGCCGCGTTGGGCAAAGCGCTCGGCCATGACCGTAAAGCCCGAGATGTCGGCAAACATGACGGCGGCGGAAAAACGCTCGACAAACGGCGCGCTGATCGGGGCCGGGTCATCGACCAGGCGCCGCGCGGTCAGCCCTGGGATGTAGCTGGCAAGGGTCTCGAGAAGCCCGCTCAAATCCGCCTCCTAGTCGTGAATGTTGACCAGCGTGCCCACGTCCGCCCAGTGGAACAGCCATTCCGCCTCCGGCGTGGGCAGGTTGACGCAGCCGTGGCTCATCGGAACGCCGAAATTGTCGTGCCAGTAGGTGCCGTGCAGGCCATAGGCGCCGTAAAAGTACATCGTGTACGGGACGTCGGGCAAATAGTAGCCAGGCCCCTCCATGTCATCGGACACCAGCTTGACCCAGATACGAAACTGGCCGGTGGGGGTCGGGGTACGGTAGGTCCCGGAAGAGATCAAGGTCGTCCGCACCGGCGCGGCACCCTCGTAAGCGGTCAGCGTCTGTTGGGTCAGGTCGATGTCGATCCAGCGGCCCTCGCCGATCTCGGAGGGGGGGCGGGGCGGGGGAACCGGCGTCGCCGTGCGGGGGATCGGGGTCGGAAGCGGCGTAGGGGTGGGGGTCGACGTCGGTGTGGCGGTCGGCGTGACGGTGGGGGTCGAGGTAGCGGTCGGCGATGGCGCAGCGGTCGGCGTCGCCGTGAAGGTGGGAGAGGGGGAAGGCGGGATGGTCGGCGAGGGGGCGGTCGCGGTGGGGGAAATCATGGCCATCAAGGGCGACGCATAGGCCCGCAGGTGGGGGCCCCAATCGACCAGGGCCAGCAGCAAAAAGAGCAGGCCAAGGATCAGCAAGCTCGCCAGCAGCGGATAGGCGCTGGCGCGACGGGCGGGCGGCGGCGGTGGGGAAACCTGCTGGGGCGCCGGGATGGCAGAGCGGGCGGCCAGCCGGCGGCGGGTCCAATGCAGGGCCGCCAGGGCGCGCGGGTTATCCGGCTGCGTCTCCAACAGGCGCGCAATGTAGGCCAGGCCAGCGCGGGGGTCGTCCGCCAGGTACGCCAGCCAGAGCAAAGCGGTTTCGTTCGTCGGGTCTTGCTGCAGGACGGCGCGAAAGGCAGCCCGTGCCGTTCCCTTGTGCCCCTTGCGTGCCGCCTTGATCCCTTGCTGCAGTTCCCCCTCGACTGACATGGCGTTTGCTCAGGAGACGACTTGCTCCAACTTTTCCCACAGCTTGACCGGCGTATCGGCCTGGATCGGGACATAGATCACGCCGGGATAGTAGCGGGCGAAAAAGGCGGCCAGGTCACCTTCCCAGCCTTCGGGGTTGATGGCGATGACGCGGCGAAAGTCGAGATCGCCGATGCCGGCGTCGTCGGCACTGCCGCCGACCGTCAGCCGGTGCTGGTCCCACGTCGCCTCGATCGCCGCCCGGGCCCAGGTGGCGCTGGCATCAGGAGGCAGCAGGACGTAGGTGCGCATGTATTGGGAACGCGGCAGGCCGCGGGGGGGCAGCGGCTGTTCAGGAGGGTCTGGAAACGGCGGCAGCTGCCGCAGGCAGTCGGCCAGCGCCAGGGGGTTTCCCGCTGTGACCGGAACGTAGACAGCGGCGGGATAATGGGCCGCGAAAAAAGCCGCCAGGTCGTCCCCCCACGCTCCGGGATTGACGGCGACGATGCGCCGGACGTCGAGATCGCCGATGCCGGCGTCGTCGGCGCTGTTGCCGACCGTAAAGCGCCGCTCCTCCCACGTCGCCTCGGCAGCCGCGCGAGCCCAGCTGCTGTCTGCATTCGGCGGCAGCAGCACGTAGGTGCGGGCATACTGGAGCCGCGGCGAGCCGCGCAGGGCATCCAGGTAAGGGCGAGCGTTCAGATAGTGACTGGTCGGCGGCAGGGTGACGCCGTCGATCTTGAGCCCCAGGTGCAGGTGCGAGCCTTCGGCCTGGCCGGTTTGCCCGGCCAGCCCCAACACCTCGCCGGCGGCGACCTCGGAGCCGTCCTCGGCCGTGATCTGCTGCATGTGGGCGTACAACAGGGTGATGGCGCCAACGCCGGCGACCGGGCTGCTCACGCGGACAAAGTTCCCATAGGCTGTGCCCGGCGCGCCACACGTCACCTGGCCCGGCAGGCAGGCCTTGACCGGCGATCCCTCCACCGCCCGCAGATCGACGCCCTCGTGCCCGCCGTGGAGCCAGTGAACGTCGTGCTCCGGGTCGTAAGAGGCGTCGTAGTAGAGCTGCTGCCGGTCGCCAAAGGCCTGGGTATAGGCACGGCTGACCGTCGGCCATTCCAGCCGCAGGTCGGCGGCGGGCGGCATCAGCGGGCGCCGGGCGACCCGCTCGACGATCGGCGTCATCGCCCCGCCATCGTCGAGCCAGGCCATGCTGGCATAGGCCGGGTCGGGAGAGCGGAGCAGGAAGGCATAGGCGCCGTCCAGGCGGTCATACTGGGAGCAGAGAAAGTAGAACTCGGCGTACTGGCGGCCCTTGTTGGAGAACGACTCGCCCGTGGCGACGTTGGCGAACTCGGAGATCACCACCGGCCGGGGGCGGATTTCGGCCCGCTCCAGGTAGGTGCGCAGGAAGCGCAGCGCGCCGTGAAAATCGCGCATCTCGCCCTGGTCGCGCCAGTAGACGTGGCAGCAGACAAAATCGGCGCCGGTGAGGGCAGCGGCGCACTCGGACAGGAACGTCTCGTCGTCGATGGCTGGCAGCACGCCCGGCGGCACCGCCCCGGGGGGCGCCAGCCCCGGGAAGCCGATGCGCAGCTGCGGGCCGAACCCGCTCCGCAGCAGCTCGGCCACCGCCAGGAACCAATCGCTAAATTCGGCCGCGCTGTTCCAGGAAACCCCCCAGCCCCGTTCCTGGCTGTTGGGCTCGCCGTGGAGCTCTAAATCCGTCACGCCGGCCTTGAGAAATTCGCTCACGGCCGGGGCGAAATCGCCGACAAACTCTTCGGGCGAGGTCGGCATCGTGCCAGGCCGGGGGCTGAGCAGTTGGAGCAGGAAGCGGCGCACGCCAGCATCCCGGTAGACCGTCACGTCGCCGACAGGGTTCGCCAGGGCGCGAAGTTTGAGCGCCGCGAGGCCGGCCTCACGGATGACTTGCAGGTCCTCGGGGCGAACGGGGCCATCGCCAGCCAAAATACCAGCAGGGGTCAAGATCATGTCATTCTCCTCCCTCGTCGCGGACAAAGCACAGAATGCCCTCGACGATCCCTTGGGCAACGACGTCCTGTTCGTTGAGCAGCAGCTCCCGATCGGCGAGCATAAAGCCAACCTCGATGATGGCGCCGGGCGTCCGCGGGTCGATCTCGTAGAAGGTGTGATAGTGCGTCATGTCCGGGGTAATGCTGCCCTCGTGAAACTCCAGCCCGGTGCGGGCTTGATAGCGGTCGATCAGGCAGCTGACCAGGCGGTCTTCTTGCTGGGGGACGGCGCTGTCTTCGACGCGGGCGACCTTGAAACCAGATGCTTCCGGGTAGAGGCAGGCGTCGGCGTGGATCGAGACCAGCGCCTGGGCACGGTAGCCTTCGAGCCGGGGGTCGAATTCCTGCAGCAGGTCGACCTCGTAGCCCAGGGCTCTCAGGGTGTAGACGACGCGCTCGGCAATCGCGAGATTGATGTCCACTTCTCGCAGCCAGCCGTCACAGACCGCACCCGAATCGTTGCCCCAGTGCCCGGCGACCACGCCGATAGGCAGCGGGCCGCCCGGCGTGGCAGCAGGCGGCGGCTCGGTGGGGCGCGGCCAGGGGTTCAGGTTGAATATGGCAAAGATGGAAAAAGTCGGCGTCGCGGCCCCATTCAAAGAACCGGGAGCGGCAGTCCCCGCTGGCCCCCCTCCAACCCCGCCGAGGTGATGAACCACGGCCAGGCCAGCGGCCAGGAACAGGACCACCACCAGCAGGCGAAAGGCCCCGGCGACGGAAAGGCCGCTTCGTCTTGGCCGGGCATGGCTGGCTATCTGCGGCGTCATCCCCATCCTCCCCCAATTATCTTACCTTACAACGCCAGAGAAGTCAATAACGGGCAGGCCGCGGCCTGCCCGTGTCTGGCGGAGGGGGTGGGATTCGAACCCACGGTGACCTGAAAGGCCACAACGGTTTTCGAGACCGCCCCGATCGTCCACTCTGGCACCCCTCCGGGTGATAAAGTAATTATAACATGGTTGTAACTGCTCAGCCAGTCGCCCTGGGCCGTTGGATGCTTGCCCGGAGGGCGGCGACGTTTTCCACGACCGATGCCCGCTGGTTATAGATGCTGGAACCGGCGACCAACACCGTGGCCCCGGCGGCCACGACCAGCGGCGCCGTTTCTGGGTCGATCCCCCCGTCGACGGCGATGGGAACCGCGAGCCCGCGGTCGTCCAGCATCCTGCGCAGGCGGCGGATTTTGTCGAGCTGGCTAAAGATAAAGGCTTGCCCGCCGAAACCGGGGTTGACGGTCATCACCTGGATCAGGTCGACCATCTCCAACACCTCTTCCAACGCGGAAAGGGGCGTGGCGGGGTTGAGCGTCACACCGACCGCGACGTCCAATTCGCGGATCGACTGCAGCACTCGGTGGAGATGGGGACAGGTCTCCTGGTGGACGACCAACCGATCGGCTCCCGCCGCGGCAAACTCGGCCAGGTAGCGCTCCGGTTCGACGATCATCAAGTGGACGTCCAGCGGCAGCGCGAGCAGGGGGCGCAGCGCCCGCACGACGCCCGCGCCAAAGGTGATGTTGGGCACGAAACGGCCATCCATCACGTCGACCTGCAGCGCGTCTACCCCGGCCGCCTCGGCCTGGCGGGCCTGCTCACCCAGGCGGGCAAAGTCGGCCGCTAGAATCGAGGCCTCGATTTCGATCGCCATACACTCTCCTTACCACTCTTCCAACTGCACGCCCAAACCATCGGCGATGCGGGTGACAAAAGCGAAATAGGCCGTCACCAGGGCGATGTCGAGGATGGCCCGGTCGTCAAAGCCAGCCTGCCGCAGCGTTTCGACGTCGTCCTCCGTGACCGCGGACGGGGTGCGGGTCAGCTTGGCAACGTAATCGAGCATCGCTCGATCGGCCGGCTCCAGGTCCGCCCGGGTATAATCCTCCACCAGCGCCGCCAACAGCGCGTCGTCCTTCTTCAGCCGACGGAGAGCCTCCCCGTGATGGGCCACTCAGTAGTGACAGCCGTTGAGCGCCGAGACCACGGTGCCGATCATTTCCCGCTGGTAGCGGGCCAGCGGCGAGGGGCCATAGACCAAGGTGCGGTACAGGGTATAGTGTTCGGCCATCGCCCGCGGGTTCAGGCTGTGAACCTTGAGGATGTGGGCAGCGCGGCCAGTTTTCTTGTTACAGCATTGGGCAAACGCTTCGGCAGTCTCGCCGCGGGCATCGTCTTCGTCGACGGTCGTGATCCAGGCAACATTCATCGCTTTCCTCCCTGCAGGCACCTGTCCTGGGCATTATAACCCGCTGGCCGCGGAGTGCAAGTCGGGCCGAGGCGGGGCTTTGTCTTTTAGCTTGCAGTGTGTTACAATGCCCAGGCCAGGAGGCTGTTCAGGAAAAGGCAATGCGCGAACGCGAGCAACTCGAGCAAGCCATCGCCGTTCTCGAAGGACAGCGCGCTGTTCTGGGCGACGCCGTGGTGGACGCCGCCCTGGGACCCATGCGCGAAAAGCTGGCCCAACTCCAAGCCCAGGCCGTCCCCCCGGAGCCCAAGCGCAGGCAGGTGACCGTGCTGTTCGCCGACCTGTTGGGCTTTACCGCCATATCCGAAACGCTGGACGCCGAACAAGTCGCCGAGATCGTCAACGCGCTGTGGGCGCGGCTGGACGAAACGATCGTCGCCCACGGCGGGCACATCGACAAGCACATCGGCGACGGCGTGATGGCGCTGTGGGGTGCAGAAACCGCGCGCGAGGACGACCCCGAACGCGGCGTCCGCGCCGCCCTGGCCATGCAGGCCACCCTGGCCGCTTTCCGGCAAAACCTTGCCAAGACGCACCGCGACGCGCCCCTGCACATGCGCATCGGCCTCAACACCGGCCCGGTGCTGCTGGGCGAGGTCGGTTCGACGCGCGAGTTCACCGCCATGGGCGACACGGTCAACCTGGCCTCGCGGCTGGAGCAGGCCGCGCCGGCGGACAGCGTGCTCATCTCGCGCGACACCTACCGCCACGTGCGCGGCCTGTTCGACGTGCTGCCACAGCCGCCGCTGGCGGTCAAGGGCAAGGCCGCGCCGGTGCAGACCTATGTCGTCCAGCAGGCCAGGCCGCGCGCCTTCCGCGCGGGCACGCGCGGCGTCGAGGGCGTCGAGACGCGCATGGTCGGCCGCGCTGCCGAGTTGCAGGCCCTGCAAAGCGCCTTTGTCGACGCAGCCGAAGGCGGCACGACCCGCCTCGTGACCGTCGTCGCCGACGCCGGCGTCGGCAAGAGCCGCCTGCTGTACGAGTTCGAGAACTGGCTCGCGCTGCGCCCGCAGGAGGGCTACGTTCTCAAAGGCCGCGCCGCCCCCGCGCTGCAGGGCACCCCCTACAGCATCGTCCGCGATATGTTCGCCCAACGCTTCGACATCCTCGAAAGCGACAGCGCCGCCGCAGTGCTGGCCAAGTTCCGCGCCGGCACGGCCGCCATCCTCCCCCCCGAGCGCGCCGACCTCGTCGGCCATTGGATCGGCTTTGACTTTTCCTCCACCCCCGCCGTGCAGAACCTGACCGGCAGCCCCGATTTCGGCAAGCTGGCGCGAACCTACCTCACCAACTTCCTGCGCGCCGTGGCCGAGCAGCAGCCCCTCGCCATCTTACTCGAAGACCTGCACTGGGCCGACGACAGCTCCCTCGACCTCGTCGAGCACCTCGCCGCCGCGATCCCCCGCGCCCGCCTGCTCATCGTCGCCCTGGCCCGCCCCGCTCTGTTCGAGCGCCGCCCGCAGTGGGGCGCCAACCTGCCCGGACAGGCGCGGCTGGCCCTCCAGCCCCTCTCCCGCCAGGACAGCCAGGCCCTGGTGGACGAAATCCTGCAGCGGGTCGAATCCATCCCCACCGCGCTGCGCGAGTTGATCGTCGAAGGGGCCGAGGGCAATCCCTTCTACGTCGAAGAACTGATCAAGATGCTCGGCGACGAGAGGGTGATCGAGCACGGGACGGACGCCCAGGGCGCCTGGCGCGTCGACATGGAGCGGCTGAAGGAGGTGCGCGTTCCCCCCACCCTGACCGGCATCCTGCAGGCCCGCCTCGACAGCCTGCCGCG
>JAFGEI010000018.1 GCA_016931695.1 Anaerolineae bacterium | reverse complement strand
GGGCTGGCCCTCGAAAAAGGCACAGTTGCCCACCAGCACGCTGTTGGTGATCTCTGTCCAGCCAGCGGTCTTGACCTGGTTGCCGGCGTTGCCCTCGGCGCGCACGCGGTTGAGGACGATCCGGCCCCCCAGGCTGTGGTAGAGCAGGTCCAGGCCGTCCTGGGCATTGTGCAGGAAGGCCGAGTCCTCGATGATCCAGTCCCCGCCGGTGGCCCCGGTGCCCACGCCGTCGCCGTACCCCCCGGCGGGCTGGGCCCAGCAAGCGGCCGGTTCGCCGCCGGGCCAGGTCTCGGCGCAGCCGTTCCACTCGACCGTCCAGCGCCGAAAGGTCAGGGTGCCCGAATTGGCGTCCTCCCCGTCAATGTCCCCCTCCCAGCCGACCCAGCCGTTGCCGGCCAGGCGCACGTCCTCCACCGTCCAGTCGGCCAGCCGCCCCGCCCGCACCCCCGCCCCGGCCAGGCCGTGGATGTTCAAGTGGCGCAGGAGGACGTCCTGCGCGTCGGCGGCCGAGAGGCCCGTGTCCGCCCAGGGGCCGTAGGGCGGGTGGTCGCGCTGGCAGGTCCACTCGGAGCCGCCGTAGCCGTGGGCGTGGGACTCGACGCAGGGCGAGTGGTCGGTGATCTCGAAACAGGCCACCTCGACGTGGCTCGACCTCTCCAGGTTGACCACCATCCAGGCCCGCTCGGTGCCCCACAACTGGGGCGGGTTCGGGCAGCCGGCATTCCAGCCCGCGCCCAGGATGCGCGTACGGTGGGCGGCGTCGGGGCCGCTCGGGATCGGCGGCATGTGGCAGTCGTAGGCGCCCTCTGCGTCACACTCATCGGCCCCCGGCGCGCCATAGCCCATCATGTACGCGCCCGAGGCCACGATCAGCGTGTCGCCGCCGGCGAAACGCGGCGTCCCACCGGGGGGCAGGGCGCGAAAGGGGTGGTCCCAGGCGCAGGCCCGCCCCGTCCCGCTGCCGGGATAGGGCGCGTCGGCGCGCCCCGTGCACTGTGCCGGCGAGCCGCCGTCGGGCCGCACGTAATAGGTGACCGCCTGCGCCATGGCGGGGGCGGACGTCTCGGGCGGAGCAGCGCCCGCCCCCTCCGTCGCCGGCGCGGCCGGGGCGCAGGTGGTCCACAACAGGGCCAGGGCACAGATGGCCATCGATCTCCTCTGCCAGGCGTTCATGTCTACCCTCCTGACGGATGCCGGGCAACGGATGCCAGACAACAGATGGGCCAGCGGATCATCGGATGGCCAACGGATGCCGGGCAACGGATGGCCCACCGGATCATCGCACAAGCACACGCGCCCAATTCCCCAACCGACCGTCCCCGGTCGGCCCTCAATCCCCTACAGGATCAGGCTCGCCAAATCCCGCGCATAATAGGTGATTCGCTCCATCCCCTCCTCGCCGATCAGCACCGTGTCCGAGTGCCTGAACCCACCCAGGCCCTCGACGTACAGGCCCGGCTCGACGGTGAGGACCATGCCGGGCCGCAGCACGGTGTGGTCGCCGCGATCCAGAAAGGGCCCCTCGTGGTAGCGCAGGCCGATGCCGTGGCCGCTGTGGTGCTTCCAGTAGGGGAGCAGTTCCAGGGCCTCGTATTGGCGGCGCACGGCGCGATCGACGTCGCTGCACGGGACCCCCGGACGCAACGCGTCAAAGGCGCTCTGTTGCAGGGCCAGCATGTGCTCGAACAAGCGCCGCTGCTCGTCGCTGGGCGGGCCGATGACCATGGTCCGTTCCAGCTCGCTGTGATAGCCCCACATGGCCGCGCCGGCCCCGCTGACCAGCAGGTCGCCGGGCATGAACGAGACGTTGCCGGCCATGGCGTGCGGGATGGCCCCGCCCCGCCCGATCTGCCCGCGGTAGCCTGCCGACGCGCCCTCGGCAAAGGCGCTGCGCGCCTGGTAGAGCGGCCCCAGGGCGTCGAGCATGGCCCGCGTGGCCTCGTGGCTGGCGCGCTGGCCGGCCTCGGTCTCGGTGCCCCCGGCGCGCGTGTAGCGCTGCAGCAGGCGGTGGGCCAGGTGGCCCCAGGTGGCGCTCTCGCGGATCAGGGCCACCTCGGCCGGGCTCTTGACCTGCATCTGGGCCTCGACAAAGGGGCGCAGGGGGTGGACGGCGGCGCCGGTCAACGCGGAGAGGCTGGGCCCCTGGTAGCCGAGCACCCAGGGGTAGCCGTCGTCGTCCGCGCCGACGCGATCGCGGATGCCCAGGTCGTCCAGCAGGCGCCGGAGGTGCTCCATGGGGTGCGGGTCGTCGGGGTACTCGGGGTAGGCCTCGACGCGGTCGACCAGCGCCTCGCCCCGGGCGTGCTCCAGCTCCAGGCGGGGGACCAGCAGGGCGCGCTCGCCGCCAGCGCTGACGGCCAGGGCCATGGGGCGCTCGGTGGGGATAAAGGCGAAATCGGCATAGTAAAGGATGTAGGCCGCGTCAAAGAGCACCGCGCCGGCCAGTTCCCGGCTCGCCAGGTGGTCGATCAGGCGCCCCATGCGGGCGGCGAACTCGGAGGGGGGAATGCGGATCGATGGGTACATATGGGACCTCCTACGCACAATGCTGTTCCGCTTGGCAGGCCTCCGCAGCCGCTGCTGACTATTCGCTGGCGACCTCCGAGTCAAACAGCGACCCTTGCCTGGGAGGGCTGGCGAAGGTTTGGGCCAGCGTACCAAGGTAAATGCGCACGTTCGCAAGCTCTTTGGGCTCCATCTTGTGTAGCCCGCCTCCGTAGGTTCGGCCGTTGGAGACCAGGTCGTCCGTGCCAACCCGGCGGAGGGCCTCAAAGATCTGGTGCAGGACCTCTGGCTGCTCACCCAGCAGCCGATGCAACCTGGGTTTGGGGTAGAGGTTGAGATAGGTATTGGGCGCCACGGCTGCCGACCAGTTGAGGAAAAAACGAAAGGGCTTGCCGCCCTTGGACCCACGTCCCATGTAGGAACAGAGGATGGGGGCTGCCTCGCGCGTTTCCTGGCTGTACCAGGGAGAGCGGTGGCTGCACAGGTAGTGCCGGTGGATGCCCTCTCGCTTTCCTTGCTCGAGATACTCCCAGAGGACAGGATATCGCTTCTCGATCTCTTTTTCGGGGAGGTCGCACGAGAGCAGGACCCTCTTTTCCTCGATGTCCGGCATGTAGCCGTCCCCGGAAGCGATCTCGTCGGCATAGAGGTATCTGGGGCTAGGAAGAATCGGCGTCAGGAACTCGGACGGAAGCCCCCTCTGCAGGGCCCGTTCCGGGGTCATCACGAAGAACTTGTTCGCCCCGGTCGCGAGCCCGCGCTTGATGTCAAAGATGTCGCCGATACGGATGGACTCGGTGCTTCCTCTCCCGCCGGGCGTTCCCCTATACAGATTTCGCCACTTGGGCAGTCGCCGTACTTGCTCGACCGGAATGTACCGGGACAGCTCAGGCTCGGCGAGCGAACCGCCATAGGTAAATAGGACCTCGTGGCAATCTCTTTTCTCCTTCCGGAAAAAGACGACGCTGGAGGAAACGAGCGCGTCGTCAAACTGGACTCTCTGCGGGTCGAAGCAATGCACGCGCAAGAGGGTAACCCGATTCAGCAAATAGTCCCGTAGCTGGCCGCCATAGTTCACGTACATGAACTCACTAGGGATCAGCCAGGCGCCGATTCCACCTTGCCGCAGCCAGGAGTGAGCCAGGTAGATGAAATAAACGTACAGCCCCGAGAGGCCGCTAGGGACCGTTCCGACCACCTGGGCGGCCCTTGCCCTCAGCCGGTCCTTGTCCTCTGTCCGGAGGTGATGATGCCTGACATAGGGCGGGTTCGTGGCGATCAAGTCGTAGCGATCGGCCTCGGACTCGGGAAAAGGGAGCGCGGTAAAGTCGGCGATTTCCAGGTGTAAGGGAGTATCGCGCCACAGTTCCTGGGCCGGCTTGGCATAGTGGGGATCGATTTCATACCCCTGGCATCGACCGAGCTTGCGTCGTTCGAGATTCCTCAGCAGGGCCGAGAAAAACGATCCCGTCCCGAACGCGGGTTCTAAAAAGCCGACTGGATCGTCGTCGGCGAGGTACTCTTGCGCAGCCTGTACGATCTCATCTGCCAGTGGTGCCGGAGTGGCAAACTGGCCGAGTTGATTTCGCTCCTGCTGAGACTTGTTCCGATCGAGTCCCCGCTGCATCTCGAGGCGTCTACCCTCCTGAAGGTCGAGTCCCGAGGAAAGCCTGCCGGGCGCGGGACTATATTGCACAGCACTCTCGTGGATGCCCCAGGCGGTACGATCTGGTGATCCGCCGCCGATGGTGTCGCCGCCGATGGGTCCAGGCCCACTCTCTTCATCCGACCCTTCGTTCCCCAAAGGGCCTTTGTCAAGATCGAGTTGCGCCAGGTCCTCAATGCGGTGTTCCCACACCCAATCCAGGCCCTCTGCGGCTTCATAGCCGAGATACTGGGAATTGAAATAGCCGCG